>DGDV01000012.1:0-44488 GCA_002385625.1 Firmicutes bacterium UBA3943
CGGAACATGAAATTCGTGTCGAATGTAACGATGCGTCAGGACGGTTTACGGTTCATCACGCAAAAACCGGCGCCTTTGACGGGGAAAAACTGGAGCTCTTTTTTGAACTGCAGGAACTCCCTATTGTTAACCCGGGAACAGAGTTTATACTTGCTGCTTTGAATGAAAATGAAGACGAAGAAGTAATTTATTTTAAAACAAAGGTAGTGGACGTGTGGTTTGGACGAGGTTTAATAGTGGTTGCCAAGCCGCAACGCATTGATATCAAAGAATTGCGCCAGTTCTTCCGATGTCCCATCAATGTTCCGGTGAAGCTTGTGGTGGGAGAAAGAACCATCGAGGGACAGGGGAAAAATATCTCCGCCGGGGGCATGTTGGTGGAGGTTGAAAATCAGGTTAAACTGATCTGTGGCCTACGCCTAACCTGCGAGTTTACACTGCCTGGTTTGGGGATACCCTTGGGCATTCGGGGGGAAATTGTCCGGCTTGATAAGGCCGGTAACGGGCGATGTGCTGTAGCGATTCGCTTTACTGCCATCCATGAGAAAACCCAGCAGGATATTATCCAGTACCAGTTTAAATGGCAACGGGAAATGGCGCTAAAGCGCAAGAATGGGAAGAAAAAGATCTGAGCAGGGACAAAGGAAAGGCTCATAAAGGAAAAAGCCCGGACACAGGTGTGTGTCCGGGCTTTTCTCGATCGTTACATTGATCTTTGAATCACAACCTTACCCCGTTTTGCGATTTTGACGGCTTCTTCTTCCTCTACGGGGCGTCCCAACAAGTAACCTTGGACTTGATCGCAGTTCCAATTGGTAAGACAATTAAGTTGTTCGGGTGTTTCCACCCCTTCTCCCACCACGTTCAAGTTGATTTGGTGGGCCAGATCAATGATGGAACGGACCAGCGGTTGATGGTTTTTATCGCTGATGTCTGCGACAAAGGACTTATCGATCTTCACTGCATCCAGAGGAAAGATCCTAAGGTAACTTAAGGAGGAATAACCGGTGCCGAAATCATCGAGGAACAGTTTGAAACCTTCATTTTTCAACAGGCGCAGGGTTTCCAAGTTGTTTTCGTAAGATTCCATAACAGCGGTTTCGGTGAGTTCCAAACCGATTTGGCTGGGTAATACCCCATTTTTAACCGTAGCCTGAACGGCTTGTTCGACAAAATCGCCCTGCATCAACTGGCGAGCGGACAGGTTAACGGAAATTATCACACCGTTTATACCTTCCTGAATCAGACGGGCGGCAAAGCGGGCGGATTGTTCCAAGACCCAAAGGCCGATGGGGATAATCAGCCCGTTGGCCTCGGCAAGTCTGATAAAGCGATCGGTAGGAACAAAACCGTATTTTGGGCTTTTCCAGCGGAGTAAAGCTTCAAAACCAACGACTTGACCGGTTACGGGATTAAACTGTGGTTGAAAGACCAAGAAAAATTCCCGGTTTTTTAAAGCCGAGCGGAGACTGTTTTCCATCTCCATTTTCTCCGTGGCCTCATCCTTCATGGCCTGATCAAAGAGGAACCAACGGTTCTTACCGGCTTCTTTTGCCCGGAAAAGGGCGGTGTCGGCATTTTTCAAAAGCTCTTCGAGGGTTTCTCCGTCCTTGGGGAAAAGGGTAATTCCCATACTGAAGGAGATGTGGAAAACCCGATCTTTTATTACAAAGGGAGAGGCAAAAATCTGCATGATTGAGTTGGCGAGGTCCTGGGCTCCTAGACCTCCGTTGACCTCGGGGATAAGCAAGACAAATTCGTCGCCGCCGAAGCGGTACACGTCCACGTTGGGCAGAGTGGTTAGCAGTAATTTACTGATATTTTTCAGAACTATATCACCAAAGGAGTGGCCATAGGCATCGTTAATCAATTTAAAGTTATCAATATCCACATAAAACAGGGCGCCAGAAACTCCTTTGGCGGTCGCCTGCTGAACTACTCTGGCCAATTTTTGGTTGAGGGAGGCCCGGTTGGGCAGGCCGGTAAGATGATCGGTAAAGGCCAACTGTTGAATAAGGAGATCCTGGAATTTGCGCTCTGTTATCTCTGTCAGGGAACCGGCCATCCGTAAATTACCGTTCCGGTCTTTAGTGAGTTTCCCGCGCATTGATAACCAACGGTAATCGCCGTCGGCGGCACGCAGCCGCAGTTCATGCTGGAAGAGGGAAGTTTGGCCGGATAAACAACGATCTAAGGATTCCCGTACTGCTGTGGTGTCCTCAGGATGGGTCAGCCCGATAAACCTTTGCCAAGTGTTCACCGGTTCGCTGCTGTCATAGCCGAAAAGTTCATAGAATTTTGGGGAGATATAGAGGAGATCTTCATCGATGTTCAAGTCCCAAAGGATATCATTGGAGCCTTCCTGCGCCAATTGATACCGTTCTTCACTCTGTACCAGTTTTTCTTGGGTATTTTGGAGTTCCTCGTACCGCCGGCGCAATTCTTCTTCAGAGGCGGCAAGCTCCCGGTATAATTGGGTTAGTTTTTTATTATTGGCCCGGAGCAGTTGTTCGGATTTAACGCGTTCGGAGATGTCAATACCCATGAAGATTAGTTCTTCCGGATCACCGGGAAAACGCTGGGTGGCAATGATGCTCCACAGAAAATGAATCTTCTTACTGTCGTGCCGTAAGATGGGGAATTCCGCCTGGGTAAAGGATTTGGTCTGCATGAGTTGGAGGAGGCGGTCAATATGTGCTTGTTTATTCTTCGGCACCAGATCATGGATCCTGCAATGGCCCACGACATGGTCTTCGGCGATCTCCAGTTTTTTTTCGGCAAATTCGTTGAAGGAAAGGACTTTGCCCCGGTGATCGCAGCCGATAATCACGAGATGCGCCGTTTCAATGGCCTTATTTAAAATTGTTTGGTTTACTGTCAACGTGTTGTGCAGAGCCGATGTCTGCCAAAAAAAGATGGAAGAGAGCAGAAACATGAGGCAAAGCAGGGATATGAACAAAGTTAATACCTGATCAAAATTGCCAAAGACCTCGGAGCGAGGCGCAGCGATAACAAAAGACCATCCGGTATTGGCGATGGGAGCAAAACTTAAAAATTTTATCTGGTTTTGATATTTGTACTCCCCGGCTCCGGTTTGGCCGGCCATCATTTGCTCGATCAAACTGGTTAAAGCTGTATACTGTGGGTTTTTAGCCAAGTCATTTTTTTGATTGTACACTAAAGAGCGATCTTCGTGGGCTAAAATTTTGCCTTCGTGGTCAATAATAAATGAGTTGCCTTTTGCACCGAAGCGAATGTTCTCGGTAATCTCTGATAACTTTTCCAATGAATAGGTGGCGTACAGCACTCCAGTGACTTTTTCTTTATAGACCACGGGTACGGCAAAGACAATAATCATTGTGCCATCCAGGCGGCTAAGCAGCGGTTCTGATACATTGCGCTCTCCGGCCAAGGCCTTAAGGAAGTATGAACGATCACCGATAAACAGGCTATTTCCGTCACTGGTATTAGACTGCCCTGTCCTGTCCGCAAGACTGATGCGCTTTAAATTTGAGAGTTTGAGTTCATTGATGGCTTCAATGATCCGTTTTTTTTCACTCCACGGTTGGGTCGGATCTTTGATCACATCAAGGGAGGAAAGGGATTCCAGGATAATAAATTGCGTATTTAGTTGGTTCTCCACCTGCTTTGCGCCTTGGCGGGCCAGTTCCACCAAGGATGATTGGGCATTGTTAATCAGCAGATTCCGAACAAAGATGTAAATGCTGATTCCAGCAATTAGTCCGACCAGTGCAGCGGCAATGCCATAAAGCAAGAAAGAATCATGTCTTTTTCTGTTTATGGCCATCACCGCCTTCTCGTTCTTTAGTAAATTATAAATAACTCTGAGATCTCTATCGACATTAGGTCCTTGGTTCTTAATATTCATTTAATGTGTAAAACCAAAGCTGTTGGATAAATTGTTACCTCTCCTGAAAGTGTTAATGACTTGAGGGTGGAAAACTTTACTGAAATAAAGCAACAAAGCACAGCAGCCAAAAGCTGCTGTGCTCTGTTTTGGTGGATTTGCTCTGAACCACCCTGCCAGCTTACGTTTTCATTAAAGGCTATCCCTTGGTTGGAGAGAAAATGATCTGTAATATCTGGAAGAATCCTTGATAAGGAGTTGGCCCCCGGGATCTGAAACAGAGATTTTTGTTTTCCTTCACGGCATGTATGGCAGCCCCATGGCGGCAAAGGCCTTTTTCCGGCAAGGGTGCAGCAAACGACTCTCGTCTTGCCCCTTTAAGGGAAATGCCCGGCGAGGTTAAGGGCTGATCACTTAAAGTGGATGCTGCTGGATAATACACCTGGTCGTGAAGGCTGTCGACATAGAATAACCGGTGGTTGCTTTGAGGATCGATTCCCATGGCGTAAATTTCACCCCAGCCGACCAAAGGAATGATGGCAAAGAACAAAAAGAAGGAGATTAAGAAATACTTGTTTTCCAACAAGATCTACCCCCTTTATTTGTTGCAACATTGTTACTAATACAACACATCTAATAATTATCCTTCTGCTTTTGAGAAATTTATTAAAATTATTTATAGCAAAATAATAGGGAGATTTGGTCCTGGCGAAAATACCTCCGGCGACTGCTTTTCATTTGCCCGGAAGATCCTTATAATAGAGTCAATATCATGAATAGGCGGGTGGGCATAAATGACTGGATCCAGAGTCTATTTCACAGACCTGCGCACAAAACCCGGGCTTAACCTCCTGGATAAATTGGAGAGGATGATTAAAGCTGCGGGCATACAAGAGATTGATTTTCAAGGAAAGTTCACCGCAATCAAGCTTCACTTTGGTGAACCGGGAAACCTGGCATATATCCGCCCCAATTATGTGCGCCGGGTGGCCCGGATGCTCCAGGATTTGGGGGCAATTGTGTTTTTAACCGACTCCAATACTCTCTATTGCGGAAGGCGTGCCAATGCCGTGGATCACTTGGAGACGGCCATGGAAAACGGTTTTAATCCCCTGGCCACCGGGTGTCAGGTGATTATTGCCGATGGCTTGAAGGGTACGGACTACAGGGAAATTCCCATTGCCTTAAAGCATTGTAAAACCGCGAAAATTGGTGCGGCAATTGCCGACGCAGACATTATTGTCTCCCTGAACCACTTTAAAGGCCATGAAATGACTGGCTTCGGCGGTGCTTTAAAGAATCTTGGCATGGGCAGCGGATCCCGGGGCGGAAAGCTGGAGATGCATTCGGCTTCCCAGCCGATTATAGTGGCAAAATACTGCGTGGGGTGTGGCCAGTGCGTGGCCAACTGCGCCCAAGGGGCCATTGCCCTGAATGAACGGAAAAAAGCTGTGATTGATTACAAAAAATGTGTTGGTTGCGGCCAGTGTGTGGCGGTTTGTCGCTTTAATGCCGCGCAGGTTAGGTGGGATGAATCGGCGGTTATAGCCTGTGAGAAGATCGCTGAGTATGCCTACGCTGTTGTAAAGGGTAAGCCTCATTTTCACATCAACTTTATCATGAACGTTTCGCCGGAATGTGATTGCTGGAGTGCCAATGATCTGCCCATTGTTCCGGATCTTGGCATGGCCGCCTCCTTTGATCCGGTGGCGTTGGACAGGGCTTGTGCGGATTTGGTAAACGGGGCGCCGGTGTTACCGGGCAGTATCTTAGCGGAAAAAGATGGGGACGAACACCAAGATTATTTTACCCGGGTACACCCACAGACGCATTGGCAGGCCGGTTTGGAGTATGCGGAAAAGATCGGTTTAGGGACACAACAATATGAGCTGGTCAAGATCTAATTTTATTTAACGGCAGGGATGCCGCGGGCGACGTCCCTGCTTTTGCCATTGAATAATATAATGGATCGATGAAGTAAGCAGGCAAAAGGCTTGCCAAAGGAAATTACCTTGTTTGCGGGCTAAAAGGGGAAAAGGGTTTTAGCCCGGGATAACGAATGCTGATCTAACTAATGGTTCCATAATTGTGTTTTGTGGTGTTATAATTCAATATATGGTGATTATTAACGGAAAACTGCCCAATATATTGCACCAAAAGCCAAAAGAGAAAATAGTGGAACTTGCATAGCTTAGAACCTTCGTGAACAGGCAGCAGATTTGCCGGTACGTATTCGGTTACATGACGAGGCATTATGCTGATCCGCGGGGAGGTGCAGGAGATGATCACTACTGTTACGCTCAACCCGGCTATTGACCGCACTTATTTTCTGGACGAATGGCGCTTGAGCCAGGTAAACCGGGTACAACGCAAGAATGTTATGCCCGGGGGTAAGGGGATCAATGCAGCCCAGATTGCACGGGTCTTAGGAGAACAGGTAACTGCTACTGGTTTTTTGGGAGCAGAAGCCGAGCCGTTTTTCCGGCAGAGTCTTTTAGCGGTGGGGGTGATTCCCGATTTTGTTCCTGTTCGGGGTGAGATTCGCCAAAATATCACTTTGATCGGGCCTGGGATTGAACAAACCGCTATCTTGGAGCCGGGACCGGAGATCAGCCATTACGAGTTGGCAGCCTTGGAGGAAAAGGTTACATCTTTGGCCGGACAGAGCTTGATGGTGATCTTGTCCGGAAGCCTCCCGCCGGGCGTACCCGAAGGCATTTATGGCAGGTTGATTCATATGATCCGGGAGGCCGGTTCCGACGCCATCCTGGATACATCTGGCGAGCCCTTGCGGCTTGGCTGCGAAGCGGGACCGATCCTGGTCAAGCCAAAGCTCGCTGAGTTGGAGGAGGCCGTGGGGCAGCCCCTGGAGACGGAGCAGCAATGGATCGATGCTGGCAGAGAGGTTATTAGCTGGGGAGCGGGCATGGTTCTGATTTCCTTGGGAATGGAAGAATCATTGTTGATCACCTCCGGGGAGGTTTTAAGGATCTTTTGCCCCAAAGTTCAACCCGTTAATACCGTAGGTTGTGGCGATGCTTTATTGGCCGGAGTGGCCGTCGGGTTAATCCGGGGAATGGACCTACCCGACTGTGTCCGCTGGGGAATGGCTGCCGCCTGTGTTAACTCCCTGTGTCTTGGGGGCGGTGAATGTGATCCCCGGCAGGTGATGAAAATCTATCCCAATATAAGTGTCGAACGGATTGACGGTCGGCGCAGGAAGATTCGCTAATTTAGCTGTAAACCATTCTTTTGCTTATGTATTCGCCTGGCGGTAAAGGGGAATATTAGGGGTGGATACTAGTGAAAGGGTGGTTTTATTATGGACAGAAGATGGCTTGTTCCTTTATTGTCAATTGTCTTGGTGGGTTCCTTGGTTTGGGGTTATCAACAATACAGGTCAAGAAGCAGCCTGGAGATCAGGACGGAAAACCAGTATAACCGGGCATTTACTGAGCTAACTACGCATGTGGCGGGCTTGGAATCCCAATTGGCCAAATGTAAGGTGGCCAACTCACCGAAGATCTTGACCCGGTTCTTTTCGGATATTTGGCGGGAGGCCCATATGGCCCAGGAGGAGTTGGGGCAACTGCCGATTACATCGGTGGAGATGTCCAGAACGAAAGACTTCCTGGCTCAAGTCGGCGCCTTTACCTATAATATGGCCACCAACCGGGATATCCGCCAGCAAAAGCTCTCGGACAAGGAACGGAAAACCCTGCTTAGCCTGCATAATCAGTGCAAATATATTTCCAATCAGTTGACGGGATTACAGGAAGAAATGCTTGATGGAGAGACAAAATGGCTCCAGGTGGACCGGGACGATGCCCGGGGGCTTGCTACCGCGGTTGGGGATCCGGGACAGGCAACCGGGACCAATAAAGTGACAAAAAGTTTTTATATGTTGGAAGACGGGTTAAAGCGCCTTCCTGAACCGGAGATTGAGGGCAATACCTTAAACTTTACAGAAAAGCCCAGGGGATTGACAGGGGCGGAGATTTCTGTGGAACAAGGGCGGCAGATTTGTCGCCGGATGGTGCCGCAAGGAGAGCGGATGCGGATTAGCTATGACGGACGTACCCGTGGCAATATGGCAACTTATATGTATACCTTAACCCCCAAAAATAACCGGCAGGGGGAGCAACAGACCAAAGTGGCGATTACGGTCAAGGGTGGTCACTTGGCCTGGTTTTTAAAAGAACGGACAGTGACCGGATCGCGTCTGAGTATAAAGGAAATTCACCGGCGTGTCCAAGCGTTCCTTGCTTCCCGCGGTTATCCGGAGATGGTTCCGGTGGCGACGGAGGAGTTTGACGGTGTAGCCACCGTCTCCATGGTGTGCCGCTGTGACGGCTATGTAGTTTACCCGGACATGATCAAAGTCCAATGCGCCAAGGATAACGGGGAAATCTTGGGTGTTGAGGCCATTACCTATCTGACTTTTCACCGACCCAAACGCTCATTTCCGGCGCCGCGGCTGAGTGAAGCCGAGGTATGTAAAGGATTGAGCCCAAATTTGAAGGTGGATGAGATTCGCCAAGCGGTGGTTATGGACGAAGGATTTAAGGAGAAAACCTGCTGGGAGGTGTTGGGGCGGGCAGACGGCGATCGCTACCGGATCTTTCTTTCCGCGGAAACGGGGGAGGAAGAAAAGATCCAAAGAATTGATGAGAATGGTTTGGAGATTGAGTAAAGCGCTGCTTCAAGCGCACTTTTTTTAAAAGTGAAAAGCAAAAAGAGCAAAGTAAAAAGGGTAAAGTGAGAAGGGTAAAGTGAAAAAAACAGTGAAGTATGAAGGGTAAAGAGAAAGGAGAAAAGGGAAAAGAGTAAAAGGGTAGGAAAAAGGGATTTAAGTGGCGAAGGATCTAAAAACACTTTCGTCCACTTTTAAAATATTGCTGATTATAAATTTATACGGAGGAGGAGCCAAGGATGGGTAAGAAAGTTCTACTCTGTGATGATGCACAGGTTATTCGGGTAATGTTAAGCCGGATTTTAGCGGAGGCGGGTTATGAGATCGTTGGGGAGGCTTCCAATGGTACGCAGGCAGTGGCTGCTTATCGACAACTGAAACCGGACTTGGTTTTTATGGATATTACCATGCCAGAGATGAATGGCATTGAGGCTGTTCGTACCATTTGTCAGGAGGATCCGCAGGCGAAGATCATCATCTGCTCTGCCATGGGGCAGAGGACCCATGTGGTAGAGGCGGTGGAAGCGGGTGCAAAAAACTTTATCATTAAACCCTTTGAACCTGCAAAGATTATTGAGGTGGCCAATGCCGTCTCCGGAAGCTGAAAAAATGTAAAGAGTAAAGGGAAGAAAGTAAAGTTAAATATCAAATAATTTGCGATAAAGCACCCCGGATTGGGGTTGTTTTTTTATTGCCTACTTTTGTTGGGAAAGGAGGTAAGCGCCTACGGCGATAAGGGCAATCCCGACCAGATGCATAGTGCGGAAAGGCCGGGGGGAGAGGTCAAGCCAGCCGAAGCGATCCAAGAGAAAAGCCGTGAACAACTGGGCGGCAACAATGGCTGTGGTGGCTTTTCCTGCCCCCAGCCGGGGAAAGCTAAGGGCAACCCCGTAAATGATGAGCACGCCGAGGGAACCGCCCAACCAAGCGTACCAGGGAACTTTACTAAGCTTCGCCAGGCTGAGGCTGTTTAGTTTGGTCAGGAAGAAGGGCAGGATTGTCACCAGCCCCGTTAAGTGTACGGCAAAGGTGGTTTCTGTAAGACCAATGGTTTTGCCCAGTAATCCGTTGAGGCCTCCTTGGATGGCCATTAGTGCACCGGCCAGTCCGGCCGGTAAGATAAAGAACAATTGTTTACGCAAAGTCTTCTCTCCCCAATGATTTTATATCTTAGTTTACCCCTGACCGCTGGGCATATCCCCGACAGTGGCCTTCATAAGATGCCTAGGGGTGAAAGAATGGGCTCCCTAATGGCCACAATGGTCCTGGGGTTTATGGTGGGAATTTTGGGCACCGTCCTTGGTGGCCTTGGTGTGCTCATCTTTCCCCGCCGGGAGACGGGGGAGCAGAGTATTCTGGTGGGGATCTCCGGTGGGATTATGATCGCTGTCGTTCTATGGGATCTGTGGCCGGAGGCCGTAGCCAGCAATTACTATTCGGCGGTCGGCGGTGGTGTGTTTGGTTTGGTTTTTATTCTCCTTGCTGGCCTGGTGGTACGGCGAAGCACCATCTTGCCGCTGAGTAGTCTGGCCCGGACAGGACTGTTGATGGGGATGGGAATCGGTGTGCATAACTTTCCGGAGGGTTTAGCCTTGGGAACGGTTAAAGCTGCAGCGGTCGATTGGCGGCGCTGGCTTAGCTTGGCAGGGTTGATGACCGTCCATAATGTGCCGGAAGGAATGGTTGTGGCGGCAGCTTTGCACCTGGCCCAAGTCTCCCTCCGCCAAGTGATGCTGGCCCTGTTCCTGGTGGAACTGCCGATGGCTTGTGGTGCTCTGTTGGGTGGGTTGTTAGGGGGGGTATCTCACCGGTTTGTTGCTGCATCTCTTGGGTTTGCCTCCGGAGCCATGGTGCTTTTGGTGTTTAAAGAGCTGTTGCCGCTGGGAAGGGATCTTTCCTCGCTGAGAAAGACCTTTTACGGCTTGGGCATCGGGATTCTCATCGGTTTATTCCTGACTCATCTCTTTTAGAAGTAACTAATGGGTCTTAGGTTGTTTCGAAATGAAAAAAGCTGCGGTTCTTGAGCGAACCACAGCTTTTTTTGGGGGGATTTATAAATGAAATGAACAAAGAAAATATTATTGCCCGTTCTCTGCTTTGTCCTTTTTTTCCTCGAGGATGCCATATTCAATACCGTCCACCAAAGCCTGCCAACTGGCCTCGATGATGTTCTCCGAAACCCCCACCGTTCCCCAGCTTTGGCGCCCGTCGCTGGTTTGGATGAGTACCCGGACTTTTGCCCCTGTGCCGGAGTTTTCCTCCAAGACACGGACTTTAAAGTCGGTCAGGAAGACGTTCTGAATCTTGGGATAAAAGCGGGCAAGGGCTTTGCGAATGGCTGAGTCCAGAGCGTTGACGGGGCCATTGCCCTCGGCGGCGGTGATCTCCGTCACGCCATTGACACTAACTTTGATGGAGGCTTCCGAGTAGGAAGGATTATCTCCCCGCTTCTCCACGATTACCCGGAAGCCTTCCAGGTTAAAGACTTTTTCGTAGAGGTTAAAGGCCTTCTTGATCAACAGATCAAAGGAGGCTTCGGCGGCTTCAAATTGGAAGCCCAAGTGTTCCAGTTCTTTAAGCTGGTTGGTTAGGGCCTTTATCTCCTTTGCATCTTTGGAGACATTGGGTACCAATTGCCGGGCCCGGTTCAGGATGGTACTGCGTCCGGCCTGATCCGACAAGAGGAAGCGGCGGACATTGCCGACGGAAGCCGGTTCGATGTGCTCCAAAGTGTGGGAGTTTTTTTGGACGGCATCCACGTGGGTACCGGCCTTGTGGGCAAAGGAGCTGGCACCGACGTAGGGTTGGCGTTCGTCGTGATGCAAGTTGGCCAATTCCGATAATAACCGGGAAACGGAAGTCAGCTTGGTCAGGTTGGTTGCAGCCTTGCAGTCCATCTTGAGCTTTAAAACCAGGGTGGGCAGGATGGTTGAGAGATTGGCATTGCCGCACCGTTCACCGTAACCATTGAATGTGCCTTGGACCTGGCGGGCGCCTTCCTGGACGGAGAGTACCGAATTGGCTGCGGCCATGCCGGTGTCATTATGGAAGTGAACGCCCAGGGGTACTGTAACCTTCTTGCTGATCTCCTGGAAAATGTGGAGCGCTTCTTTGGGCAGGGTTCCGCCGTTGGTGTCACATAAGATGACCATATCGGCGCCGCCCCGGATGGCTGCCCCAATTGTGGCCAGGGCATATTCGGGGTTGGCCCGGTACCCGTCGTAAAAATGCTCGGCGTCGTAAAAAACCTCCCGTCCATGGGCCTTCAAAAAGGCCACCGAATCCTCGATCAGCGCCAAATTTTCTTCCAATGTGATACGAAGAACTTCCCGGACATGGAAATCCCAGGTCTTACCGAAGATGGTGACGGTGGGTGTTTCGGCTTCCAGGAGGTTCCGTAAGATCGGATCATCCTCCGGCCGGTTGTTGGCACGCCGGGTGGAGCCAAAAGCCACCAGACGGCTGTTTTTGAGGGAGATTCCTTTCATGCGTTGGAAGAACTCCTGATCCTTTGGGGTTGCTCCCGGCCAACCGCCTTCAATATAATCTATGCCTAAATCATCCAACGCCTGGACGACCCGGATCTTGTCGTCAACGGAAAAAACAACTCCTTCGCCCTGCAGGCCGTCGCGGAGGGTTGTATCATAAACCTGGAACATGGCCATGGCATGGACACCCCTTTCCTCACCGGAGAACATTTATATTTATTGCTAATAATTGTACTCGACCCTTCTTGGGGTGTCAAGAAAGTGTCTGACAATAGGGTGGACACTCCTGCCGGTCCAAAGGCATACGATATGGGGAACGAGGTGATCCCAGCGATGTTCGGTTACCAACTGGTTTCTCTGGCACACGTTCCTCTGGGGGGTCGTATCCTTTCCACTGGTATGACGGGCTCAGATGTCTACCGGTTGCAAACTTTGTTAAAGGGGATGGGTTTGTATGTGGGGGAGGTTGATGGGCAATTTGGTGTGTTAACCGAAGAAGCTGTCTTGTTGCTTCAGCGCTTATGTTTTCGTAAAACCGATGGGAGGGCCGGTCCGGATTTCTTCCGTCTCTTACAGGAGATTGTCGAACAAGGAGCGTGGCTTGTTCACCGTGTTGGCCGGCACGAGACACTGTCTTCCATTGCTAAAGGTTATGGTGTGGCTCCCGGCGCCCTGCGTTCCCCGGCAAAGTTTGCCGGGTTTGGCCAGCCGGTTTTAATACCACGGCGGGAGGTCTGGCTGTTGTGGGGTGAATGGTACACTACGGTAGAATGCACCGGCTTGCTGGTACCAGCAGATACAGAGGGTGACAGGATACCGGAATTAGGGGAAAAAACTGTAGTGAACAGTGACTCTGTACAGGATTTCCTGAAAAAGCGGCGGGTGCGGGGGGATAGTTGGGTCTGGGATTGTCGTGGTTTGGGCCCAGATTTCCTGCGAAAGACCCTGCGAAAATGTTTGCGGTTAAACCCCAATGAGCGCCCCTGGCTGTGGCTGGAGGAGGAACATCTGGCTTATCCGGGGCTTGCCATGGCATTAAAGATCCACGGGAAACATCCGGCGGTTGCCGGCCTGATCGTGCACTTGACACCGCCGCCGGTCAAGGGCGGTTCCGCACCGGGGCAATTGGGCCGTTGGCGCCGTATGTTACATGGCTTGCCGGTCTTATTGCACCTGGATCTGGGGGCTGTTTTGGAGACGACCGGAGGACGTCACAGGATTACACCAAAAGAAACCCGTTATTATCTGCTGAGAAGCGGAGGTCAGCCGGAACGCTGCGGTAGTTACGCCTGGGCATCCTGGGAGGTGGAGCACCAGGGCCAAACGGCCAGGTTATGGTTGCCCGATCGCCTCACTTTGCAGCGGGTGCTTGGCGATATTGTCCGGGAAGGCTGGCATGGCGTGGTCTTCACAGGCATTAACACTGTCAACCGCCACAGTCTGGAAAAATGGCGCGGGCATTTTGCGCTGAAACGATACGACCATGACCATTGCTGCCGGGCCTTAAAATAGTCTTGGCTGCAAAGACCCTCAGATGTGTTTAATGTAGCCAGAATTCCAGCCGGATGTAGATTTTGCACAAACAAAGGACATGAACAGCGGGACCCTTTCATATATATTGAAGAGAAAAAACTGCTCCGCAGGTCCCAAAGAGACAGCGCCGAAGAGACCTAAGGCGCAGGGATGGGGAGAGAGGGAGGGGTTTATGCGTGGTTGATACCGAGCGCAGGGTCTTTGAATGGGAACAGAAGGTCCTTCGGGTAGAGCGTGATTTCCGTGTGGAAGGGGAGGTTAGGGTTAATCCGGAGGAGCCCCCCATCGATCAGGTGTTATCAATCGAGTGTCGCCTTGTTGATGTGGTAACAGAGCCAGTTGCGGAAGGACTGTTAATTGCCGGGAAAATGATTCCCTTCCTGGTCTGTCAGGCAACCGTCGCTAGCGGGCCGGACGTCCCGGCGGCAATGACGTACTGCAGTATAAAGGGGGAGCCGATCTCCTTCAGTTATATGCTGGAACTTCCGACGGTTCCGGCGGGGGACAGGGTGAAGACGGACTGCCGGGTGTTCCGGGTGTCGGCGGAACCCGGTGATCACCATGTCATCCGGGTGGCAGGCGATATCCTGGTGGTCAGTATCATTGTTGCGCCGGAACGGGAGGAGCTGGTGGTTAATGCGCAGGTCCAGCCACCGGCAGCTCTTAATGTGGCCAAAGAGGTCTTTCGGGTGACGGAGCCCCTTGGCACCTATCAGGGCCGGGCCCAGGTGCAAACCGTGTTGGATCTACCCTACCTTTGTCCTCCGGTCTTTCGGGTGCTTTGGACCCGCGCTACTCCCGTTAACCTGCATTGGGAGAGTGGCAAAGGTAAGATCAAAATTGAAGGAGATCTCTCCGTTACCATGGTGTACCTTTCCCGGAATGAAGAGGACCGGGAGGAACTGATGAAGGTGGAATGGAGCCGGGAAGCGGGGCCAGCCTTGCATTGGCACTTGGAGATTGACGGGCAGAATATTGGGGAAGATACCCGCTTTCTTCCCGTAGTCACTGTTCCTTTTTGCAGTGCAGAGAGTTACGGCAAGGAGAACCTCCGGTTTGAAGCCCTGGTGCTGGCGGAGGTCGCGCCTTACCGCCTCATCGAAGGAGAAGTGGTGGTGGATCTGTCGGCGCCGGAATTAATCCTGGACATCAACCGCAGGCGACTGGAACTGGAGGATGTGCTGGCCGATCAGATCGCCATATTGCCGGTGGAACGGCTGCTGGAACTGCCTGCGGGCCGGCCTGAGCTTGGCCGGGTTTTGCACTGTCAAGTCTTGGCCAACCGGATTTCCGGGGAATGTGGAACGGGTAAAATTCTCCTGGAGGGTTCTACGGAGATCAAATTGTTATATACAGCCGGTGACGGGGAAAGTTTTCCGGGTGTTTATACCGCTGCCTGGGAGAAAACAACGGCCTTGGCCTGGGCCGAGAGTGTGCAGGTTTCTGTGGCGGAGGAGGGTTTCCGGGCCGAGGTGGAAGGTAATGTGCTGGGAGTTTCCCTTGAGCCGGTGGACGGACGCCGTGTCCGCCTGCTCATGGAAGTGATGGTGCGAACCAGAGTGTTGGAGCAGAAGCATCTTTCCGTGGTGGATGATTGGGCGGTAGTACCCAAAGTAGCGCCGGGCACCCGCTCGACCATGATCTTTTATCTGACTCAACCTGGTGACACCTGGTGGAAGGTGGCGCGCAAATACCAGACTACCATGGAAGCATTGGCCCAGGAGAATCATCTGTCCCTCAGTGAACCCCTGCCCGCTGGTAAAAGGTTAATCATCCCCATGGCGACGATGGCGAAGATTACCACTCTTAAATAAAAATAAATAAATTGAAGACAGTTTCCCCGTTTTTGCCCGGGGGAAGGGAGGGCGTCTGCCCGTAAAGGCTGTTGACGGATGTTAACAGCCTCTTATTTTTTGGTTATGCAAGCCGGGCGGGGCAGCGGACGGCAGCGGCATAGAGAAGGGCCAAGCTGGTCAGTCTATTAAAGGAGGATGCTCAGGGGGGGATATGCAATGAAGAAATGGTTGCCGGTTATGCTTGCCCTTGTCCTTGCTCTCATTATTCCGGAGGGCGTCTGGGGAGCTGAGTATTTTCCGGCCAAAGCCGGTATTTTAATTGAGACCCAGACCGGCCGGGTCATCTTTGCCCGGAATGAGCATGAGCGGCTCCCGCCCGCCAGTGTGACCAAGGTCATGACCATGCTGCTGATTATGGAAGCGGTGGATGGTGGTAAAGCCCGTTTGGATGAGAAGATCACCACGAACAGGAATGCGGCGGGCATGGGCGGGTCCCAGATCTACCTGCGGGAGGGCGAGGTTATGACCTTGGACAAGATGTTAAAGGCCATTGCTATAGTGTCGGCCAATGATGCCAGCACCGCCGTGGCTGAACATCTCTACGGGAGCACCGAGGCGTTTATCGATGCTATGAACCGTCGCGCCGAGGCAATGGGGCTGCAGAACACCCATTTTGCCAATGAAACCGGCCTGCCGGATCCCAATCACTATACCAGCGTTTATGACGTGGCTATAATCACCCGGGAGTTAGTCACCAAACATCCCGGCATTCTCAAATATACTTCCATTAAGACCGATTCCATCCGAAACGGGGAATTTATCTTATGGAACACCAACAAACTAATCGGTGAATACCCGGGTGTGGACGGGCTGAAAACCGGACATACCCAGGAAGCCGGGTTTTGTTTGGTGGCTACGGCAAAGCGCGACGGAATGCGGTTGATTTCCGTTGTTTTCGGTGCTCCGTCCAACGGGAAAAGGTTGGAGTTGACGAAGACCTTGTTGGAGAAGGGCTTTCGTAATTATGTCCATAAGATTGTGGCCAAGAAAGGGGAGACCGTGGGTAAGACCCGTATTAATGAAGGGGCCAGACAAACACCGTTGGTTCTGGCGGAAGATCTGGCCGTCGTAGTGGAGCGGGAACAACTGGCAAAGGTGGAGAAGGATCTGGTGTTGATCCCCAAGACCGCTCCCTTGCCCAAAGGTACAGTCGTCGGCAATTTAGTGGCCAAAGTCGGCAATGAGGCGGTGGGTCAAGCGCCGGTGGTCACCGGCGAACAGGTAGGCCGGGCCAATTTCCTTGTCCGCCTCTGGTGGAGCCTGGTTCGTTGGTTTACTAACCTTTGGCGGCGCCGGTAGGAACGGTCCGTTAATTTAATGGAAAAATAACACAGGACCTTCCGTCAACTCTTGACAGCGGATTTCCTTTGAATTATAGTAATTTGAGAACATAAAATAGGGAGGTGACGGCATTGCCAAACTATGACTACCAATGTCCCAACTGTGGAAGATTTGAAACATTCCAGAGCATAACTGCAGAGCCGTTGTCTGCCTGTCCGACGTGTGGAGCTCCTGTTCAGCGGCTCATCAGTCTCAACACGAACATAATTTTTAAAGGTTCAGGTTTTTACGTCACAGACCACCGGAAAGCGGATTATAAAAAACGCTCGAAAGAAGAGAAACAAAGCACTTCCTCCAGTAGTTCCAAAGCTTCGTAAGGTTTCTTAAGAAAAGGGAAAAGAAGGAAAAGGTCACGGGAAACGTGACCTTTTTTCTGAGTGATCTTAAAACCACATGTTCTGTGAAAGGGGATCCGAGCGATGGCTGCAGCCTTTATGTTGGAGATCCGGGAGAAATTGGCAGAAGCCCTTCGTCAGGGAATACAAAGAGCCAAGGCCGATGGGGTTTTTCCGCCGGATTGCGAGGAAACGGTTAAGCTGGAGACGCCAAAGGACCGCACACATGGGCATTTTGCCACCAATGCCGCACTGGTTCTGGCCCGCTGGGCAAAAAAACCTCCACGCCAGGTGGCGGAGATGCTCCTCTCCTACCTGCCTGAGGTCGGTTTTTTGGGCCGGACGGAGATCGCCGGGCCCGGGTTTATCAATTTTTACCTTGATCGGAGTTGGCTGGGGGAGGCTGCTGCCGAAGTTTTACGGCTAGCGGAGGCCTATGGTGATAATGACTTGCTCCGCGGGGAAAAGATTCAATTAGAGTTTGTCAGTGCTAACCCGGTGGGGCCCATGAATGTGGTGAATGCGCGGGCGGCCGCTGTGGGCGACAGCTTGGCCCGGATCTTTAAGACCTGTGGCGCCCAAGTGGAGAAAGAGTACTATATCAATGATTACGGCGTCCAGGTTTGGGTTTTGGGTCGTTCCATCGAAGCGCGCTACCGGGAGTTGCTGGGTGAAGCTGTGGAATTTCCGGAAGAGGGTTACCGCGGTGACTATATTACCGACTTAGCCCAGGAGGTCTTAGCTACATATGGAAGCGAACTGCGGGCCAAGCCGGAGGAGGAGCGGGTGGAGCTTTGTAAAGAGTTCGGTTACAAAAAGATCCTCCGTTCCCAGCAGGAAGACCTGAAAAACTATGGTATCGTGTATGATGTTTGGTTCAGTGAACGGAGCCTGCACCAAAGCGGTGCGGTGGACAAGGTAATTAAAGAGTTGGAAGCAAAAGGGCTGCTCTATGAAGCCGACGGGGCCATCTGGCTAAAGACCTCTCTGTTTGGCGATGACAAGGACCGGGTGATCCGGACAGCTGACGGTCGGACTACTTATTTCATTTCCGATATTGCCTACCATCTGAACAAATATGAGCGGAACTTTACCCGGGTTATTGATATCTGGGGCCCCGACCACCACGGCTATATCCCGCGCATGAAGGCGGCAATGGCGGCGCTGGGGATTGACCCGGCGCGGTTGGAGGTTTTGATCGCCCAGCAGATTAACCTGCTCAAGGGCGGTAAACCCTTTAAAATGTCCAAGCGCCGTGGGGAGTTCATTACCATGCAGGATCTTTTGAACGAGGTTGGTAATGATGCCGCCCGCTGGTATTTCCTGATGCGGAGTACCGACAGCCACTTGGACTTTGATCTTGAGTTGGCGAAGGCTCAGACCAGCGAGAACCCGGTGTTCTATGTTCAATACGCCCATGCTCGGATCGCCAGTCTTTTCCGGCAGGCGGCCGAAGCGGGGGTGGCTTGGCAGGGGTGGCGGCCGGAGGATGCGGAGCTTTGGGATGATGACGAAGCCGAGATCCTGGAGCAGGTGGCCCGTTTTCCGGAGTTGTTAATTACTGCGGCGGAGGGCTGCGAACCCCACCGGGTGACCGGGTACCTATTGGAATTGGCTACTTTATTCCATGCCTACTATAACCGCAAACGCTTCCTGGGCGAAGGGCCTGAAGTCAGCCATGCCCGGTTAAGCCTGGCAGCGGTGGTCCAACGCATTTTGGCAAAGGGGCTGAGCCTATTGGGTATCTCTGCCCCCGAACGGATGTAATTTGGGCGGGCCTATAGCACCAGAGGCTATGGTGCGGTTGGTCCGAAACGCAATTGTTGTATTGCTGTTTAGAGAAATTGCCCCCGTCAAGACCGGCGGGGGTTTCTTATGCAAAGCTTTGGGCAGTATTTCCGGGAACCCCGGAGTGTTAGGGGGACAAATCCAAAAAGGGTTTGCCGGATAGCGTAGAGAATTAGTTTTCGCCATTGTTTTTAAAGGGGGGGCGATGAAATGCCGCCTAAAACGGCAGACAATAAACAAATACGGCGGAAAAGATCGGAAAAGGCAGGCATCGGGCGGATTTTTGCCTGGATCATACTGATCGTACTGAGCCCGGCCTTGCTTTTGCTAGATGCGCTACGATCCGAGCAGTCCCATCGCCATACCATTTATGCTTTTATGCTTTTTTCCTCGGTAGTTGTGGCCTTTACCGGCATTGCCATTCTCATGACAGAAACGCCGACCAACCGGTTGTTGCAGGTGTTGAATGGGCAAATGGCCACCGGTGACACGGAGATTTTTTACAGTTCGGAACTGGCGGTGATCCATGGGATGGCCTTAAAATACCGACTTGATCCCCAACTGATCATGGCGGTGATCAAAGCAGAGAGCAATTTCCGGCCGCGGGCAGTTTCGCCGAAGGGTGCCAGGGGTCTGATGCAGATCATGCCGCTGACCTGGCGGCACTATAACCCGGAGTCCCGTTGCTTGGGGAACCATGCCGGGGATCACTTGTGCCATGAGGGCGACTGCATATTTTCCGTGGAAAGAAATATTGAAACCGGGGTGCGTTATTTAAAGGACTTGGTAAACAAGTATGACGGCAGGGTGGATCTGGCGCTCCAGGCCTATAATGCTGGTCAGAGCAATGTGGATCAGGACGGTCTGCCCAAATATAAGGAAACCAGAAATTTTCTTCAGCGGGTTACCGGATACTGGGCGGAGTTCCGGAGGGATCACATGGCAGGAGAGTTGCAACTGGTAATGGGGTTGCGTCGCCACTTGCATCTTTTGTTTCTGGCCTGCAGCATATTATGGATGATCTTGTTTATTTGGGTCTTCCGGCGGGTGATCAGGGCTGATTAGTCTGGCTAGGTCTGCCCAGGCTCCTTTGGTCATATCCTTTACCGAGGTGGGGTCATGGGCAATTTACCGGAGCAGATTAGCAGTCTGGCCCTGGTCTTCTTGACCGGCTTTGCTTGGGGTATTTATCACGACTTCTACCTGGTCTGGTCGGGGCAACGTTTCGGGAGGCGCTCCCTGTCCCGGGGTGTATGGGATCTGGTTTTTTGGCTGGGCGCTTTTGTTCTGTTGGGCGTAGGTTTAATTGCTGGCAACTGGTTGGAACTCAGGCTGTATGTTTTTTTCGGGCTCGGTCTTGGCTACATTGCTTATGCACTCCTAATCAGCCCGGTTCTGCGTCCCGTTTACCGGGGCGTCGTTACTTTCCTGACCACAGTGGGTTATCCTTGGCGACGGTTGGGTGAACGCTGGTTATGGTGGTGGCGACGGGGAAAAACCAGGGAGCGGTTGAACTTCCAGCGAGCAAACGATAAGGGAAAAGAGCAAAAAAACCCTCCATAGCGAAGGGTTTTTTCCTTAAGAACTTTTGTCATTGTTTTGTCGTAGTATTAAATTATAAAAAAATCGGGGGTTTTACCCACTAAAATGCGGTTTCTTTTTTGTTTGGCATCGACGGGGAGAACACAATATCTTGGATACAAGGGAAGAAGGAATCTCAAGACATTGTGTTTTAAACAAAAAAATAAATTAATGGCCAAATTTACAGAAAAAATCCTGGGTAAAAAGAAGGAGCTGTAGAATTTTTGTAGAAGTTTTGTAATAAAATTGTGGTAGAAACTTAAGGATGATGGTATAATGAAGATCGAAATCCGTGGCGCAGAAAATCTCAGTTTTCGCGAGCGTCAAGTAGTGGTACTTAAGGAAATGGGTGCGACTACTGCTGAGATTGCACGTCGTTTGGGCATGAGTCCGAACAGTGTGGCCACTTTATATAATCGGGCAAAAGGGAAAGGTTATGAAGTGGTAATTGTCCTGCCGGGTACAGCTTTAGGCCTGGCCGGAACCGATGATGAGGAGGGTGGCGAAGAATGACAGGTAGCGAACGGGCTGAAGGGAATCGGTCCATCCCGACCTGGGCAAACCGGGGTAACATAGCACCGGTCTATGAAACAGTTATTCTCCCGGAAGAGCATTATTATCTTCGCCGACGGATTAAAAAACGTTATCGTTTTCGCCCCCGGTGGAACTTGTTAAGTCTCTTCCTGTTGTTTCTCATCGGTTATTTTACCGTGACCTTAATCCAGTTCGCTGTTTCCGGAGCTGCTTACTACGGAGAAAAACGCGAGCGGGAAGCTCGCTTGGATCAGTTAAGCAAACAACAAGAATGGATGTATTTGGAGAAAGCACGGCGGATGTCCGATGATTACATCAGTGAACAAGCCCGCAAGCAGGGTTTGATCCGTGAAGGCGAACAATTGATCATTATGGCCCAGCCTTTACAGGAGGATGAGGCGATTCCGGTTCCCAGAAAGAAGAAACCGATTGTTATCGAGAACTAAAATTGGAAGCCGGAGAATCCCGCGAAAAATAACTTGAGCATGGAAGGGGAGAAAAATCTCTCCTTTTTTATTTCTAAAGGCTTGTCATGATGGGACTATTTTCTGTGAAAATAAGAAAAAGGGCAGGAAGACAATGGAGAGGGTGACGAGGGTGGATTATGCACAGGTCATCGCTGGTGAACTGGGAGTAAAACCACGGCAGGTGGAACAGGCTATCCGTCTGTTGGACGAGGGCAATACCATTCCCTTTATTGCCCGCTACCGAAAGGAAGCCACGGGTGAATTGGACGAGGAACAGTTAAGGCAGATCCAAGCCCGCCTAACTTATCTACGGAATCTTGCAACCAGAAAAAATGAGGTCCTCCATTCCTTGGCGGAAATGGAGAAACTTACGCCGGAATTGCAGGCAGCAATTGCAGAAGCCGTTACCCTGCAAGCAGTGGAGGATCTCTACAGGCCATTTCGGCCCAAGCGAAAGACCCGGGCTACGGTGGCCAAGGAGCGGGGGCTTGAACCCCTGGCCAAGCGCCTGGCGGAGGATGCGTCTGAGGACGGGAATCCTCTGGTGTGGGCGGAGGATTTTGTTGATCCGGAGCGCGGTGTTGCTTCTGCCGAAGCCGCACTGGCCGGGGCCATGGATATTCTGGCAGAGGCCATCACCGATGAACCGGAGATCCGGCAAGCGGCGCGGACTTTTCTGTGGAAGGAAGGCGTTTTGCGGGCGGAGTTAAAGGATGCCGATGCTGAACAGGCCCGGGAATTCACAATGTATGCGGATTACCGTGAACCTGTCAATAAAATTCCTCCCCACCGGATTTTGGCGATTAACAGGGGTGAAAAATTGAATGTCCTTAAGGTCGGGTTGGAATTTGACGAAGAGCGCCTGATCCGGATGGTGTCGGAACGTAGCATTCGTTATCCCCGGTCCTGTGCAGTGACATATCTGCAGCAGGCAATCGCCGACGGGGTAAAAAGGCTGCTTCTGCCAGCGGTGGAACGGGAGATCCGGGCGGAATTAATGAAAGAAGGCGAACGACAGGCCATCAAGATCTTTGGTGTTAACCTCCGGCATCTCCTGTTACAACCCCCGGTCAAAGGCCGGCGTGTTTTGGGGATTGACCCCGGCTTTCGTACAGGTTGTAAAGTGGCGGTGGTGGATGAGACAGGCAAACTGTTGACCATGGCCACCATCTACCCGCACCCGCCTCAGAACCGCCGGGAGGAGGCCCTGCAGATCCTGGAGGGACTTGTTAAAACGGAGAATGTAGATTTATTGGCCATCGGAAACGGGACGGCTTCCCGGGAAACGGAGCTGCTGGTGGCGGAGTTGTTGCAGAAAATGGGTAGAAATCGGGTGGAGTATTGCATTGTCAGTGAGGCGGGGGCTTCTGTCTATTCCGCCTCTCCCTTGGCCCGGGAGGAACTTCCGAAGTTGGATGTGGCCATGCGCGGGGCCGTTTCCATTGCCCGGCGCTTGCAGGATCCCCTGGCGGAGTTGGTCAAGATTGAGCCGCGCTCCATCGGGGTTGGTCAATACCAACATGACGTGGACGAAAAAGAACTGGAAGCCGCCTTGGCCGCTGTGGTGGAATCTTGTGTGAACTTTGTCGGTGTTGACCTTAATACGGCTTCACCGGCGCTCTTGAGTTACGTTGCGGGGATTGGTCCTGCTTTGGCCGGAAAGATCGTGGCGCACCGGGAACAAAACGGCCGCTTTAAGCAGCGAAAGGACTTGCTTGCCGTGATCGGGTTGGGTCAAAAGACTTTTACACAAGCGGCGGGGTTTATTAGGGTGCCGGAGAGTGCAAACCCATTGGATAATACCCCTGTTCACCCCGAGTCTTATGCCATTGCGGAGAAACTTCTGGCCAAGTTGGGGTTTTCTTTAGCAGATCTGCAGGATAAAAGCGAACTGCAACGGCTGCGGGCATCCCTGCGTGGTCTGGCTTTGACGGAGTTTGCCTCGGAACTGGGGGTAGGGCTCCCGACTTTGCAAGATATCGCTGACGCCCTGGCCAGACCCGGGCGAGATCCCCGGGAATCACTGCCGCCGCCCATCTTCCGTCGTGATGTCTTAAAAATGGAAGATTTACGGGAGGGCATGGTGTTACAAGGAACCGTCCGTAATGTGGTGGATTTTGGGGCTTTTGTGGATATAGGAGTCAAGCAGGATGGGCTGGTTCATATCTCCGAGCTGTCCGAGGCGTATGTTCGTCATCCCGCCGACAAGGTGGCGGTGGGTGATGTGGTCCGTGTCCGGGTGTTAGGCGTTGACCACCAACGGCAGCGGATCTCCCTTTCGATGAAGGGGGTTGCCGGTGATTGATTATGCAAAATCTAAATTTATAAAGGGATTACATTTTTTAATGATATGTAGTAGTACCTTTACCCTGTGTTCAGTGATTCATTGCATTGTTGATTAAGCTGACTTGACAACACAAAAACCCTTAGAATATAATATAGTATGTTAACTTCTGGATTTGGAAACATAGGGGAGGATATGTAATTGCCGCTGGCCGTAGGTCAAGTTGTTGAAGGAAAAGTAACGGGAATCACTAATTTTGGCGCCTTTGTTGAGCTGGAACCGGGTGTGACCGGTTTGGTTCACATCTCCGAAGTGGCGGATGTCTATGTGAAGGACATCAATGAACACTTGAAGATGAACGATACGGTAAAAGTGAAGATTTTGTCGATGCAAGACAGCAAGGTCGGACTCTCCATCCGTCAGGTTCAAGAACGGCCCAGACAAAGTAAGCAGTCCTTTGAGGATAAATTGGCCAGATTTTTAAAGGACTCTGATGAGCGTCAATCGGCGCTAAGGAAGAACACCGACTCTAAACGCGGAGGACGCGGCGGAGGCCGGGCCCCCAGTCTATAAGAGAAAAAGCGGCTTGTGCCGCTTTTTGCATGATGCCGGTACAAACTAGGCCCGGCAGAAGAAAATCTCCGGGGATGGAGAAAAAAACATGTTGATTAGTTATCCTGCTTGTATTATAATAATCTATGCCTTCAAAATTGGCGGTGTAGCTCAGTTGGTCAGAGCATACGGTTCATACCCGTAGTGTCACTGGTTCGAATCCAGTCACCGCCACCAATGCGCCATTAGCTCAGTTGGTAGAGCAGCTGACTCTTAATCAGCGGGCCCGGGGTTCGAGTCCCTGATGGCGCACCAAATAACGAAAGTAAAAAGCGTTCCCTTCCAGGGAACGCTTTTTTGTCATCATGGCCTCGAACCCCACGGTGACTGTCCGTAGTCCCCGGGTTTCGGGAAGACAGTTTACACTGTCTTTTTTTGTGGTCTTTTTCGCCAGCCTTTTTGGGCATATATTGCATATATTACTTTATAAAAAAGTCAGATAATCAGATCCCGTCCCCAACTTTTCCACAAAATTATCCACAACTGTGGAAAATTAAGCTTAAAGCTATGTTTCAAAGATGTTAACGTTAAATGTTAATTTGATCCATAAAACGATAAGCTGGGATTATTTTTTTTATAAACCGGTAAAACGGTTAACAAATTGTTGGTCTGTTAACGCAAAAGCCGGAAGTTTTGGTTGGTGCCGGAATAATTGATTGACAAGATCATGCGAAGGTTGTAGAATCTAAATGCAAAAATTTCTCGTTTAGGGGTATGTTAAATGACCGACAGGTTGCAGTTACTTAAGGAAAAGGGGTATAAACTGACCAAACAACGGCGGGAGATCCTCAGGGCCCTGGAGGAGGGAACACCGTTGGCGGCAGAGGACATATTAGCCAAGATTAATGTCAAATGCCGGATTAATCTGAGCACAATTTACAGAAACCTAAACATTTTGTTGAAAAACGGTCTAATCCGTAAGATCAGTACTTTGGGACAAGCTGATTGTTATGAGCTGGTAGATCCAGATTGCCGGCATTCTTTGGCATGTTTGGGTTGCGGCAATACCATTGGGTTTTCCCATTGCCATTTTGACCAGATCGTACAGGAACTGGAGGAGCAGACAGGCTACGAGATCCGGGGCCATGCCCTTGAACTGTTTGGCCGCTGTCCGGCGTGCCGGGATGGGCATTCCTCCTAGGACGTTGCCGTGTTTTAAATACCGGAGGGATTAGGTTAAAGGGAGGGGATTCTTTGAAGCGTGCCCTGTTAATTGGGATGATCACCTTAATTATTGTGATTATCGGTGTTTACAGGTTGGCCTATACACCAAAAGCAACGGTGAATTTATCCGGGGAGAAGATAAAAGTTACTGTCAGCATACCACTGTTAAAATATCTGACGGAACAGATTGGCGGGGATCGTGTCCTGGTGGAGAGTATTATCAAGGGGGCTGCTTGTTCCCATGATTACGAGCCCGGCACCGGGGACATGCGCCAAGTTGCCGACAGCGCCCTGTTAATCAAAGTTGGGCTGGATTTTGACCATTGGTTTGATAAGTTGGTCGAGATCAGGGGCGGGCAGGCGCTTTACCTTGATGCTTCCCGGGGAATCCAGCCTCTTCCTGATGATGAAGACCATGAGCATGGTATGGATGAAGGAACAGAGCACCATCATGACCACACCCTTAGCAATCCCCACTATTGGGGAGATCCCGGGAATATAAAAATTGCGGCGAACAATATTTTGCAAGCTCTCGTGGAACTTTGCCCTGATGGTCAGGAGTCTTTTCAAGCCAATTATGACCGCTTTGTTGCCAAGCTGGAGCAAACGGCAGTGGAACTGAAAAAGCAGGTGCAAGGGATAAAAAGCAGGAAGATTGTCAGTTACTCCGCGGCTTTCCCCTATTTCTTCCGTTATTTTGGCTTCAATAACCTGGGGACGGTGGAGACCACTTGTGAACAGGAGATTTCCCCGAAACGCCTGATGGAAATGGTCAAACTCATAAAGGAGCAGGGGGTCACCGTTGTTGTGGGAGAGGAGATCTATCCACAGCTCCCCGATGTTTTGGCCAAGGAGACCGGGGCCAAGGTTGTCTTGTTATGGCCAACCACGGTGGAATCCGGGGACTACCTGGAAACACTGAAAACTAATGTGGAAAAGATGGTGTCGGCGCTGCAATGATTACTGATCCGAACAAGAAAAAGGAGATTATTCTCAGTCTCTCCGGGGTGACCTTGGGTTATCCCGGAATTACTGCTTTGTCCGATGTTAGCTTCGCCGTGGCTAAAGGGGAGTTTATCGGGATTATTGGCCCCAATGGTTCCGGGAAAAGCACGGTGCTTAAGGGTATTTTAGGCCTATTACCGCTTCTCTCCGGTGAGATTAGGGTGTTCGGCACCTCCCATCTGAAAGTGGCCAGAAAACGCATTGGCTATGTGCCGCAAAAGACCAGGAACGACATTGACTTTCCGGCTTTGGTGCGGGAAGTGGTGGTGATGGGGCTTTATGCCCAAATTGGTTGGGTCCGCCGGGTGGATAAGTCCCACTGGCGTTTGGTGGATGAAAGCCTGGCGCTGGTAGGTATGGAGGAGTACCGAAACCGGTCTTTCCGCGACTTGTCCGGCGGCCAACAACAGCGGGTGTTGATTGCCCGGGCCATTGTCTCGCGCCCGGAGTTGTTGCTTTTGGACGAACCCACCGCTGCAGTGGATATTTCCGCCCAATCTTCCATCCTGGAAACCTTGGAGGTGCTCAACAGGGAGCAAGGGATCACCATGGTCATGGTCACCCATGACGTCAATGAGATAGTGCATTTTGCCGACAAGATTCTCTTGTTGAATAAAGGTTTAGTTGCTTACGGGCAGCCTAATGAGGTTTTAACCAAGGAATGCCTGAAAGAGGTCTATGGTGACCGGATCTTTGTTTATGATCATAATGGACATCCCCATATTTTGGTAGGTGATTTTGCTTGACGGAGTTTCTTTCCTTCTCATTTGTCCGAATGGGTCTGATGGCTGCTGTAATTATCGGTGCTACTTGTTCGTTGATTGGTGTCTTTGTGGTCCTGCGGGGTATGTCCTATGTGGGGGCGGGGATTAGTCACGGTTGCCTGGCGGGTGTGGCCTTAGCCCTTTTGCTGGGTTGGCATCCGATGCTTCTATCCGTCATTGCCACCTTAATTATGGTGTTTTTCATTGAAATATTGGGCAGGAAAGCCAGTTTGAAGATGGATGCATCCATTGGTGTCATCTTCTCTTTAGCCATGGCCTTTGCCGTCTTGTTCATCGGGATGATGCGCCGGTATACCCAGGATATTATGAGTTACCTCTTTGGGAACCTGCTGCAGGTGACGCCGGCAGATCTCTGGGCTGGCCTGGCCGTCGGCCTATTGGTGAGCCTGGTAATTGCCCTGTTTTACAAGGAAATCCAGTTTTCCACCTTTGATCCGGAGATGGCTGAGGTTTCAGGGATACCGGCGGCTGTCATCTCTCTGCTGTTGACTCTTTTGATGGGCCTGACCATTGTTATTTCCTTAAAGGCCGTGGGGGAACTGATGGTTCTGGCGCTGATTGTCTTGCCGGCATCTACGGCTTACCAATTAACCAGGACATTGCGGAAGATGATCATTATTTCCGTGGCGTTGGGGGTTTTTGCTTCAGTGACCGGGCTGGTGGCATCCTTCTATCTTAATGCACCATCCGGTCCCACCATCGTCATTATTTTGGGCTTTATGTTCTTTCTTTCATTACTGTTGCGCGGGGTAGGGTTTAAACGGCAACCCGGTTAAGCCCGGAATTGCCGGTGAGGCCGGAAAAAAGCCCGGGGGATCTTCCCCCGGTTTTTTTGTTCTGTTCGTTGTTGAGCACAGATTTGCCGGGTTGTTGGAAACCGGTTAAAGTAGTCGCCTGGCGCCGGCCAGTCGCCTCCGCCAAGGGGCCGTGAGTGGGGTAAGATGGACCCGTTGGTGTTGCATAACATGGATAAAGCGGTAGGGATCAACCATGATGCCGCCATGGGAGATATAACCAAGCAACCGGAAATAGACGAGGTCCAAAGGTTTTAGGTCATAGAGAGGGACTTCGCGACCGACTTGTTGCAGCCCGCGCAGGTACCGTTCGGGGTCGTCCAAAACCCATTGGGTGTCGTAGGCTTTACCGTCACCGTCGGGGACGGTGATCCCGCAATCCCGATAAAACAGATGGATCAAGCCTAAACAGTCCAACCCGTTAAGATCCCGGCCCCCATGGCGGTAGGGAATCCCAAGGTATTTCCGGATGATGGGTTTCAGAGCCAGCTGCTCCATGCTCATCCCCCTTCCTTCTCTGTCCTGCTCTGTTCTTTTTCCATCATACAGCGCAGGGACGATCCTTGTTTTTCTCTGTATCCATCTTAGGCATGGGGCATTAAAATTCTGTCAAAAGCGCTGTCGACCAACACAAATTGGGCCTTTAAGCTAACGGTTTATTTCATTTGCCCGGGTACATGGGGAGAAAGAAGGTTATATAATGTATTGCGAGCTAACCCCGGGGCCCTTGCTAAACAGGGCAAATCCATAAAAGGAGTGTTAAGAGAATGGCGGACAACGTGAAGGGTTTATTTGACGGAATCTTTGGCGGCAATTTGGCCTTTTGTTGCTTCCTCATCCTGGTCCTGTTGGTCCTTTGCTGCGGTGCCTTCTAAAAAACAAAAAGCCCGGCAGGCCCGGGCTTTCTCCTCATTGCCAGTCGATGTAGTAAAGGAGGGTGGAGGGGATGGGACTGTATTTAAACTATCCGGGATCCACCCGTGATACACCTAAGAACACTGTGGATGCAGCATTCAGGAGTCGTTATAACCCCTTTTGCCTTTTTCTCATCCTGGTGTTGCTGGTCTTATGTTGCGGGTGAGAATTTTTACCGACATTAGTAGGCTATAACTGGCTCTGCCCGGGATAACCCGGGCTTTTTTGTGTGTAGTGCCTGTTTTGACCGGGGATCAGCAATTGTGCTTTGATTATGTAAACAATCCGCTGGTTTTGGCAGTAAAATAATCCATCACATAAACGGAGGTGAGAACGTTTGTACCGTCGGATTTATGCCAAGATATCCCCGGTTTTTCAAAGCCGGGAATATCTTGATCACCCGGATGCCCCATGCCGGGCCATTATCGAATTGGCGGGGGGCCGGTATGATCGGGTGGCGGGTTGGGTCGACGCCAGCCAGGGCCGGATCTGCCGCAGAACCCAACTGATCCCGGCCGTTGCGGTGGAACTGCCCTTTGCTGCCCTGGAGCGATTGGCCGCCTCCAGTTATGTCCGTCGCATTTGGCACGATGCCACCGTGCGAACGATGCTTGACGTGGCGGTTAGGACGTCAGGTGGTGCGCTGGCCCAAGAACAGGGTATTACCGGGAAGGATATGGTTGCAGCAGTTATTGATACTGGCGTTGCTCCCCATCCGGACTTGACAAGACCGGAAAACAGGATTATCGGTTGGCATGATCTGGTAAATAGCCGGGAGGAGCCCTATGATGATAATGGCCATGGGACCCATGTGGCGGGGATCATTGCCGGCAACGGGACCTTATCCCGGGGGCGTTTCCGGGGAATGGCCCCCGAAGCAAAGCTTGTGGCCGTCAAAGCTTTGGACGCAAACGGGATGGGCCGGATCTCGGATATCATTGCTGCTATCGAGTGGTGTCTTGAACACCAAGCTGAATATGGGATTAGGGCGCTGAATCTCTCCTTGGGCGCACCCGCCGAAGCGTCCTACCGGTTTGATCCCCTCTGCCGGGCGGTGGCGGCAGCCTGGAACCGTGGCATTACGGTCTGTGCTGCTGCCGGCAATGACGGACCTGAACCGGGAACCATCAATACACCGGGTATCCACCCGCCGATTATTACTGTGGGCAACTTGGATGATCAAAACTCCGTGGCCCTCGAAGATGATCGGCTTGCTGTTTCTTCCAGCCGGGGGCCGACAATTGACGGGCAGGCAAAGCCGGATCTACTGGCGCCGGAAACCGGGATTATTTCTTTGAAAAATCGCCGTGGGTATTATGGGCTGACCGGGACCTCCATGGCAACGGCACTGGTTACCGGTGCTGTGCTGCAAATTTGTGAAAAATGGCCTACATTGCAGCCGGATGAGATTAAAAAGCTCCTGATGGATAATGCGCGCAGTCTCAACCTGGAGCGGAATCAGCAGGGAGCAGGGGCCATCGGTTTGGCGGGTATCTTCCAAGAAAATGAGGGAGATGGGAAAGAGGCTGCAGTTGAGCAGGTTTGGGCCGGCGCCGCCTCCCTTGCTGTTTTGTTTATGGCGCTAAGTGCATTTTTCATATAAAAAATCAGCAAGTGAAAATGCCCGGCGATAGCCGGGCATTTTTTCTGGGTAAAATGGTTCGGGCGTGCGCTGCCGGGTACGGGCGGCGGGATCTGTGCCGATTATCCGCAGCACAGCACCAACAGGACAAGAATCAAAAAGAGACAGAAGGCGCAGTTGTTATTGAAGAACCGGCCGATCATGGTTTTCAGATCCGACATTGCGTTTCCTCCTTTAAGCCGGCGGAGTTTCAAGGACTTACCGCCTTGTATTGGTATTATATGATTGTCTGAACAAGGTCGGACTAGGCCAAGAAAATGTTATATCGGGCATTTCAACCAATATCATGACCCGCTCAAGCCCATTGCCGGCCTTACCCTTGATCCGGTTCTGCAAAAAAAGGAAAAGATCCGCCGGATTCCTTGCGCTCGGCTGTTTAAACAAAGCGCAGGAGCCGGCGGAGTTTTTCTTCGACTTCTTTGTCTTTGAGCAGGGCGATACCGGTCAGGCATTTGATGATTAATTCCCGGTCAACGCCGGGGACGCCTTTTACCCGGGCATAGATCTTCTCTGCCCAGTCATGGATCTCTTGATTGGTCATGGTTGCTCACCTTACTTTAGCGTGGAATTATTGGGTCCTTTGGACCGGATCGGCCGGCCGGTTTGTGTGTAGTAGGAGCGACTAGGCCCCGGCAGGATCTATGGCTGGCCGGAACAGGGTCGATATTAATACTATATGAACAAGGCCAAAAAAAGATAGGGAGTAACCCTATCAAGCCAACGGTAATGTGACGTTCCGGTTCTGTCAATATCCGGTTTAGAACTTAAAGCCGCCGCATAAGCAGCAGAAGATGATAAAGAAGAAAATAAGGAAGATGATGCCCGAGCCGCCAAAGTTACTAAAGGGGAAACCCATTATCGTCACCTCCGCTTGCCCTGATGTCTGACGGTTGTAAAGGGGGATCTCTGTTCTCAATAATATGCCAGCCTTTCCGGGGACGGAATGCGTCTATGGGCATTTTTAGGTTATCAACAGATGTGGATAACTTCTGTGGACAACTTGTTAATGTTCTGCCAAAGGCCAACAGGGAATGGATTTTATGGTAGTTTGCCCATGGTCCAAGGGTAAGAGGAATAAGGGAAGGTTGCCGGTTAACGGGTTTGGGTGAAACCATACTCCAACAACTGCTGGACATCATCGTAAATCGTACCGGTTTTCATAACTACAGCGATCAGGGTTACGTTGTTTTTCTGGGCTGTCGCTACCAGACAACCGCCGGCTGCTGTTGTATAGCCGGTTTTGACTCCCGTGGCGTATGGGTAACGCCAGAGTAGCTTGTTGTGGTTGCACAGGGTCACTTCGCCGCCGGGCCCGTTTAGGGTGATCTCCTTTGTCTTGACAATTTTGCGGAAAAGCGGCTTCTTCATGGCGTAGCGCGTGAGCAGGGCCAGGTCGTAAGCAGTGGTGTAGTGTCCCTCGTGGGGAAGGCCGCTGGCGTTTTTAAACTGGGTTGTCCCCATCCCCAAGAGCCAGGCCTTCTCTGTCATTAAGTGGGCAAATCTGGTTTCTGAACCCGAGATATATTCACCGATGGCTGCTGCGGCATCATTGCCGGAAGACAGGAGCAAACCATAGAGCAGTTGCTGTAAAGTCCAGGTCTCCCCGGGAGAAATGTTCATGGCCGTTCCTTCTCGTGTGGCGGCATGGATGCTAATGGGTACTTTGGCATTCAATTTACCAAGTTCCAGAGCAAGTACAGCAGTCATGATCTTTGTAGTACTGGCAGGAAACATGGCATAAAAGGCATTTTTGGCATAAAGCACCTTCCCCGACCCGGCGTCCATGAGGACCGCTGCCTGGGCGTTAATCCGCGGATTTCCCTTGGCGTGGAGAGGTTGGGCGATGATTAGGGTTATTAAGATGAAAAGAAAGGCTCTAAGTCTGTCCATGGTTTGGCACCCCGGCTTACACAAGCGACAATTATAAAGAAAATAAAAAAGATTAACGCTATAATATTAATTATATTATACAACCGATAAATTGCCAAGGGGAAGAAAAATGAGGGGACAGTGCTTTAAAGTCCTGCATACATTGTACAAGATTTTTCTGGAGGAGTTGATACTGGTGCTGCGAAGCTTAACGATTCTCCCGGGCTTTGACCGTAATGGGCAGCGGGAGAATTTTAAGGAGATCCTTCTTTTGCCCGGGGAGACCGTGTCGATTGTGGGGCCGACCGGCAGCGGAAAAACGGCATTAATCACTGATATTGAGCTTTTGGCCCAGGGCGACACTGCTACCCGCCGCTGGGTGCTGGTCAATAACGAACCGCCGGATGATGAAATTCGGTATAATCCGGCGGCAAAACCCATCGCCATGATCACGCAGAACACCAAATGTTTTGCGGATGTTTCCGTTGGGGAATTCCTGGCCATTCATGCCCGGGCTAGGGGAATTACAGAGAAGAAGGTCCTGGAGGAAACCGTCCGGCTGGCCAACCAGTTCACTGGGGAAAAGATCCACGATGGCCTTAAGGTGACGGTGCTCTCCGGTGGCCAGACCCGGTCCTTGTTGATCGCTGACGCCATTCTGATTGGTGCCGCTCCCATCATTTTGCTGGATGAAATTGAAAATGCCGGCATCTTTAAACAAGAGGTGATGGAAATCATTCAAGGTTCTGGTAAAATTATCATCTTTGTCACCCACGATCCGGTTATTGCCCTGCATACTAGGAAACGAATTATCATGGAGAACGGTGCGGTAAAAAAGATCCTGCAGCAGGAGGAAGGAGAAGTATTGGCAGCGCAAAGCCTTATTGAACTGGATAAAAAGATCAGCGAGATCCGGGAGGCCCTGCGCGCGGGCCGGGTCATCACTGGTAAACTGGCCATTGCCGATCCGGCTTAAACAAGAAGAAAGGCAGGGAAAGACAGTGAAGTTACTTGTCATCGCCGGACCGCCGTCAGCAGGGAAAACGGCGCTGGTCAAACAGATTGTCCGTCATTTTGTCAGCGAAGCAAAAATTGCTTTCTTGAAGATCGATGTGGTTAAAGCCTATGAAGACATTGAACTGGCAAATGAATTCGGGATCCTCACCCGGAAGGTTTATTCAGGGGATTTATGCCCGGATCATGCGGGGGTTATGGTGTTGGGGGATGCGGTAGCTTGGGCGAAGGCCGGCGGGGCCGATCTGTTTATTGTAGAGAGCGCCGGGCTCTGTCTCCGTTGCTCCCCCTACCTTAATCAAGGGCTTGGCATTGTTGTCTTAAGCTCCATCTCCGGGATTCATACGCCGGAAAAGATGGGGGCAATGGTCAGCCTGGCTGATATTGCCGTGGTGACCAAAATTGATCTGGTCAGCCAAGCCGAGAGGGAGGTGCTGGTGCAGAAGATCCGGGAGGTTCACCCCTCGGTGGTACTGATTGAAACCAATGCCCTCCAGGGTTCGTCGTTGCAACGGTTATATCAGCTCATCCGCCTCTCCGATGAGGTTGAGGAGGAGGGTTTGCTGCTTAAGGGCAATCCCCCCTTGGGCACCTGTACCATCTGTGTGGGGAAAAAAGAGGTGGGCTGGAAGAACCACTTCGGCATCCTGCAAAGGCTCGACGGCCCGCTGGCGGAATGTTTATACCGAGGTGAATGAAGTGGAATTAAGCGCAAAAAAGTGGCAACCGCCGGGGAAGAACTGCGGCTTGTGCGGGGAGACCTCCTGCTCCGACTTGCTTCGCCGGTGGGCGGCTGGGCAAAAGGAGCCGGCGGCGTGCCCCTATTATCAGTTGGATCTTGCCCAAAAGAAAGAGGCCGTCGAAACTGTAAATAGGGCGGCAAATTATAGTGGCCACGACATCTTGGGTCATCCCTACGACTTTGTGTTAACCCCTTTGCCGGGGGAGCTCTCCGCCCGCAAGATTGTGTTGCCGTTTCGCGGTGATCTGGTGGAGAAGCTTCAGATTAAATCCGGTGATTATGTGGTTGGGCGGCCCATGGGGGCCGGTTGCCCTATTCCCCATGTTTTGCAAGTGATTACGGCGGACCAGACCACCGGTTTGCTGACGACCTGGGTGGTGGGACCGCAGTACGCCAGAGAAGCAAAGGTCATTGAGGTGCAGGCTTACCATATGATCGGCTTTGAGGGGATTGCCAAGGAGATCCGGAAGGAGCCGGTCCTGGGCAGCCGTGTGACCTTCCTGCCGGGCTTTTGTATGATGAACCTCAACCATACAGCTTTGGTCAATATGATACTGGCAAAAAAATGCGGACTTCACCTGTGTTTGGAGGATGTCCGGATTTTGTCCGGGGCCTGATAGGGGACCTAATACATTTAGTACCGGCATAATTAATACCGTTAAAGAGGAGAGGGATTACTGGTCCCTCTCCGGATATTTTGAAGGCCAATCATGGCATGGCTTCGGCCCGGTTAGTCACAGCTGTGAATTTTGCCTGTGGATAATTTGTGGGTAATGTTGATAACTCCAGTTGACTCCGGCTAATTCCGAATACCGCAATGACCAGGGCCGGAGGGGAGTTACCTACCAGGGCCCGTGACCGGGCATATCGTCCCTTGGCTGGGATGGACCGGATTGTGCTGCAGTACCACGGATCGGCCGGTCAGGGGGATGGGCAGGAAAAGTTGGGAGGTTTTTATAGTGCTTCTGTAAAATATGTGATAACATATTGTTCAAAGAATTTAAGGCTTGGATGGTGACCAATGAACGACAAGGGGCAGATCCAATTCCTCACGCACATACCGGCTGTTCCTCCCAGGGCGATGATCCTTGCCCGGCTGGGGTACAGGAAGCATGCGACGGTTTTTGATCTGGACCAGCGACAAAAGTTGGACAAGGGGATCCGGGAGGGGTTACTGCTATGCGAAACACGGGGCGCCTTTGGGCGGTTCAAGGTTGTTGAACGTAATGAGACTGAGGTTTGCTTGGCGCCGGATGTGACCTTTACCAGCAGGAGCCTGGCCCGGTTGCTCAGCTACTCCGATGAGGTGATCCTGATGGCCGCGACGGTGGGACCGGCCATTGTCGAGCGCATTGCCCAGGAGGTGACCCATGGCGATGCTGCTTTGGGTGTTATCTTGGATGCAGTTGCTTCGGAGACCGCCGATGCCGGGCTGGACTGGTTGATGGATTTTATTAATAAAATGCTGCGCAAAGAAGGAAAGAAACTTACTGAACAAAGGTTCAGCCCGGGTTATGGCGATCTACCCTTGGCTAACCAACGCCTGATCTATGACCTGCTTAAATTGGAGCGGCTTGGCCTGAAGTTAACGGAGAAATGTATGCTGATCCCAGAGAAATCCGTTTTGGCCATTGCGGGGGTTGAAGGGGTTGAGATATATGAATAAAAAGGAGTTTCTTCAGCTTGTCAAAGAGAAAATATTGGTTTTAGACGGCGCCTTTGGCACGGAACTGACCAAACGGGGGATGCCGGCGGGTGTTTGTCCGGAGCAGTGGGTGCTGGAGCACCCAATGGCCATCGTGGAACTGCAACGGGAATACCAAAAGGCCGGTTCGGCAGCGGTCTATACTTGTACTTTCGGAGCCAATCGCCTCAAGTTGGGTGAGTATGGTTTACAAGATCGTGTTGTCGACATGAACCGGCGGCTGGCGGAGTTGTCCCGGCAAGCGCTGGGCCCGGCCGGTTTGGTGATTGGGGATCTCTCCTCCACAGGCCGGTTTGTCCAACCCTTTGGCGATCTTCCCTTTGAGGAAGCGGTGGAGGTCTTTAAGGAGCAAGTCCGTGGCTTGCTGGCCGGGGGTGTGGATCTGTTTGTCATTGAGACAATGATGGATATCCAAGAGGCCCGGGCGGCGTTATTGGCAGTGAAGGAAAGCTGCGATCTGCCGGTTATTGTCACCATGACCTTTAATGAGGACGGGCGGACCTTAACCGGAACGGATCCAGTGACCGCCTTGATTACCCTGCAAAGCCTAGGCGCGGATGCGGTGGGCTGTAACTGTTCGACGGGGCCGGAGAAAATGGCGGAGTTTATTGCGGCAATGAAACCCTACGCCAAAGTGCCGTTGGTGGCCAAGCCTAACGCGGGCTTACCCCGTTTGGTGGATGGAAAGACCGTCTTTGATCTGCCACCGGAGGAGTTTGGGCGGTATGTCCGCCCCTTAATCGAGCAGGGTGTGGGGATCATCGGCGGCTGCTGCGGGACATCGCCGGTCTATATCCAAACCATTGTCCAAAACATCCGGGGGATGCGGCCGCCCGTGATTGGGGGACCTGAAATCGGTGCTCTGACCTCCGCCAGGAAGACGGTGTTTCTTGGATTTGACCAACCCTTGACCATTGTGGGGGAGAGGATCAATCCCACCGGAAAGAAGCAACTGCAGGCAGAACTCCGGGAGGGCAGATTCTCCGAGGTTCGTCGGTTTGCCGTGGAGCAGGCGGAGCAGGGGGCGGCAGTGCTTGATGTCAATGTGGGGATGCCGGGGATTGATGAACAGGCCACCATGGTCAAGGCGGTCGAGTTGCTGTCCCAGCTTGTGGAGGCTCCCTTGTGCATTGATTCCTCTACACCCGAGGTGATCGAAGCGGCCTTACGGATTTATCCCGGCCGGGCCCTGCTCAATTCCATTTCTGCGGAGCGGCACAAACTCGAGAGATTGCTGCCGGTGGCGGCAAGGTATGGCGCCATGTTTATCCTCTTGCCCTTATCCGACGCCGGGGTGCCGGCGACGGCGGAGGAGCGTTGCCGACTGGTCGGGGAGGTTTTTGCCCGGGCCCAGGCCTTTGGTTATCAGAAATGGGATATCATTGTCGACGGACTGGTCATGACCGTTTCCGCCGACCAGAAAGCGGCCATGGAAACTTTGAAGGTGATCGAATGGTGCAGCCGGGAGTTGGGCTGTGGCACCATCATCGGCCTGTCCAATGTCTCCTTTGGCCTACCTGAGCGCAGTTGGATTAATGGGGCTTTTCTCGCCATGGCTGTTGACCGGGGTTTAACCATGGCCATTGCCAACCCGGCGGGGGAGATGATCATGGATCTGAAGGCCGCCCTTGATGTTTTGACCCAAAAAGACCCCAATAGCCAAGGATATATCCACCGTTTCAGCCAAGTTAAAGAGGAGAGGGCAAACCAAGAGAAGGCGGCGCCGGGCAAAACCGTCGAACAGCGTATTTATGACGCGGTCCTCAAGGGTGACCGGGAGATCATCCGGGATTTGCTGGAGACCGCTCTGCAAGAGGGAGCCGAGGCTGGAGCCATTGTTGATGAGGTGCTGATACCCGCCATCAATGAAGTGGGCCGACGCTTTGACCGGAAGGAGTATTACTTGCCCCAGTTGATTCAGAGCGCGGAAACGATGAAGAGCGCCTTTACGTTTTTGGAGCCGAAACTGGTTAATGCTAATAATGGTGGTGGGAAGGACAAGGCCCGGGTTAAAGTAGTCCTGGCCACCGTGAAAGGCGATATCCATGACATCGGAAAGAATATTGTCGCCCTAATGCTACGCAACTACAACTTTGAAGTGCATGATTTGGGCAAAGACGTGCCCGCCCAAGACATCATTGATAAGGCGAAAGAAACAGGTGCCCAGATTATTGGGCTTTCGGCACTGATGACCACCACCATGGCGGAGATGAAAGAAGTAATCCGGCAGGCCAAGGCGGAGGGGTTGGACTGCAAGTTTATGATCGGCGGCGCCGTGGTTAACCAACAGTATGCCGAGGAGATCGGGGCTGACGGCTACGCCCCCGATGCCTATGGCGCAGTAAAACTGGCAAAGCGGTTGGCGGGTCAAGCGGCGGAATGAAAGCGAAGTGAAAAAAGAAAAGGGCTTGCCGATCATGGCAGGCTTTTTTTCTGCCCGGTACCAATTAGTTACCGCATCATGGACCGTCAAACGGCTAGTCAGCGGTTTGTTTATAACCGTGTTTATCAAGTTAAAGGAAACTTCTCGCAGGTCACGAAATAATGAAGGGATAACAAGGTTTGGTTGGGAAAAGGGGGAGAATAAAGGTGACAAATCTCAATCATGACATGCTAAACAAGATTTTGCGGGTGCAAAAGAGTGAGATTACAGAATACCACATCTATTCGGATCTTGCCGCAAGCACCAAAGATGAGAACAACCGCCGGGTTCTTCAGGAGATTGCCAAGGACGAACTGCGGCACTATCATTTTTGGCAACAACAAACCGGGCAGGAAGTCTTGCCCGACCGCTGGAAGGTCTTTAAATATAAATGGATTGCTAGGCTGCTTGGATTGACCTTCGGGATCAAGCTAATGGAGAAGGGAGAGGAGCATGCCAAGACCAATTATGAGGCCATTGCGGTGTCCGTGCCCCAAGCAGAGGAGATCGCCAGGGAAGAAGAGGCCCACGAGCAGGAATTAATTGGGTTAATTGAAGAGGAGCGCCTCAACTACGTGGGTTCAATGGTGCTAGGGTTAAACGATGCCCTGGTGGAGCTCACCGGGACTTTGGCTGGATTATCCTTTGCTTTGCAAAAGACCAGGTTAATCGCAATGGCTGGTCTCATCACCGGGATTGCCGCTTCTTTTTCCATGGCAGCTTCCGAATACCTGTCAACAAAATCTGAAGGAGAAGCGGGGAAAAAAGCGCTGAAATCCTCTCTCTACACGGGAGTGGCCTATATTATCACTGTAATTCTGCTTATATTACCCTATTTTATATTTAAATCCTATATTGTTAGCCTGTTTGCCACATTATGCTGCGCTATCCTGATCATCTGCGGTTTTAATTTCTATATCTCTGTGGCCAAGAACATGTCCTTCCGCAAACGTTTTTTAGAGATGTCCGGGATCAGCCTGGGTGTGTCCGCTTTATCCTTTGTCATTGGGTATCTGGTCCGAACTGTGCTTGGCGTTGAGGTGTAAGCGGGAGAAGCTTTGGGAAGGGGGAGCGTAATGGGGCGTGCAACAGGTAGGTGGCGGCTCTTTGCTGTATTTACCTTGTTATTTCTACTGTTAGCGCCGGTTGTCCAAAGCGAAGGGGATGAATACTTTCCGGAGCCAGAGACAGCCGAAGGGATAGGTGCGGGTGAGCATCTTTTGGCAAGGGGCCGGGTACTTCGGGTGCTCTCCGAAGAGAAGGTTAGTTCGGAGATATTTGGCGAACCCGTTTTGCAACAAGTCGTTGAGGTTGGGATCACCTCTGGAAAATTCAAAGGGAAAAAGTGGATTGTCACCAATGAACAGTCCAACAATCCTGTGTTTGATATCCGCGTCAAGCAAGGGGATGCGGTTGTTCTGTACATAGATGTGACAGACGGAGAAATCAGAGATGTGTTTATCTCCGATTACCTGCGGCAGCCATATATTTACGCCTTGGTTTTGCTCTTTATTGTACTTTTGTTGGCCATTGGCTGGCGCCAAGGTCTGAAAACCATGGCTGCCCTCTTTTTAACTCTGGTTCTGGTTTGGGGTGTACTTCTTCCCGGGTTTTTACATGGGTATAACCCGCTGTTAGTGACGGTCCTGGTGTCCGTCTTGGCAACCGCCGTGACAATGGTGGTAGTGGGTGGGTTCTCCTTGAAAAGCCTAGCGGCAATCTGTGGGACCCTCTGCGGTGTGCTGGTGGCGGGTCTATTGGCATTATCCGTGGGGAAATTAGCTCATCTCACGGGGTTTGGCAACGAAGAAGCGGCTATGCTCCTATATATTCCCCAAAAAGCTAATTTGGACATTCAAGGATTATTGTTTGCCGGCATTATCATCGGGGCCCTGGGGGCAGCGATGGATGTCAGTATGTCCATTGCCTCGGCGGTTTACGAGTTAAAATGTGTAAATCCCCAGCTTACCGTGGGGGAATTAATCCGGTCAGGATTAAATGTGGGGCGAGATATCTTAGGAACTATGGCTAATACGCTGATTTTGGCTTATACTGGCAGTTCTCTTCAACTAATCCTTGTTTTTATGGCCTATCGTGAGTCAATCCTCAAGATTATCAACTTGGACATGGTGGCCTCGGAGATTGTCCGCGCCTTCGCTGGAAGTATAGGCATGGTGGCGGTAATTCCCCTCACTGCGGTGGTTTCGTCGTTGCTGTTTGGGAGATACGGAGGCGATTTCGCCTGTCAAGACACGACAGGAAAGGGAGATTTTCCTTAATTTGACGAAAGGATCGTTGGTAGTACGCCAACGATCCTTTGTTTATAATGGGCTAGGATCTTGTTGACAATAAAAAGAAACAAAATTGAAAAATTAAATAAGGAATATTTAACCATTATATGTTATGATATATACGGTTGATCCACCGGAAGCTGAAGAAAAGGAGGGAGAAGATGGAACCCTCAAAAGGTGGTTTGACAAATATCATCGGTTTTCTGTTGTTGTTGGCGGGATTACAGGCGGTGGCAGCTTACAGGGGAAGCCTTTTTCATGTCATGGTGGAATTGCTCTGTGTTTTTGCTGCCTTTGCCATTTTTACAATTGCCTGGAACGCCAAGGATTACTACAGAAATAACCACCTTTTGTACATCGAAATAGCATTTTTGTTTGTTGGTACCATTGATCTCTTGCATATCTTGACTGCTCAGGATATGGCCTTTTTCTCCGGTGGTCTAAACCTTTCTGTGCAACTTTGGTTGGTTGCCCGGTATTTGCAGGCTGTATCAATCCTGTTGGGTATAGTTTTTTATACAAAAATCCGGATCAAACCTGGCTGGATCCTCTTGTGCTATTCTGTGGCAACTGGGGCTGTCCTCTCCTGGATCTTTGTCCTGAAAACCTTTCCCGCTTGCTTTCTGCCCGGTACAGGTATAACCAGGTTTAAAACAATTGGCCATTATATTGTTCTGTCGTTTAATGTTTTGTCCCTGGTGCTTCTCTGCTTCAAACGAAAAAAGTTCGAGGGGGAGCTTTGGCGTTATCTGTCGTTTGCTCTGCTTGCAACGGTCCTGTCCGATTTGGCATTTTTGCAAACCACGGGACTTAGTTCATTGTATGGTACTGCAGGCCAATATTTAAAGCTACTTAGTTGTTACTTTTTCTATAAAACCATAGTCAAAACCGTGCTGATCAAACCCTACGACAGTTTAAGACAACAAGAGGATGCCCTGCAAAACGAGAAGGAAAGGTTGGCGATTACCTTAAGGTCCATCGGGGACGGCGTGATCGCCACGGACCTGGAGGGAAAGATCATTTTGCTTAACCGGATGGGAGAGAAGATTACCGGTTGGCAGCAGAGCGAGGCTGTGGGCAAAACCTTGGATGATGTCTTTTATTTAATTGATGATAAGACCAGTGAGCCGTATACCAACATTACGAAGCGGGTCTTGAAAACGCAAAAACCCTTTGAACTGGAACGTAACGCCGTTTTGGTTACCAAAGATCTCTTTGAGCGGGAGGTCACCGTTAGCTGTTCACCGATTCAAAACGCTAAAGGAATCAATACCGGTGTGGTTCTGGTTTTTCGTGACGTAACGGACAAGCGGCGTATGGAAAAAGAACATATGAACGCCCTAAAACTGGAGTCTCTCGGGATTTTAGCCGAGGGAATCGCCCATGATTTCAACAATATCCTGGCCGGTATGCTAACCAATATTCAACTGGCCCAGATCATGAGTAAGGAAGGCAAAGACATTCAAGGTCATTTAAATGATTTGGAAGCGGCCTTGAATAAAGCCGCCGCCTTGACCAGGCAATTAATGACCTTCTCCAAGGGGGGCGCACCTGTCAAGACCAGCGCTTCCATTTTTGAATTGGTGCGGGAGACGGCCGAGTTTACTTTGTGTGGCTCCAATATCCTCTGTGAGTATGTGGTTGATGATGATTTATGGGCAGTTGAGATCGACAAAGACCAGATCAGTCAAGTGATCAACAACTTGGTCATTAACGCCAAACAAGCAATGCCCAATGGTGGTATTTTAACCATCCAAGGTGAAAACGTTGCGCTGGAACCAAATGAAAAGGCAAGTTTGCCGGCGGGGAAATATGTAAAGATCTCCGTGACCGACCAGGGAGTCGGCATCCCCAAAGATCATTTGGACCGCATTTTTGACCCGTATTTCACCACCAAGCCAGATGGTAACGGGCTAGGTCTTTCCATGTCCTATTCCATTATTAGGGAACACAATGGTTATATTGAGGTCGAATCGGAGGTGGGGATCGGATCCACCTTTTCCATCTATTTGCCTGCAACGGAAGGGGCAAAACATTCTGAGGGTATGGCTGGAGTGCGGCTGGAAGGGCAAGGGCGGATTCTTTTAATGGATGACAATGAGGCGATACGTTTAACTACCAAACAGATCCTCGACCATGTAGGGTATGAAGTGGAGTTGGCCAAGAACGGACAGGAGGTTATTGAGCTTTATCGCCGAGCGCTTTTAAGCGGGAAGCCCTTTGCGGCAGTGGTGGTGGACTTGACCATTCCCGGCGGCATGGGGGGTATGGAAACTTTCCGTGTGCTGCAGCAGATTGATCCGTCGGTGCGGGCAATTATTTCCACTGGTTATTGCAATGATTTGATATTGTCCAAGTACCGGGAGGCGGGGTTCCAGGGAATTATCAGTAAACCATACAAAGTTGAGGACTTGGTGGTAGTCTTGCATAAAGTGATTAACCAAGAAGGGCAAGGTAGTCAAAAGGTGGCGTCGGCAGAGAGAAGCTGCCAATAAAATACTCCTATCTTTCCGGTGAGTTCTTATAAAAATATCTCGAGGCAGTGGAAGATTTTATGTTTTCCGTTACAAAATTTTAATACAATGGAGGAAAACGGCCCCTCCTATCGAAATAAATAAAATGTTGTTCTTCAAAAAAGTATTTTATGGAGGGGAAGGCATGAAAAGGCTGTGTTTTGGTCTCATGATGGCAGTTTTGATTGCGGGCTTGCTGGCCGGTTGCGGTGGCGGTGGAGGCAAGAAGGCAGCGAAGTCTGTGGCACTTCCGGATTCGTTATTAGCTGTTCTGGAGGATGCCTATTACATGCAACAGGCAACCGATGAATACCTTGAACAAACCGATATTCAGGTGTCCTTTGAAACGCACCAGGTAGCTGAGAAGACCTATGGTCCCTGGTACTTGAAGGACGGTTGGTACGAAGGGTCAACCAAGGAAACCAAAGATGCAACCCTTATTGAAGAAACAGTCAAGATTAATGAGGACGGTAACCAGATCGAGATTACCCGTAAGGAAGGCGGCGTAAATTATGCCTTCCGTTATGAGTTGGCAAAGAATGCGGATTCTTCAATAACAGGTACGATAACCGGGACGAAGACCGCGGGCGGCTCCACCGTGGCATTTCAAATTGACTTGGCCGACTGGAAAGCGGATGAGTTTGGCACCGGCAGCTATACCTATTCCGAAGGAGCCGATGCGAGTAGCTTAACGACGAAGATCAGTCTGAGCGCAACATATGACGAGAGTACTCCAGCGATGGCCTTAAGCGGCACGGATGAAGGAGGAACCTCCATTAGTACAAATGGCGCTCCGGCTTTGTACTACAAGGTTTTGAACCGGCTGAGCAATGCCTATTTCCTGGAAGGAGCATCTGAATCCTATTTCGAACAAGTGTGGGACGAGAAGGAAAAAATTGCCATGCAATCCGCGAAGATAAAGAAGCTCAGTGGTGAAACTATTGATAAATGGGTTTGGAATGATGGTTACTGGAAAAAAACAGATTCCAGCACAGGAGAGGAAGTTCGGATTAAATACATTCCGTCCACCAAAACCACGAATATTGTGGTCACCGGTTCCAACACCGAGAAGAGTTATACAAAAACCTATAATTTAACAGAAGATAATGACGGTGACGAGATATCGGGTACTATTAATATAGAAACCACAGATAGCAGTGAACCGTCCGTAACCGAAGCAATGCGGATTGTTTTGGATGAGTGTGATTTAACGGAATACGGCAGTGGCGATTATAAATGTTTTATGG
>DGDV01000012.1:44687-66610 GCA_002385625.1 Firmicutes bacterium UBA3943
AATGTTTTATGGGTAGTAGCTTGGAGAGCTTAACAGAGTATCTCAACATGAAAGCTGAATATGAACGGCCTTATATGAAACTCACCGGCTGGCTGGAAAACAGTTCCAACATCTTTAGCATTTCTGATGCCACACCGTACAGCGGTAACTAAAACACTTATCAATGTTAAAAACAGCCCCCTCTATAGCAGAGGGGGCTGTTTTCTGTCAGAAGGAAAGGACTTGATTTAATAGAAATACTCCGAGCGGGGGGTTAAAATGGAACGTGACCTTGTCATTATTGGTGCTGGTCCCGGGGGATATACCGCGGCGTTGCACGGAGCCAAGCGTGGGGCCGGAGTTTGTCTGATTGAGCAGGCAGCAGTAGGTGGTGTCTGTCTGAATTGTGGTTGTATTCCCACCAAAACCCTGGCAGCTTCTGCCGAGTTGTATGCCCGTATGCGCCGCGCCGCCGACTTTGGCTTGGAGGTTGACCAAATTCGGCCAAACGTGGCGAAGATTATTAAAAGAAAAGACGATGTTGTTGCCAGGTTGGCCAAGGGCCTGCACCAATTGCTCAAACAGCAGGGTGTGGAATTGATCACCGGAAAAGCCAGTTTTTTATCCTCCCGCGAACTGGCCATTGATAACGGCCAGGCGAGGACAATCCTGGAGGCAAAGAGAATCATTATTGCTGCCGGGACCGTACCATATATTCCTTCATCCTTTTCCTATGACGGTGAATCTGTCCTTACCACCGATGATGCGCTGAAGCTGGCGGATCTGCCAGCTTCATTGGTCATCATCGGCGGTGGTGTCCTCGGCTGTGAATTTGCTTCAATCTTTAATGCATTGGGGGTAGAAACAGCCATTGTTGAGCGGTTCCCCAGCTTAATACCGTCCTTCGATGCGGAACTGGGCCAACATCTTAGCCTTAGCTTTAAACGCAGGGGGATCCGGGTCTATACTGGGCAGATTGTTGAGGGGATAGAAAAAGGCGCAGCAGGGGTGCGCCTCTGCCTGGCTAGCGGGGAAGTTCTGGAAGCGCACCGGGTTTTGTTGGCAATGGGCCGAAAGACCGCTTGGGAAGGGTTGCAATTGGAAAAAGCTGGGCTTGTGGTGGATGAAGGCGGTAAAATTCCCGTAGGACCGGATCTTCGGACCAAAATACCATGGATCTATGCCATTGGCGATATCAATAATATTGGTCCTGACCTGGCTCATGTTGCATCTGAGCAAGGGTTGGCGGTGGCAGAGGGCCTCTTTGCTAGGTCACCCCGGGTTTTCACTGCCAATAGCAGGGTGGTACCCAGGTGTGTTTTTACCGACCCGGAGGTTGCCAGCGTTGGGCTGACTGAAGCCGAAGCGGCGGAGAAAGGCATTAAGGTGAGGGTTAATAAATTTTCGTACTTGGCCAACGGAAAAGCGCTGGCTCTGGGCGAGCGGGAAGGATGGGTAAAGCTGGTCGCAGCGGAAGAGGGTGGGCGGATAATTGGTGCCCAGATCTTTGGTACACGAGCAGCGGAGTTGATTGCTGAGGCCACTTTGGCAATCAGTCACGGTCTTACTGCAGGACAACTGGCTTCGCTGCTTCATGCCCATCCCACGTTGACTGAGGCTGTTATGGAAGCGGCCGGTGGTCTGGCTGGCCTTGGCCTTTACGAATGAAGTGGGGGTGGGGGAATGTCGCAGCAGAAGCGGGGACGATTGCCCGATTGGTTTCGAGTCCCTTCGCCCTTGGCTGTCGAATCCCGCCGTGTCCACCAGATCCTGCTGGAATACGGGTTAAATACCGTCTGTCAAAGGGCAGTCTGCCCTAATCGGGGGCAGTGCTTTGCTGCCGGAACTGCCACTTTTCTGATCATGGGGCCCTTTTGTACACGCCACTGTAACTTTTGTGCGGTGCCCTCCGGTGTACCAAGGCCGGTGGATCCCACAGAACCCCGGCGCTTGGTTGCAGCTGTCGGTGAATTGGGGTTAAGGCATGTGGTGGTGACCTCAGTTACCAGGGATGACTTGGCTGACGGAGGCGCCTGTCACTTTGCTGCAGTGATCAGGGAATTAAAGCGTGTACCCGGGGTAATTGTGGAGGTATTAACTCCGGATTTCGGCGGCGACTTGGCGGCGTTGCAAGAGGTGGTTGCAGCCGGGCCGGTTATTTTCGGCCATAACCTGGAGACGGTGGCCCGCCTTTATAACAAGGTACGACCGGAGGCAGATTACCAACGTTCTTTGTGGGTACTAAAGACCGTTAAGCACCTGAACGCGAGGATCCTGACAAAATCCGGCCTGATGGTGGGCTTAGGGGAGACGGCCGGGGAAGTTCTGGAAGCATTGTTGGACTTACGGGCAAACGGTTGCGACATGGTAACTGTGGGGCAATATCTGCAGCCCACCGGAGGCCAAATTCCCGCGGTTGAATTTATACCCCCGCAAATGTTTGCCGATTGGGAGGTTCAGGCTAAGAAACTTGGGTTTTCCTCCGTAGTCATGGGCCCGTTGGTGCGGAGTTCATTTCGGGCAGCGGCAATTGCCGCTGGTTTTTCGGTGGGGTCAAACTGACGGCTGCCGAAGACAAGGGTGAAGCTGCTGGAGTTAAGCAGCAAAAAACCGGAGCAAGGGCTCCGGTTTTTTTGCTGTAATTCGTCAAGGATAAACTAATTAGCTTCAAGTTTAAAAAGGAAGGGCGAAGACCGGTCTAAATCAATGCTGGTATAATCGCTGGACGGCCAGTTAAGCGCAGCGTTAGGAATAACTTGGGCCAGGTAATAACCATTCTCATCTTTATATACCTCATATACCTCGGTTAAATCGTCCTCCGTGACCTGAGCGTAGTATACTTTGTTGGAACTATCGCTGCTTGCCGGAACAAAGGTGCAGGTATACTCAGGAGTAAGGGAAGCAGGAGACCGAAAAGCGAGGCAAAGTTCAGCCGGGTTGGTTAAACTGCGCTTGCTGTATAGCTCCAGGCGAAAATGAATGACCGAAGATCCATCAGTTGGGATCTGACGTACTGCATATAAACGATAGACATTCACGGTGCCGATGGCGGATATTCTTTCGTCATAATCATTGTCTTCCATAATCCAATAGTCAGAGAGCCATTTATTTGGAGCTTCGTCACCATTGTACTGCTTCAGGATAAACCGCAGGTCATCATCTTCATCATCGAGATCGACTAAGGTGGCTTGAAGCATATTGTTCAGTGCCGATGCCATTGGTGAAACATCGACCGTCACGTTCTGCAGATATGAATAGAAAGCGTTGGTATCCGCCAGCCAAGTGCTGAAAGAGGGTGAAGTGCAGTTGGCCTTGATCGCTGAAAAAAAATCATCGTAGTTGGCGATAAAGGCATTATGATCCAGGCGGGTATCGAGGAAATTCCGCAACAGATCAAAGGCCAAGCGGCCCGCGGCCCAGTCCTGGGGAGTAACGATTATTTCCAGTCTTTCCTGGTCCTTTGCGTTGGCCTTGATATAAGTAGTCAAAGGCAGGGGATCATCCGCACTCCTTTTGTAAGTGATCTTTAATAAATAGCACCGGTCGGCGGGTATATTATTGAGGACAAACTGACCATTGCTCAAGTTGACAGTTGTGCCATTTACCGTTGCCGGCTGACTTAACCCTCCTGTAGACGGAACAAGGGGGGTTACTTCCATTGCTCCCCCCGTGGTGAGATTGAGGGGGTTGGAACTGTCTTGATAGATTGTACCGGAGATGGCAATTTTGGGCGTAAGGTTGCTACCGCCGCCGCAGCCTGCCATCACAAGAAGGAGTAAGAGAAGGCCGGTGCCAAATACTCGTTTCAAAAAAAACCCACCTTTCGCGAAAATCGTTTAAAGAAATACCACCAAAATGTATTCGTCTTTAGGCTGCAGTTTCCTTCCGGGAAGACCAAGCTTTAAGTATTCACGAAATCCGTTCGTTCCCCTTAAGCTTTTGTTGCTTCTTCTTAGGATGAACTCCCGGTTTTGTCCTTGAAAAATGTTATCTTCAATCTTAACCGCGCCATAAATCACCTCCTTTTTACCAAAACGAACCGTTAATTTTTAATCCTTGGCAAAAAAACCAATAAAAATTAACCGCATCTAGCAGGCGTTTTCCCTTCCAGAGGCGAAGCAAACCCATAAACAATTATTGATTTGGAGGGATTGCTTTGAAGTTACTTTACCGTTCCTTCTTTGTTGCACTTGTTCTTTTATTATCCCTCGCAGGTGTCGCGGCGGCGGAGAGCCGTGGCTTTGGCGCCCGCGCCTTAGGCATGGGCGGCGCTTTTACCGCCGTGGCGGATGATGCCACCGCGGCCTACTGGAACCCGGCCGGCCTGTCCCAAGTCCGCTATGTCAGCGTTACACCTTCGCTGGGCTTAAAGGGAGATCCTAAAGAAGCCCTGGACGGATTGGATCTTTATGACCAAAGCCAGCTGCCGGCTTTAACAACGGAGGATGCGGCCCTGGATGGTATGGTGGGGCTGAACCTGAACGGCCTCGGCTTTAATGCTATGGCCTACTCCGATTATCAAGTGGTGGAGAACGCCGGTGTAACGGTGGCAGCAGCCAACGGAACCTTGGCCGCTGCCATGACTTTAGCCCGGGAGTTCACGGATGTGCTGGCATTGGGGACAAATGTCAAATATTTGCACTCAGAAGATCTACAATTATATAACGATACAAATGATGCCACTGTTCCGGAGAGGAACTATGTGGAAAAAGCCGGCGCAGACGGGTTAGCCTTTGATGTGGGCGCTTTGTTAAAATTGGGTAAAACCATACGGGCGGGAGCAGTCCTCCGTAACCTGGGACCGGACCTTGAGTTTTCCGGAAACCGGCGCAATTATGTGAACCGGGAGATAACTGCCTATGAATACTCTGAAGAGCTTCCCACAAGCTTAAGTTTGGGGGTGGCGGTTAATCCTCCTCTGACGGGGTTGCTGGTGGCGGCTGACGTGGAACGCAATTTTGCCTCCGACGAGAATATATACAGGATCGGGGTTGAACAGACTATTTTTAATACGGTTAAGCTCCGGGCGGGAGTTGGCAAGAGTAGCCTTGACGATGAGTTGGCTTTGTCGGCCGGTGTCGGCCTGCAAGTCGGCCCAGTCCTGATGGACGTGGCGGTTGTCGGCGACAACCATAATGGGGTGGACATGGGTTATCTCTCAGCCGGTTTTCAGTTGTAACCAGGGTTTACAAGGTGTATCATTATTAAAATGCAGGAGATTTTTATGGGCGGGAGGGATAAGCGCCCGCCTTTTTCAATTGATCCGCAAAAAGCCGGCAAATGTAATGGAGTAAAGAAGTCACCAAGCAAATTTTACGGATAATTTGCTAAAGGATTATTGATCGTTGCATTGAATTCTCTAATTCTATCTGAGACCAACTTTGGGGAGGTATGCCTGAATGCCGGTGGTTCGGATTGACTGGTTTACCGGTCGGAGTAAAGCCCAGAAGGAAGAACTGGCCCGCAGAATCGAGGAGGCCATGGTGGAAGTGGGCTGCTGCAAGCCGGGGTCAACCTATGTTATCTTCAATGACGTTCACCCCGGGGACTGGGCGATTGGTGGCAAACTTAAAGAATAATTGGGAAAGGAACAAATAATAAAAGAACGGAGCGTCCCCTCCGTTCCTTTATGTTTATTCATCTTTAGTATTTAAAGAAAACGTGCTCCCCAATGACGGTGGTGACGGTCTGGGAACGTACCCAAGCGTTGGTAGTTTTGGCCGGATTATAAAAGCCAATGGCGCCATTGGAAGGATCCCAACCGGCGAGGGCCGATTCAACGGCTTTGTATGCTTGGGCACTGGCCGGGAGGTTGATCCGCCCGTCCAAAACCGGGCTGTACTGATAGTAACGGCCTTCGGAGACTTGGTAGATGACCTCTTTAACACTATTGGGGTAGCGGGGATCTTGGACCCGGCGCAAAACAGTGGCGGCAACGGCCACTTGGCCTTCAAAGGATTCCCCGCCGGCCTCAGCAGTTACCAAGCGGGCCAAGAGGTCAATTTCCGCGGAACTAAGAGAAGGACGGCTGCTGCTGTTACTACCACTGGTTTGCACCGGAATGCGCAGGGTTTGTCCCACATAAATCTCGGTGCTCTTCAGATTATTGGCCTGACGTAATGCTTCGACGGTGATGCCGTAACGCTGGGCAATTTTGTACAGGCTATCGTTGGCTTGCACCCGGTACAGACCATTGTTTTGGGTGGAACCACTGCCTGCAGTAGGAATAACCAATTTTTGTCCGGGATAGATCGTGTTACTGACCAGCAGGTTGGCTTGTTTGAGTGCTTCCACCGAGACACCGTACCGTTGGGCAATGAGATAAAGGGTATCCCCTGCGGCCACGGTGTGGCCGGGGCTGCCGGATCCCGTTTTTCCTTGAGGGATATAAAGGGCCTGTCCCGGGTAGATCCAACTGGAACTTAACCTGTTTGCCGTCATAAGTTGGTTTGGGGTTGTTTGGTACCTGGTGGCGATAGTGTAGAGGGTATCACCCTGCCTTACATAATAGACTTGTGCGTGGGCTGTCCCAACTACGCATAAGACAAATCCCAGGGCCAGCCATTTTCCGGTTTGGCGAATCTTAATTCCCATTCACAACAGCTCCTTTCATGTTGTTGCAATTCCAGGAGTTGATGGAGTGAGTATGGTTATTGCGACGGTGTCTGGTCTGAAAATTGGCGGAAAAGATGAGTGTACCTGAATTGCCCGTTATTTTTGGGATGATGGATTCGTCTGGAACCCCTGGATTTCCTCGTGGTAATTTGCACCAAATGCCAGCTCAGGAAAAGAATTATTCTTTGGTGCCGGATCAGGCAAGACCGCCCAAAAACGGTTTTTTGTTGGAGAAATCAGTAAGTAGAGGGACCGGGACAAGAAAATATGATTATGGGTTTGCAACGGAGGTAAAGTTTAGGTGGCTTTCTGGAAGATTGGACCCCGAGGGGAAGTGGAGTTTTTAGGGCTGCAAATCGTGGCCGGTTATGGCACGGCCCGGAGCGGGAAGGCGGAGGTCGTCGCTGGTACTTTGCGTCTCACTATTCCCCGGGGACTTAACGGCAGGCTCCGCCGGGAGTTGGTGGAGGCCTTGGTTTGGCGGGCGTTGGCCCGCTGCTACCGGGGGCGATTTCAAGAACGGATGGAAGTTCTCAATTGTGAGTTGATGCAAGTCAGTACGCCCAGGTTGGATATACGACGGCAGTATCGCCGGTGGGGATCTTATTCCTCCAGGGGATACATCCACTTGTCCCACCGCTTATTGCTGGCCCCTCAGGATCTGGTGGATTATGTGATCCTGCATGAATTGGCCCATGTAAAGGAGATGAACCATTCCGCCCGTTTTTGGCGGTTGGTCGCTAAGGCCTGTCCGGACTATAAGGAGCGACGGCAGAAATTGGCCCGTTTCTCCCTGGAACTGCCGGGCCGGGGCCGTGTCCCTGCTGAGGTCCAGCGAGGGATCGAAGAACAACTGAGGAGATGGCTGTAAAACTAATGGAAAAAACCGCTATTTGCTTTAAAAAGGAGAAAAAATAATCCGGCACGAACTACCCCAAGAAGGGGTGAACTATCTTGTTCTCAGGAAAATACAGGCTGTTCCTTCCATTGTTGGCCCTTTTTTTACTGCAGAGTTTTACGGTGGGGCCGGTGCGGGCGGATAATAACCTTGACGAGTTGATCCGTAAGACGAAAAAGCAGTTGTCCCAGCAAAAAAAACGGGAGAAATCAGTGATGAATTCCTTGCTTAGCTCCCAACGGACCCTGGACAAGAGTGAGAAGAAGCTGGAGAGTATCACCCGCCGGCTCCGGCAGACCCAAACCAATATTGATGCCACACGGGCCGCATTAAAGAATTTGGAGCATAACTTGGTGGATTTGGAGAAGAAACAGGCTGCCCGCAGGGAAAACCTAAACAAGCGTTTGGTGGCCCTGTACAAATACGGTTTTGACGGCTATATCCAGGTGTTTATTGACACAAAAAACTTTGCGGAGTTTGTTTCCCGCTTTGAAGCGATGGCGTATTATTTAGAAAATGATCTGGCGGCAATTAAGGGATTAAGCTCCGACCGGCGCCGGATTCAGACCAAACAGGCCGAGATTGCCCGGAAGCAAGAGCTGTTAGAGTATGAGGAGCAGCGCTACGCCCAGTTGCAACAGCAGGCGGAGGAAGAAAAGAAAAAATATGTAAAATACGTGGAGCAGTCGGAAAAACTGCTGGCATCGATTCAGGAAGACCGGAAACGGTTGGAGGCGGCCTTGGCTGAATATGAACGAACCTCCCGTGAGATTGCCAGGGAGATCCGGCGCAGCCAGAAGACCGGTGGCGCCAGGCTGGGGACGGGACAGATGATCTGGCCAGTCCGGGGCCGGATCAGCTCCCCTTTTGGTTCCCGGTACCACCCGGTGTTAAAACGGAAGAAATTTCATAACGGGATTGATATTGCAGCGCCCATGGGCACGCCACTGCTGGCAGCGGACGGCGGTGTGGTCCTGGTCAGCGGTTGGCGGGGCGGCTATGGGAATTACTTGGTTATTGATCATGGCGCTGGCATATCCACGGCCTACGGCCATAATTCCCGCCTATTGGTGAAGGAAGGCGAGACGGTTGTACGCGGGCAACGGATTGCCCTGATTGGGAGTACCGGACTTAGCACCGGCCCTCATGTGCATTTTGAGGTTCGCATCAACGGCCAGCCCACCAACCCCATGAACTATTTGCCATAAGTCCATAAAGGCCGGTCAAGGCAGTCCCCCCGTTTTCTCTTGCCGGGAGGGGCTGTTTTGATTAATTTAACATTTTGTGAATCTCTGTTATTTCCACAAGAACTTGCGTTAAAATATTCCGGTAGGGCATTTCGGGGAGATAATTTGGCAGAAAATTTTTAACCGGAAGGAATTTATAGGGTTTAATGGAACATACAATCAAAATGACGCTAAGAACGTTCGGAGGGATAGGTGATGGGTGACAAGATCCGGGTGGGTCTGATCTTTGGGGGGCGCTCAGGGGAGCATGAGGTATCGGTGGTTTCGGCCAGTTCAATCATGCAGGCTTTAGATCCCGAGAAATATCAGGTTTTGCCCATTGGCATTACAAAAACAGGGCGGTGGCTGCCGGGGGTATCTCCCCAAATGCTGGCGGCTGCCGGTGAACGCGAGGTTAAGCCGGGAGTGGAGGCTTTGGCCCCGGCGGAGTTAAGATTCCCCTTGGGTAATCCCGACGGACGTCTGTTGGGGGAGTTGGCCGATCGGGTTGATGTGGTCTTCCCGGTGCTCCATGGCCCCTTTGGTGAGGACGGAACAATTCAGGGTTTGCTGGAACTGGCTGATCTGCCTTATGTGGGGGGCGGTGTTCTTGCCTCAGCCTTGGGTATGGATAAAGCTTTAATGAAGATGGTTTTCCAGCAGGTTAAACTGCCGATAGCCGATTTTCTGGTGGTTCTCCGCAGGGATTGGGAACAGACGCCTGAGGAGATCCTTGCACGGATCGAGGACTGCCTGGGTTACCCTTGTTTCATTAAACCCGCCAATTTAGGTTCCAGTGTGGGCATCTCCAAGGCCCGTGACCGGGAGCAACTCAAAGCGGCCTTAACAAAAGCGGCGGCCTACGACAGAAAACTGGTGGTGGAGGAGTTCATCAACGGGCGGGAGATTGAGTGTAGTGTGCTTGGCAATGATGACCCTATTGCTTCTGTTCCGGGGGAGATTGTTCCTTGCGCGGAGTTTTATGATTATGAAGCAAAATATATTTTGAATGACTCCAAACTATTGATCCCTGCGGAGTTGCCGGCGACGGTGACCGCTGAGATCCGGGAGATGGCAGTTCGGGCCTTTAAGGCCATTGATTGCGCGGGCTTGGCCCGGGTGGACTTTTTCGTAACCCGGGAGGGGAATCGGGTATTGGTCAATGAGATCAATACCATCCCTGGCTTTACCAATATCAGCATGTATCCGAAGATGTGGGAGGCCACGGGTATCCCTTACAAGGAATTGTTGGATCGCCTGATCGAACTAGCCTTTGAACGCCACAGCGACCGGCAACGCAACCGGGTTTCCTAAAAAAACAACGACAGGTAACGGGTGAGCTGATGCATATTTTACAAGGCCGGATCCTTACACCTTTTCAAGAGTTTGCAGGCAGAGTCGGGGTGGAAAACGGGCTTATTGTTGCCGTAGGAGAAGATCTACCCGTTGGTCCGGAGGACCGGGTCGACGACTTTGGTGATAACTACATCTGCCCCGGTTTTTTTGATTTGCATGTCCACGGTGGGAAAGGCTTTGAGGTGCTTGACGGGGAAGTCCGGGCCTTGGAAGAGATTGCCGCCCATCTCGTGCGTCATGGTGTAACCGCCTTCCTCGGTACAACCATGGCTGCACCTTACCAAGGGATCCGGCGGGCGGCGGAGGCGGTCAAGGCGTTTTGGCAGAGTGATTCGGTATTTGCTCCGGCTTTAATCGGATTGCACCTGGAGGGTCCGTGCCTGAACGCAAGACAGGCCGGTGCCCAGCCACCGGAGTATCTCTGCGGTGCAGATCAGGAGTTTTACCGCTTGATCCTGGAATACTTGGGCGTAATTAAAACGGTTACCCTTGCCCCGGAGGTAACAGGGGGTTTGGCTTTAGCGTACAAACTTAAAGAGCTGGGGGTTTATCCTTCCTTGGGCCATACCGGGGCCTCCGCGGATCTGGCCAGGGAGGCCTTTGCCGGCGGAGTACAGCGCGTAACCCATCTTTTTAACGCTATGCCCGGTATCCACCACCGGGAGCCGGGGTTGGCGGTTGAAGCGCTGCTTAATGAGGATGTATTTGTGGAACTGATCGCCGACGGGGTGCATGTGGCTCCTCGGATGGTGGAGATGGTTTGGCGCTTGAAGGGCGCGAAAAGGGTCTGCCTGGTTTCCGATGCTGTCAGACCGGCGGGATTGCCGGACGGCGAATATACCTGCCGGAGGCAGGTCATGACTGTGCAAGATCAGCAGATTCGCTTGGTGGATGGTACATTGGCCGGAGGTTACTTGACCTTGGCGGAGGCCGTCCGTAATCTGGTGGCATGGGGGAAGATACCTCTGAGGGAGGGTGTGGAGATGGTTACGGCGACACCGGCCCGGGCGGTGGGGCTGGCGGATTCCCTTGGCAGCCTGGCTCCGGGAAGACGCGGTGATCTTGTAGTGCTTGACCATAACTTGCAGGTGGTTTTCACCATGCTTTGCGGAAAAGTGGTTTTTCGCTCTTCCGATGCTTAAGAAAGAAAAGAAGTAACCCTCGCTGGTTTGGCGGGGGTTACTCATTTCAAGTTATTGTTCTCTAAAAGAAGTCATCCTCATTTATCCTGCAAGAAGAGACCTAGTTTCTTATCGATGTTACGGATGTGGCTGTTAAGCCAACCCACCAGCACCCGGTTGGTTTTGATCACAATATGTCCGGCAGGGCCATACTCTTCCAGTTGCTTCTTTAGATCCATAAAGGCCTCGACGAACCATTTGTGTTGCTCTTTGTGCTGCTCGATTTCGGGGTAGTTATGTTTGGCCATCAGTTTCTCTTCAGCGCTGAAATGGCTGACTGTATACTCACCTAAAAAGGCCAATGTTTGGCTGATGGTTTCTCTGCCCTTGCCTTGACTGCAGGCTTCCAACAGAGAATTAAGGCGTTTGTACAATTCTTTATGTTGGTTGTCAATCTCTTCGACCCCGACGGCAAGGTCTTCTGTCCATTCTACCAGTATCCTTATTCTTCAACCTCCTTACTGGAATAAATAATGACAATTATTTAAGTGTTATATCGGCAAGACCCAGGGATTCTTTAGGTGTAAATAAGAAGAAAGCCCGGCTAAAAGCCAGGTTGTAACCGGATTACCCAATTTGCCATAACCATGGGAATCAACTGGTAATAGTGGTGGTGCTGGATGAGCGGATATTAATGGTGCTGCCGCAGTCCCTGCAGATCAACCGTGTACCCTGGAACATAGGCGACAACTCCAGTAGACGGCCGCATGTGCAGTGAAAACTTTCCCAGCCAGAGGTCCTGCGGGTGTACTCCAGAACCTGTGGTTGCGGCTTTTCTTTGCCGGGTTTGGGCTGGAACAAAATGGCGACGGGGGCCTGCAACGGTTGGCTGCAGCGCGGGCAAGGCCAGGGTGCTGTCAGGGCGTCCGGCGGGATTTTAAGCTTCAGACCACAGTTGCAGGTTAAGAAGGTGTAGCCTTCAGCGGCATAGATCAAGTCGGTGATCTGCCGTATTCCTTGTTTTGGGTTGAAGAATACATCGGTTTCTGGTGAAGCGTCTCTAATGGTGATTGTTTCATTTTTGATTAAGCCCGAGGTCGGGATGAGCCGCTCCCTTTTCCTTTTAACCTGGTAGTATGCCTGTTCATATTGGGCGTAACCCGCTCCCTTTGTCATTCCTCGCAAAATTGCTATGCGCTCGGCCAACGGTGGGTGGGTGCTGAAGAGACCGCTGCCGCAATCCGCATTTCTTCGACGATATTGATCAGCTGTGGATGAAGTTCAGGGGGGACCTCCCAAGCATCGGCAATATTTAGAAGCAAACTATCGCCATGGGCATAGCTTACCCAGGACATGATTAGCCAGCCCACCGTTGCCACCAGAACACCCCACCAACCGCCGCCGGGAGTGATGGCTTCGCCGAAAAAGAACCCCAAAGCCCATAAGCAAACCCCCATAAGGAGAAAAAGCAGGAGGGTTCTGCGTTTGTTTACTTCAATGCGTTTGTTTACTTCAATTAGTTCCCACATGCCGTACGGTTTCATCTTCACCTAAGCCCGGAAGAGGCTGGCCACATCCGGCACCTTCCGTTCACTGCTGTCTTCCAATTCAAAGTATTCCATGGGTTTGAAGTTAAACATTCCAGCGATAATGTTGGAAGGGAATGTGCCAATGCGGTTATTGAGGAACAGAACCGGGTCATTATAGGCTTGGCGGGCAAAGGCAATCCGATTTTCTGTTGCTGACAACTCCTCCTGCAGAGCCTGAAAGGATTCATTGAACTGTAGTTCCGGATAGCGTTCAACTACCACCAGGAATTGGTGGACGGCTCGGCTCAGTTCCGACTCAGTCTTGGCCTTTTCTTTAATCCCGTTGGCACCCTGGGCCAGGTTGCGGGCTTTAGCAATGTTTTCGTAAGCAGTTTCCTCAGCAGTGACATGATTTTTTGCCGCGGCGACCAAGTTGGGAATCAGGTCATGCCTGCGTTTTAACTGTACATCAATCTGGGACCAGGCATTTTTCACCTGGTTGGTCAAACGGACCAGGGCGTTATACGACCCGACGAAATAGAGGAATACAAGCAGGGCAAGACCAAGAATTGTCAGAAAAAATACTTCCATTGCCATCACTCCGGTTCATAATTTTTGGGGGGAGGTTCGGGAGAAATACCTGGGGAACAGGGAAATTACAGGTAAAAGGGGTTTAATTACCTTGAAAAAGTGTTTTGAGATACGTAAAGACCGGTTCATCGGTCCGCATACCGGCGCTTGTCAACAGAGCCGCCAATTCCCCTTGATCCAGGAATATCCCGTGCTCCTTAACGCATTTGTCAAAGAGGACAGGCAATTCCTGCCCGTATTGCACCTTGGCCATGACCTTGTGGCACCGGGGGCATTTGCGCTTCTTCTCTCCGGTCTTTGCTACGTGATGAAAAGCCGCCAAGAAGTGCTCCCGGGCCTTGCTGTCGGTTAAGCTGCCGGCTAAGAGGAGCTCTAGTTCCCCCGCATCAAGCCAAACCCCGCCGCAACGCAGGCAGTAGTCGATCTCCACCTCTGCCCATTCCACGATGATCATGACTTCGCCACAGCCCGGACAGTTCAAGCCATCACCTCCAGGGTGCTTCTGCCAATCAAAAACCGTTTTATATCATTCGGCATTGGCCCAAGTTTTTCCATTACCCCTGGTTTGTTTTGCGGCGGGGGAATTGTTCTGTCAAGGGGTTGTCTGGAACATAACAGGGAAAAGTGGTATTATTTGATTGGGTGAGAATAAATGAGGTACATAATTGGGATTGATGTGGGTGGTACCAACACAAATGCCTGCTTGTTGGTGATCGACCAAGGGGGGCAAGGACATGTGCTCAAGATGGCCAAGGCCCCGACTAGGCACGAAGACTTGTTTACCAGCACCAGGCAGGCGTTGGCGGAGATCAGCGACGAAATATCCTCCGCTGACTGTCGGGATCTGGAGATTCACCTGAGTACCACATTGATCACCAATGCTATTGTGGAGGGGAAGGGGGATCCTGTCGCCACTATCATTACTACCGGTCCGGGCTTGGCCCCGGAGGCGATGGGCTTTGCCTTCCCCGTCTCCTTGGTGGGAGGGGTCATTGATCACCGGGGCAGGGAGACCGCTCCCCTCGTTATGGATGAGGTCCGCAGTGCCCTGAAGGCCGCAGTCGACCAAGGGGCCAGAGCCGTGGCGGTGGTGGGGAAGTTTTCGCCAAGAAACCCCGGGCACGAGTTGGCCATCGAGGACTTGATTCAACAGGAGTTTCCCGGCCTTTACCCGCCAACCCTCGGCCACCGGCTCTCTGGCCGCCTAAATTTTCCCCGGCGGGTCAACACCTGTTATCTCAATGCCAAGGTGGCCAGGTTGCAGCGGGAGTTCATTGACCGGATCCGGGATACCCTGCTTTGGGAGCTGGCGGCTCTGTCCGCCAGGACCGGCCAAGAAGCCCAAAAGACGCGGCTAAGGGTTTTTTTGTTAAAGGCCGACGGCGGGACCATTGAGATGGAAAAGGCTGTTAACCGGCCGGTGGAGACCATCTTATCCGGCCCGGCCGCCAGTGTGATGGGGGCATTGGCCCTCACTGAACCCAGTGAGTCTTGTGTTGTGGTTTTAGATATCGGCGGGACTACTACCGACATCGCGGTATTGGTGGGGGGCAAACCGCTGGCGGAAAAGGATGGCGCAGTTGTGGGCGGTTTTAAGACCCTGGTGCCAGCTTTCTTCTCCCGTTCCATCGGTTTGGGCGGCGATAGCACCGTCAGTTACCAGGAAGGCCGGATCAAAATTGGTCCGACGCGGGCAGGGACAGCGGCGGCTTTGGGTGGGGACGCTTTGACCCCCACCGATGCCATTGTCCTAACTGAGCAGGGGTCCTTTGGCGATTACCAAAGAGCATTGACGGTGTTGGAGAATTTCAGCCGGAACACCGGCGGTTCTCCCCGGGAACTGGCGGAAGAGATCCATCAGGCCTTCTGTGAGCAGGCAGTTGCAGCCATAAACGGAATCTTTGCCGATTTGAATTCGTGTCCCGTCTATACCGTCTCGGAGGTCTTGGTGCCCCGGGGTCTTAAGCCGGAGAAAATAATTGGCTTGGGCGGCCCGGCGGCCTTTTATATTCCCCGCATCGCCCATCTGTTGGGAGTTCCTTATGAGGTTTTGCCTTATTATGAAGGGGCCAATGCCGTGGGCGCTGCTGCCAGCCGGCCGACGGCCGCCATTACGTTGCGGGCGGATACGGCCTTGGGCAAGGTGACCATCCCCGAGCTGGATCAAGTTACAGATCTTGCCCGCCCGGCTTTATTCGACCGGAGAAAAGCAGAGCAACTGGCCCTGGAGAGCGCGAGAGGGTACGCGGAAAAGATTGGGGCCTATTACCCCGAAGCCCAGTTTGAAGTGGATGAAGAAGAAGTCTTTAATATGGTCAGAGGTTTTTATACCGTAGGCAAGCTCTTTACTATGAAGGCTCAGGTAAAACCAGATGTAATCAAGGTAGTACCCAAATAAACCCGACGAAATTCGTTCTTTTCGGAAAAGAGGAGATCGTCTTGGTGGATACAGAAAGATGCACAATTCCCCAATTGGGCTTGGTCTTTTTCCCCGCCTTTGACTGGGCCATCTCGCCCGATCACCCGGAGCGGGAAGAACGGTTGCTGTACACCAGGGATCAATTGGTGGAGGAGGGGCTGTTGGATCTGCCGGGCGTTATGGAATTCCGGCCGAAAGTTGCCACGGAAAATGATTTGAAGAGAACCCATATTTGTATCCCGTCAATTCCCGCTGTACTGACCAAGGCCCATCTAATTGCAGCCGGCGGCTGCATTACCGCCGCCAAGGCCGTGATGGAACAGAAGGTCAAGAAGGCCTTTGCCCTGCTGCGTCCTCCGGGGCATCATGCCATGCGCCTTGTCCACGGGGCCCGTGGCTTTTGTACTATCAATAATGAGGCCATCCTCATTGAGTACATTCGGAAACACTATGGTTCGCACTTGAAGATCGCCGTGGTGGATACTGATGCTCATCATGCCGACGGCAGTCAGGACATCTTCTATAATGACCCGGGGGTTTTACACATCTCATTACATCAGGATGGCCGCACCTTATATCCGGGAACGGGCAACCTGGACGAACTGGGTGGGCCCGGGGCTTACGGCCTCACCTTGAATATCCCCTTGCCGCCGGGCAGCGGGGATCGGGAGTTGTTATTCGTCACGAAAAACCTGGTCTTGCCTGTGCTGGAAGAGTTTCAGCCGGATCTTGTGATTAACGGCGCCGGTCAGGATAACCACTATTCGGATCCACTAACCCATATGCAGGTGACCGCCCAGGGGTATGCCGAACTGAACAAGCTGCTCCAACCAGATCTTGTTGTTTTAGAAGGCGGATACGCCATTGAAGGCGCCCTGCCCTATGTTAATGTGGCGATTATCCTTGCTTTGCTGGGGATGGACTATTCCCGGGTGCTGGAGCCCGATGGGCAGCGGGATTTGGTTCCACCTCCGCCGGGTGCGCTGGAGCTGGTAAAGAAGGAAGTGGCTTATTTGCGCGGGGTGTGGGCGAAACGGCGAGAGATTGATCTGGATAAGATTTTTGGTACAGCCCCCTATTACCGGCGGGAACGCCGGATTTACTATGATACCGATGATATCCTCGAACACCAGGTGGATCAGATCAAACGGTGCAACAAGTGCAGCGGCTACCGGGTGATCTACTCCCGGGCGCAGAAGCGGGTGGCGCGGGAGATCAGCGTCGCCGTGGTCCACTTGCCCTGGCACGTTTGTGCTGACTGCCGGGCGGAGGCGGAGAGCGCCTACGAACGCCTGCATCCCGACGGTGGGTTGGACCGGGTTTACCTGCAAGATGTGGAGAAGGAAGTCTTTTTGGAGAAGCAATGAAGAGGTATAAATAATATTAAGAAATTGAGGATTAAGGTTGGCATTGAAGCAGTGGTTTGTCGGTAATACTACACAGGTAGGAACCGAGACAGGAGGGATCCGGATGCCCTGGTGGTATTACCTGGCAGGTGGGATCGCCGGTCTGGCCGCTGTTTTGGTGCTTCTTTTTTTGATGGAAATATATTTCATTTTTCGTGTCCGTTTATTCACCAAGCGGCTGCTGACGGATACATACAAAGACAACCTTTATGGGATGTTCCACTCGGTGCAACGGGTTGGAGTGGAAAACATTATTGAAATGAGCCTCCGGGCTCAGCAAGGGAAGGTCTTAAAACGGCCCATGGGTTCCAGCCGGAAGTTGCCGGACTTTTCCGGGCTGGCCTTTGACCAACCGAATTTGGCTGTACCGTTGGTGCCGGCGGATGTGGCCGTGGATATGAAAGTAACCATCGGTCCCCAGGCCAAGCGGCCGCTGGAGTTGGACATTCCCATACTTATTTCTGGCATGGGTTATGGAGTGGGAGTCAGCTTTGAGACTAAAATTGCCTGGGCTAAAGCAGCTACGCTCCTGGGAACGGCTACCAACAGCGGAGAGGGGCCTTACCTGCCCGAGGAACGCAGGCATGCTGGAAAGTACATTGTCCAATATGGCCGTGAGGGGTGGATGCCAGATGAAGCGATTCGTGATGCAGATATGGTCGAAATCCAGATCGGGCAGGGGGTTACCGGTTCTGCCGGCAACTTGACGTCCGAGAAAATCCTGCGGGGGCGGGTGGGAAGAATGTTCGGACTCCGACCGGGCGAAAAGATTGTCACCCATTCCCATCTGGTCTGGCGGGGCAAACCCATCTCCCTGCGGGAACTGGTCAAAGAAATCCGGAAGATCAACGGTGACGTGCCGGTTGGGGTTAAATTGGGGGCTGGCCCCATCTCCTTGGAGCGGGATTTGGACCTGGTGGTCCAGGCAGGTGTGGATTTTATTACGGTTGATGGGATGAACGCGGCCACCTCCGGGGGATTGCCGATCTTAACCGATGATTTTGGCTTGCCCACCATCCTGGCGCTCCTACGGGCAGTGCGCTTTCTCACCGATGCCGGCGTGAAAAAGAAGGTTAGTCTGATCATCAGCGGTGGCCTGTTTTCACCGGGGGATTGTTTAAAAGCCCTGGCCCTAGGGGCGGATGCTGTTAATTTGGGGACGATGGTGTTGTTTGCTTCTGCCCATAATCAGGGGAATATTGCCTTGCCGTGGGAGCCCATTGGCAGCATCAACTGGTACCAGGACGTGCTCTCCCGCCGGTTGCGGGTGGATGAAGCTGCACGTTATGTTTACAATTTCGTTCATTCCACCGTCCTGGAGATGGAAGAAGGACTGCGCACCCTGGGCAAAACCTCGCTAAAGCAGCTTAGTGCGGCGGATCTCCGGTCTATTACCCCTGAGGCCTACTGGTTGACGGGTATTACCCCGGCTTTTGCCTGGGAACGCTAGCCAGGAGACAGGAAAAGATTATGCGGTATAGAAAAGATTGCTTGCGAAAAGAATTTGCCGAGAAGCTCAGCATATGATATAATAAACTTCATGCTGAATTTTGACCGTGCTAGACGGGGAGGTAGCGGTGCCCTGTAACCTGCAACCCGCTATAGCAGGGTTGAATTCCGGTTTGAGGCTTTTCTTCTTGGAACCGGCTTTGGTAAGTAGTGTTGAGGGCCGGGTCTTGCGCAACGGAAACGGGTGAACCCCGCCAGGTCCGGAAGGAAGCAACGGTAAACCCGCCCTTTCGTGTGCCGCAAGGCAACCTGGCTGGAGCTGGCTGCCAAAGTACGTCTGGGAAGGAATTGTCGGGAACCGGTGCACGGTCATCTTTTTCCCTACGGGAGTCGGACTTTCTTGTCCGGCTCCTTTGTTGTATAATATTGTATTGTAATAAGATAATCACAACAGGCATGGTGGTTTAAGGAGGATTTTGGTGCAGGGGATCCGTTTATTGGCTAGGGGCAAGATCAACTTAGCCTTGGATGTTTTAGGGAGGCGTCCCGACGGCTACCACGATGTGGCCATGGTAATGCAGTCCATCTCCCTGGGGGATGAGCTGATATTGGAAGAAGCGGAAGAAGGGATAGTTGTTACTTCCTCTGATCCCCTGTTGCCGACAGGGCCGGCGAATCTTGCCCACCGGGCGGCCGAGGCCGTTCGGAGTTTGGCCGGATTGGCCCGGGGCATCCGGATTCATATTCAAAAAAAGCTGCCGGTAGCTGCCGGGCTTGGCGGTGGGAGCGCGGACGCTGCCGGTGTTCTTTTTGGCTTGAATCGAATGTGGAATTTAAACATCTCCCACGAAACCTTAGCGGAACTAGCAGTAAAGCTTGGCGCCGATGTGCCTTTCTGCCTGACCGGGGGCACGGCATTGGCGGAAGGAATCGGGGAGCGTTTGACTCCGCTGCCTTCATTGGGCAGAAGGTGGTTGGTCTTAGTGAAACTGCCGCTTTCGGTGAGTACGCCCCGGGTGTACCAGGCTTGGGATCGAATGGGATTTGCCACCCACCCGGATGTGCCCAGGGTAGTCCAGCTGATCCGGGAGGGAAAGGTTGCAGAGCTACCGAAGGCCTGGGGTAACGCCTTGGAAGCAGTGGTATTCCCACTGTATCCTGAGGTTGAGGACTTGTTTCAACAACTTCAAAATCGCGGTTTGCCTGTGCGAATGTCCGGCAGCGGCCCAACCCTCTTTGTCTGGGGCTTTCGTGAGGACGCTCAGGCCAGGGCCTTCGCGCAACAGCTGCGTAAGGACGGCCTCTGGGCCGAACCGGTGACCACGGAGGACCGTGGGATAGAACTAATCGAGATCTGCAACTGAAGGAGGCGACACCATGGAGCGAAAGCCGCTGGTCCCCATTAAGTTGGATAGTTATAAACCCCTGCGTGAGCTGGTTTTTGAATCCCTGCGTGAAGCGATCATCTCCGGCCAGCTTCCCCCTGGTGAGCGGCTGATGGAGATTCAATTGGCTGAGGAGTTGGGTGTCAGCAGGACCCCGGTGCGGGAGGCCATCCGCAAGTTGGAACTGGAAGAATTGGTCGTCATGATCCCCAGGAAAGGCGCATATGTTTCCGGCCTTTCGATGAAGGATGTATCGGATGTCTTTGAGATCCGGGGCGCCCTGGAGGGTTTGGCGGCAGAACTGGCGGCGGAACGGATCACCGAAACAGAGTTGGAGGACCTGGAACGTCATCTTGTCCAGATCGCAAAAGGGATTGAAAACGGTGACATCACCAACGTGGTGGATATTGATACCAATTTCCATGCCATGCTTTACAAGGCCAGCCGTAACCGGCGTTTGGGCCAGATCATTAATAATCTGCGGGAGCAGATCCAACGTTTTCGTCAAACGTCCCTGGCTTATCCCGGCCGGATGCGGGCGGCTCTGGAGGAGCACAAGAAGATTGTTGAAGCCATCTCTGCGCGGGATCCGGAGACAGCCCGGCGCTTGGCCCAGGAACATATTGAGAATGCGGAAAACGGGCTGATGGAAGCGATTCGGAACGAAAAGAAAAAATGATCTTAGGCAGGCAGCAACCAAAAGGGGGACATTCATCATGGATGCAATAATCTTAGCCGGAGCGCTAAATAACGGCCCCTTACGGGGATGTAGTCCTTCGCCATATGAAGCAGGGATCGAAGTTGCCGGCCGGCCCATGGTGGAGCTGGTGATTGATGCGTTGGCTGCGGTAAAGAGTATCCAGCGGATTGCCATGGCGATTCCCGATGGGATCCTCTCACCGGAGGCCAAGGCCAAGGTCTGGAGAACGGTCCCCCCCGGCAAGACCATGATTGATTCATTGTCAAGGGCGTTTGAGGCGTTACAGCCGGAGGAACCTGTTTTAGTAGTTACCTCGGATATTCCATTAATCACCCCTGCGGCGGTGGAGGATTTTCTCCGTCGCTGTGAAGCCCGGCCGGCGGATATCCATTACTCCTTTGTCTCCCGGGAGGTTAACGAGGCCAAATATCCCGGAGTGCGCCGCACTTATGTGCGGCTTAAAGACGGTACTTTTACCGGGGGCAACATTGTTCGCTTTCACCCCAAGGTCTTTCGTGAGCATAGCCGGCGGATTGCCCAAGCCATTGCCTTGCGGAAAAAACCGCTCAAACTCTGTAAGATGCTGGGATTTCGCTTTGTCCTTAAATTTTTGGCTGGCCGCCTGACGGTGGGTGAAATTGAATGGCGGGTGGAGAACATCCTGCAATTAAAGGCCGCCGGGATCATCTCGCCCTATCCGGAAGTGGGGATCGATGTGGATAAACCCAGTGATCTGGAGTTGGCCCGGAAAGCACTGGTCCATTAACGGCCCGGACCGCAAGATGAAGAAGGAAAAATCAGAGCAAAGGGAATTAATAAATTTTTCACAAAAATCAGCAGGAGTTTACCGCTGGATGTGGAATTAATCATCCATTAACCATAAAGAGGTGGAATGGATGAACATCACAGATGTGCGGTTGAGAAAGGTCGTTACCGACGGGAAGATGAAGGCAATTGCATCAATTACCATTGACAATGCTTTTGTGGTCCGGGAAATCCGGGTCATTGAAGGGCAAAATGGTCTGTTTGTTGCAATGCCAAGCCGGAAGACGCCAGGTGGTGAGTTTAGGGATATCGCCCATCCCATTACTCCGGAGGCGAGAGAACTGATCCAAAGCGCAATCTTGACCGAGTACGAAAAGGCGCAGTGAGGAAAGTTTTACTGCCCCAATACGTATTGACACTGGCGGGCATGTTTGTTATAATCATTTTTGCGTGTTGGGGCGTCGCCAAGCGGTAAGGCACGGGA
>DGDV01000012.1:66771-94126 GCA_002385625.1 Firmicutes bacterium UBA3943
GGTAAGGCACGGGACTTTGACTCCCGCATGCGTTGGTTCGAATCCAGCCGCCCCAGCCATATCACGAAAGCAAAGGCCCCCGTTTATTGGACGGGGGTCTTTTGTTGCTCCAGTTCACCCAGATGTTGCTGCCGGACTGCCGGAGCGACTGTGCTGTTTAGGATAAATCCTTCTCCGCCGAGCCCCGGTAAGGATAATTTATTAATTCCTGAATAGGATAAAAAAACTACAGGAGATTATTTTTATGCAGGAGTTGGCAGTGGTAAGAGCGAATTTCCGGCGGGATGGGAAAAATGATCTTCCTTCCGAGAGGGGAGCGAAATAATGGAGATACAAGTATTGGTTTTAGCCGCTGGGAAAGGGACCCGGATGAAGTCCAAGCATCCCAAGGTGATTCACCGTGTTTGCGGCTTGCCGATGGTCAGTCATGTCCTGCGCGCCGCTGCAGAGGTTAGTCCAAACCGCCCTTGGGTGGTGGTTGGCTTTGGGGCGGAAGAGGTCAAAGAGACTGTGGGCGATTATCCCGACTACATCATCCAAGAAGAACAGCTGGGTACCGGCCATGCAGTGATGATGGCGCAGGAGCGGTTGCGCCACTTGAAGGACGGCAACCTGCTGGTGCTTTACGGTGATACACCGCTGATTACCGCCGGGACCCTCCGCCGCATGGTGGAGGTCCATTGTGCCCAGAACGCTGCAGCCACGGTCTTAACGGCCATCCTGGACCAACCCTTTGGTTATGGCCGGATTATCCGCAATGCTGCCGGCGAGTTGGCGGGCATTATTGAAGAAAAAGACGCCAGCGCAGAGGAGAAGAACATTCGTGAAATCAATACAGGGTTTTATTGTTTCCGGATCTCCGCTTTATTGAAGGTTTTGCCGCGGCTTTCACCCCAAAATGCCCAGGGCGAATACTATTTGACCGATGTGATCAAGCTGCTTAAGGCTGACGGGGAAAAATTGGCCACCCTTGTGGTGGAGGATAACGAGGAGATTATTGGGCCCAATGACCGTAAGGCCCTGGCCGAAGTGGAGGCCATCATGCGCCGGCGGATCTTGGAGCATTGGATGTTGGCGGGGGTGACGATTGCTGATCCGGCAACCACCTATATTGATCCAAGGGTGAGCATCGGGCAAGACACCCAGATCCTGCCCGGGACCATCCTGGAAGGGGAGACGGAGATTGGCGCCGATTGTATCATTGGGCCATTCACACAGCTCACTTCAGTGAAGGTTGGAAATGGCACCCGCGTCAGCCGGTCGGTCCTTGATCATGCGTCGGTTGGCAATGACGTCCAGATCGGGCCCTTTGCCTACCTGCGCCCGGGTACGGTGGTGGAGGATAATGTGAAGATCGGCGACTTTGTTGAGTTGAAAAACGCCCATATCGGCACTGGCAGCAAAGTGCCCCATCTTAGCTATCTTGGTGACAGTTTGGTGGGGAGCGGCACTAATATCGGGTGCGGTACGATTACCTGCAATTACGATGGGAAGGATAAACACCAGACGGTCATTGGTGACCGGGTCTTTGTGGGCAGTAACACCAATCTGGTCGCCCCTGTTGTCGTTGGCGACGAGGCGACGATTGGCGCTGGTTCGACTATTACCAAGGATGTGCCAGCCAAGTCTTTGGCGGTGGCGCGCAGCCGGCAGGTGGTCAAAGAGAATTGGCTTCCCCGCTACCGCCGGTGATTTGCCTTCATGGGTGGGTAGTGTTATAATTAGTAGTGTTATAATTACAAATAATTATTTATAAGCAATTATAACTAATGCTTAGCCTGTTTCCAGCACCTTCCAGAGTGCTCCCTGGCTATTATACTTATGCGTAGAGAATTGAATGATTCTATTGCGATCGTTTTCCATCAATTAAGTAAAATATAGATATGGAGGCATCGTTATGGAACTTCAATTGACGGCATCTCTTCGTGAAGAAATTGGAAAGGGGGCTGCCCGGCAATTGCGCCGCTTAGGACAGATCCCGGCGGTCCTTAGTCGGCCCGGCCAAGACAGCATTGCCCTGTCGGTTGATGCCCGGGTTTTGGGGCGAGCCCTGACCCGGGGAGCGCTGAATCGTTTAGTCAAGTTAAGCGTGGGCAAGGGGAAACATACGGTTTTGGTCAGAGAAGTTCAGTATGATCATATAAGCGGGCAACCAATTCATGTGGACTTCGTGGAAGTTGCCTTAAATGAACCGGTTGAGGTCAAGGTCCCCATCAGCATAGAGGAAGATGTGCGGAAGACACCCGATGGCGGTTTAATTGGGCAACTCTTGCATGAGCTAAGTATCTCCTGTTTGCCGGCGGAGATTCCCAAGCGGATTGAGATGCCGACAGCAGGGCTAACCATTGGCAGTCAAATTCTTGTTAAGGATCTGCCAGTCCCCCCTGGTGTAAAGGTCTTAACGGATCCCGACGAGATTGTTGTCACCGTGGCTCAACCGGCGGTTTCTGCGGCAGTTGCCGGTAACGAAGGGGAAGAAACCGCGCCGGACAAGACAGAGAAGAATAAGGAGGAGTAGGATCCTGGGCGAATTGTTTCTGATTGTCGGTTTGGGGAATCCCGGCGCCCGTTACCAACGAACCCGGCATAATGCCGGGTTTTTGGTGTTAGACCGCTTGGCTGAGCTGACTAAGGCCCATTGGGAAAAGAATTGGGGCAGTCAAGCAAAGACCGCCAGGACACAGCTGGGCGACTGCCGGGTAATTTTGGTTAAACCCCAGACATATATGAATAATAGTGGACAAGCCGTGGGTGCCCTAGCCCGGAAATACCAGGTGCCTCCGGAACGGGTGATTGTGGTGGTGGATGACCTGGCATTAGCGCCCGGTAGCATCCGGGTGCGGAAAGAGGGCAGTGCCGGCGGGCATAACGGGTTAAAATCCATTATTGCTGTCTTGGGCAGCGGTTTCCCCCGGGTCCGTTTGGGGATTGGGCATCCTGGGCCTGTTTATGATATTGCCGAATATGTTCTGGAAGAGTTTCCTCCGGATGAGTGGGAGAAGTTTGCGCCTGTGCTTGAGGTGGCCGTGGAAGCCATCCGGGTGTTGGTGGCGGAGGGAATTGAGGCGGCCATGAACCGCTTTAACCGGAGGAACCAAAGGGAGTAGGAATGGGGAAATCCCTCTTTCGCTGTTGGGCATCTTCTGTTGGAACAATCTATCCTTCGCTTTTGCCGGAGTATACATTGAAGTATGGTTCACAGGATATAATTTAATAATGAGAAGAAAGGGGCTGGGCGTGCTGTCGAGCCCTTCTTGGCGTGGGCTTTTAATGAATTTATGAAACAACCAGAAAAGAAGGCGTCTGTTTGTGCAGTTTGCAACATAAGGTTACATCTTGGGAGATCCTCTTTGCACCGGTTTGGTACGAACGGCGGGACAGAAGGGATAAAGGTGTGGCTTGGGAGGAGTTTCTATGCTGGAATGGGTGGAAGAGCAAATCCGCGCCTGTCCGGAGTGGGAGAATATTCTTCTGAATAAATCTCCAAAGGATAAGGCCACAACGATTATCGGCTTAAACGGTGGGCAAAAGGCAGCGGTCCTTGCTGCTTTATGGCGGCAGGCCAAGGAGCATTTGTTGGTCATAACCTTCAGTCCCCGCCAGGCTGAGGTGCTACTGCGGGATCTCGAGGTCTGGGTGGGTAAAGCAAATCTCCTATATTTTCCCGCTTATGAACTGCTTCCTCACGAAGAGGCCTATGAACGGGAGATTGCAGGTGTGCGGCTGCGCACAGCCGAACGGGTCTTAGCAGAGGAAAGGAAGCTGGTCATTACATCTTGGGCCGCTTTAGAGCGCAAGATGCTCCCCCCTGAGCTCCTGGTTTCCCGTGTTATTGAGATTACTTTAGGGCAGGCCGTCGAACGTAATTTTCTGTTAAATGCTTTAGTGATGTTGGGTTATGAACGGGTGGAACTAGTGGAGAATCCCGGTGAATTCAGCGTACGCGGGGATATTGTGGATCTGTTTGCACCGGCTTGTGATCTACCGGTGAGGATCGAGTTCTTTGGTGATGAGGTGGATTCCATCCGGGAGTTTGACCCTCAAACCCAGTGCTCTTGTGAACAGATCTCCCGTTACACAATTTACCCCGCCCGGGAAGGGATCTGGACGGAAGAGGAGTTTCGCCGGGCGGAGCCGGCGATCCGGGAGAGCCTTGCCCATCAGGTCAGCGCCCTAAAAGGCCAGGAGTCAGAGGGGGAAGCGCTTCAGTTAAAGGCGCGGATGGAAGAATTATTACACCGGTTGGCCAGTAACACCCCCTTTCCCGGGTCCGACCGGTTTATTCCCTTGATTCACCAGGAGTTAGCTAGTTTCTTGGATTACTTGCCCACAGCCCATGTGATTCTGGACGAACCGGTCCGGGGTGAAGAGTATTATCGCCAACGGGCGTTGGAAAACGCCAAAACCCTTTCGAGTAGTCTGGACCGGGGCCTGATTTTGCCCCAGGAACAGGCGGGACTTTTTACTGCAGAGGAGCTTATTCCCCTGGTGTACCAGCAGGCAATAATACATCTCTCGGTTTTGACGCATTCCGTGAAACGGTCCAGGGCCAACATTACCTTGCCGTTACGCCCGGTGGAGGGGTTTGCCGGTAAAAGTAGGGAATTCTTGGATGTGCTGCGGCGGCATCACAAGGAGCGGGTCGTTGTTGGCCTGCTGGTTTATGGGCAGGAACGCCGGGAACATTTGCGCCGCAGCCTGGCCGAGGCAGAGATTCCTGCCGTGTTGGGACCGGTCGGTGGTGCGCCCGCGCCCGGTACGGTTTATATCATGGAGGGGACTTTGGAGTCGGGGTTTATCTATCCCCAAGGAAAGCTGGCCATTTATACCGAAGCTGAGATCTTCGGGCAGGCGCGGCGGCCAAAACGGGTCAGGTTTTCCAGTGAGGGTGTCAAGCTGACTGCATTCTCTGACTTGAAACCCGGGGATTATGTGGTTCATATCAATCATGGCATCGGCCGGTATGTCAACATCAAGACCTTGGAGATCGCCGGTGTTCACCGGGATTACCTGGAGGTGGCCTATGCCGGTGATGACCGTTTGTTTGTCCCCGTGGACCAGATGCAACTGCTCCAAAAATATGTGGGGGTTGAGGATGAGCCGCCGAAGGTGCACCGGTTGGGCGGCGGGGATTGGCAGCGGGTGAAGAACCGGGTTAAGGAATCGGTGCAGGAGATGGCCGAGGGGCTGCTGGCGCTGTACGCTGAACGCCAATCCCTGCCCGGACACGCCTTTGCCCCGGATACCGTCTGGCAAAAGGAGTTTGAAGAGGCCTTTGTCTATGAAGAGACACCCGATCAATTAAAGGCCATTAAAGAAATTAAAGAGGATATGGAGCGCCCCCGGCCCATGGACAGGTTATTATGCGGCGATGTGGGTTATGGCAAGACGGAGGTGGCGATGCGCGCTGCCTTCAAAGCGGTAATGGATGGCAAGCAAGTGGCCGTGTTGGTTCCTACCACCATCTTGTGTCAACAGCATTACCAGACATTTTCCCAGCGCTTTAGTGGTTATCCGGTGACCATCAGGGCCATGAGCCGGTTCCAGAGCCCGAAAGAACAGGAAGAAACCAAGCTGGGCTTGGCTGAAGGCTGGGTGGATCTGGTCATAGGGACCCACCGGCTTATCTCCCGGGATATTGTCTTTAAGGATCTGGGTCTTTTGATCATTGATGAGGAGCAACGCTTCGGGGTCTCCCATAAAGAACGGTTAAAGGAGCTCAGTAAACGGGTGGATGTCTTGACCATGACCGCTACTCCCATCCCCAGAACTCTGCACATGTCCATGGTGGGGATCCGCGATATGAGCATCATTGATACCCCGCCGGAAGACCGGTTTTCGGTGCGTACTTATGTGCTGGAGTTTAATGAGGAGATTATCCGGGAGGCCATCCGCCGGGAGATGGACCGGGGCGGCCAGGTTTACTTTGTCTATAACCGGGTGGAGACCATCGACCGAATGGCTGCGTACCTGCAGAACCTAGTCCCGGAGGCCCGGATTTTGGTGGGCCATGGCCAGATGAGTGAGGAGCAACTGGAACGGATCATGTTCGATTTCTACCAGGGTGAGGCCGATATCCTGGTTTGTACCACTATCATTGAGACAGGACTGGATATTCCCAATGTAAACACGCTGGTTGTCTATGATGCGGATCGTTTTGGCCTGGCCCAACTTTACCAGTTGCGAGGCAGGGTAGGCAGGAGCAACCGGGTGGCTCATGCTTATTTTACCTACAGGAAGGACCGGATCATTGGCGAGGTCGCGGAGAAACGGCTGGCGGCTATCAGGGACTTCACTGACTTGGGCTCAGGCTTTAAGATTGCCATGCGGGATCTGGAGATCCGCGGCGCCGGCAATCTCCTGGGTCCGGAACAACACGGTCATATTGCTGCCGTTGGTTTTGAGCTTTATTGCAAGTTGTTGGAGGAGGCCATCCGGGAACGCAAGGGCGAGCAGCAGCCGGAAACGCCCGAACCCGCCATCGACCTGCCTGTGGATGCGCTGTTGCCGGAGGATTATATTAACGATATCAAGCAACGGGTGGAGATCTACCGGTGGACTGCGGCGGCAACCAGCCTTGAAGGGATTGAGGCGCTGGAGGACGAGGTCTTGGACCGTTTTGGCAACCTGCCAGCTCCAGTGGAGAATCTCTTTGCTGTTGCCAAGATAAAGTTTATGGCTAAAGCCATTGGGATCGCCTCCTTGACCCAGGAACGCCAGGAGATTGTCGCACGGATGTTCCCGGGCCTGTCCCTGGCTGCGGAGAAAGTTCTGCCGATAATCGGCAAATATCCAGGGGCCTTTCGGTACCAACCCGGCCGGACATCTGTTCTCCGCTGGCGGATGACAGGATTGTCCCAGGCGATGTTGCTCAAGCGGATCTTGGAGTGCCTTCAAACACTGGCCGGGTAAGAAAAACGGGGTTTTGCTGTTTGTGCCTGGGGCTAACTGGATTATTGCGGTTATTTTTAAAATTGGGAAGGGTGGAGAGCCGAGTATTTTTTCCAAAAAGACGGGTAAGCTAGGGGTGCCCTGGTGGAACCGGATCGTAACGGTGGCAAAAATGAATAATCATGTTAGTTCAGGAATATACTATCATTGGTAAAGCCGCCGCTTAACAACATCTTACCTTTGGCGAGGCGCTGCTTTGGCAAAGTTTGTCCGTGGGGGTAATGCGGGCCATGGAACGCTTCGCGAAATGATTGAGATGGTGAAAAAAGTCGGTATACACTGGGGATAGGTGGAAATCAAAGGAGGGGCCGGGATGAAGGCGACTGGTATCGTGCGACGAATTGATGATCTGGGCCGGGTCGTCATCCCCAAAGAGATCCGAAGAACCCTGCGCATCCGTGAGGGTGATCCACTCGAGATCTTTGTTGACCGCGAAGGCGAGGTCATTCTGAAGAAATACTCGCCCATTGGGGAATTGGGGGATTTTGCCAAGGAGTATGCAGATTCGCTTTATGAATCCACCGGACACATTGCGCTAATTGCCGACAGGGACATGATTGTGGCTGTGGCCGGTGCGCCTAAAAAAGAATTTTTGGATAAGCCGATCTCGCGGGCCGTGGAAAAAGCCATTGAAGACCGGAAGACTGTGTTAATGGCTAAGCCTGGTGATCACAAGTATTGCGAAGCCTGCCCCATCCTGGAGGATGAAGGGGAATGTAAGTTTACTGCCCAAGTAATTGCCCCGATTATTGCAGAGGGGGACCCGATTGGCGCGGTAATCTTGACCTCAAAGGAACCAGGGGTAACCATGGGCGAATTGGAGCAGAAGATTGTGGAGACGGCCGCCGGCTTTTTGGCCAAACAGATGGAACAATAGGAATGGGGGATGCCGCTTGGGTATCCCCCGTTACTGTCCGTCCCTTGTTCCTGGCTGAGCAGGAAAATTCTTGGCCAAATGCTGGAGGAGATCGGTCAGGGCGAAATCCTTCATCTGCTCAAAGGGGTTGGGGCTTGAGGGATTTTCCGAAGCAAGACCATATTTACCCATCATTAATTGACCTAGCTCCAACAGTTTAAAGAGGTTTAAACGACCATCTTCATTGAAAAACTCTAGAATCAGGTTGACGACCTTCCGGCCACCCGGGCTAAGCTTGCGTTTGATCTCTTCCAGGCGGCGGATGTCGTCGGTGGTGAAGGCATAAGGTACATTAGCATGGGATTCTTCACGGTGCCTGTGATGGGACATGAAATTGCCACCTTCCTTTGTCCGGGGTTGCTTTAATTTATGCACTGTTGGATTGGTAAGTACCGGGCCAATGGCTCAAAGGGGGGATGAGTTTGGGTAAAGGGTTGTCGTTGGTGAGTATTCTCGTGGATGAAAGGGGAGAGCGCGCCCCCAGGGTGCAAGAGGTGGTTACGGAATTTGGATCGGAGATTATTGGACGTTTTGGCGTACCCAGCCCATCGAAGGAGAAGGGGTTAATCACTTTGGCAATGGAGGCTGAACGGGCAAGGGTGGATCAGCTGGTGGGAAAACTGAAAACCATCGAAGGTGTAGAAATTGCCACCGCCCATTTCAATAATATGGTATAAAAAACAGCTCCCGGAGGCTATTTTTTCCTCTTAGGCGGTTTTAATTGAAACGAAATATAGTAGTCTACAGGATACAACAGGCAGGACTACTATGGCCCGGCAACCGCCGGGCAAAAAGAAAACCCCGTCGTAAAGACGGGGTTTTTCGGTTGTTTAATGGTTGCAGCAGCCACAGTTTGGACGGGGACCCTTTTCTGCCCGGCAACCGTCACCTTTTTGTCCCTTCAGGCCTGGACCGCGGCGGGGTCCTTTCTTCGGACCGTGGCCGTGGATATGGCCTTGTTTTTCCGAGAGTTTTTTCAGTTGTTCAGTGGTTAGTACCTTGTTGATCTCTTCTCGCATCGCCCGTTTTTTAAACTGTAATTGCACCTCTAATGCTACGATCTGCTGCTTTTTGGCAATAATGGCATTCTGATTCGGGTTTTTGGCCGCCCATAGTTTCTTCAGTTCCAAGCGTTTCTTCTGCAGATCATGACGGATGGGTTGGGTCTCCCGGGCGTGCTGCTGGCGGATCTCCAAGATTTTCTCCTGCTGCTCATAGCTGAGATTTAACTCCTTCATCCATTTGTCCCCTTTAACCTTGTGGGGCCCCATGGCCAACCCGCATTGGGCGGCAAGCGCCAATAATAACACAGAGACAATACCGGTCATAAGATGCCGTTTCATAAGCCAACACTCCTTTCAATTCTCGGTTTCCAGTTGGTTTTGAACTAAATATAGCATGGGGATATGAAAAAAATATGAAGATAATATGGACAGGCAATGAAAAATGTCCTTTGTTAAAGGGCCGTTTGGCCGTATGTTTTCTGATTCTTCCGGGTAGGCTAAGATTATCCAGATCCGCAGAAGTGCTGGGGCAAGGTGGGAAATTATGCTGTAATGGGGTGAGTTGATGCAGATTTTGATGTTGAGTTGGGAATTTCCTCCCAAAATTGTGGGAGGTATTGCCCGTCATGTCCATGATCTTGCCTTGGCCTTGGTCAAGCAAGGCCATCATGTACATGTGATTACGTGTGGGGTGGAGAACCTGCCGGAGTACGAGTCCGATCAGGGTATAATGGTTCACCGGGTCCCGATGAACAACCCCTCGACACCGGACTTTCTCACCTGGGTGTTGCAGCTGAATCTGAATATGGTGGAGAAGGCGGTGGAGCTGAAAGCCAAGGGTTTAAACTTCCACATCATTCATGCCCACGATTGGCTGGCGGCGTATGCCGGTAAACTTTTAAAACACGGTTGGCGCTTGCCGCTGGTGGCAACGATCCATGCGACGGAGTACGGTCGGAATCATGGTTTGCATAATGATCTGCAACGCTACATTAGTAATGTGGAGTGGTGGTTGGGTTACGAAGCATGGCGGATCATCTGCTGCAGCAAGTATATGTACCATGAATTGCAGGCGGTTTTCCAGACGCCCGTTGATAAGCTGCGGATTATCCCCAATGGGGTCTACCCCGAGATCTTTGAAGTCAGTGGTGATCTGCAGAAGGTCCGCCGGAATTATGTGGCCGATGATGAACGGATGGTCTTTTATGTTGGTCGGTTGGTCCGAGAAAAGGGATTGGGCGTTCTGGTGGAGGCAATTCCCCATGTGTTACGACGGTTTGATAAGGTAAAGTTCATCATTGCCGGCAGGGGTCCCTATGAGCATGAGTTGAAGGAGCGCTGCTACCAGTTGGGCATCTTTCAGCGGGTATATTTCACGGGTTATATTGACGACTTTACCCGGAATGCCCTTTACCGGGGGGCTGATGTCGCCGTCTTTCCCAGCTTGTACGAGCCCTTCGGAATTGTGGCGTTGGAAGCAATGGCCGCCCGGGTGCCGGTGGTGGTTTCGGATACCGGTGGGATTAGTGAGATTGTGCTGCATGGTGTCAATGGCTTGAAGGCTTTTACGGATAATCCCCTGTCCTTGGCAGACAATATTCTCTGGCTGCTGGAGCATCCGGACCATGCCCAGCAACTAAAGGAAAGGGCCTGGAAAGATGTGCAAGAGATCTATAACTGGCAGAAAATAGCAGCAGAAACCGTTAAAGTTTATAAGGAGGTCTATGAAGAATACCTGGAGTCGGATTGGCGGCCAGTGACGGGTGAAGAAGAAGGAAGGAACGAAGCCATGGCCCGTATGGTCAAGGTGATGGATGGGGATGAAGTCAGCCGTTATCGTGAGATCCACTGACAAGTGGAGGAACCATTGCGCTATTTATCAGAGAAGCACAGGGGGATGAGGATTTTGAAGGCAGTGATTATGGCAGGGGGGAAGGGGACAAGGCTCCGGCCCTTGTCCTGCGGTATCCCAAAACCGATGGTGCCCATTGCCAACCGGCCGATGATGGAGCATATCATCGGGTTGCTCTTGCGCCATGGTTTGAACCGGGTGGTGGCAACTTTGTTTTATCTTCCGGAGAAAATCAGTAATTACTTCGGCGATGGCCGGGAGTTTGGGTTGGAACTGTCCTACCGGGTGGAAGAGACTCCCCTGGGGACCGCTGGCTCGGTCCGGAATGCCAAGGATTTTTTGGACGAGACCTTCCTGGTTATCAGCGGCGATGCCTTAACTGACATCGATTTGACCGCAGCCATCCGGTTCCATAAAGAGAAAAAGGCCATGGCCACCTTGGTGCTGACAAAGGTGGACAATCCCTTGGAGTACGGGGTGGTGATCACCGAGCCTGAGGGGCGGATCTGCCGTTTCCTGGAGAAGCCGGGTTGGGGCGAGGTGTTCAGTGATACGGTCAATACCGGCATTTATATTTTGGAACCGGAGATCTTCTCCTTCTATAGGGATGGGGAGAATTTTGACTTCAGTAAAGATCTCTTTCCCAAGCTCCTAGCCGCCGGCGCCCCCTTGTATGGATATGTGGCCGACGGTTACTGGTCGGACATTGGAAACCTGGACCAATACCGCCAGGCCCATTACGACCTTTTGACGGGGAAGATCCGGTTGGATCTGCCGGGAACAGAGATTGGGCCCGGTGTTTGGGCGGGTGAAGGTGTGGAAATTGTTGAGGGGGCTGAGATCACCGGTCCGGTCTTGCTGGGCGACTACACCCGAATTCGTAAAGGGGCAAGGATCGAAGAGTTTTCGGTGATCGGCCCCCATGGCTGGGTCCAAGAGGATGCCTCTGTGAAGCGGTCCATCATTTGGCAGCATGGTTATATTGGCGAGCATTGCCAGCTGCGCGGGGCGATCCTGGCTGACAGGTGCCATTTGAAAGCCAAAGTTGCGGTTTACGAGGGTGCCGTGTTGGGCGAGGGGTGCACAGTGGGCGGCCGTACCACTGTTTACCCGGGGGTCAAGGTTTGGCCGGAGAAGTTGGTTGAGAGCGGTTCCGCCCTCCGGGAGAGCCTGGTGTGGGGGATCTGCAGCGTCAAAAGCCTCTTTAGCTATATGGGAGTAGAAGGCACGGTTAATGTGGATATCACGCCGGAGTTTGCCGCAAAACTCGGAGCGGCCTTTGGTTCCATCATCGGCAAGCAGGCCAGGGTGGTAATCGGGGCAGATAGCTGCAAGCCCTGCCGCGCCTTGAAGCGGGCGGTGGCTTCGGGGCTGCTCATGGCGGGAATTGACCTCTATGATCTGGGAACGACAACGACGCCCATCACCCGTTATGCGGTTTCTATCTTAGGGGCGCAAGGAGGTGTCCAGGTGCGCGTGGTGCCGGATAAAGCCACCGATGTGCGCCTGGAGTTTCTGGATGAGAAGGGGCTGAATATCTCCAGAGATCTCCAACGGAAACTGGAAAACGCTTTTTTTGGAGAAGATTTTGCCCGGGCAGGGATGGAAGACACAGGTGAAGTGGCCTTTGTTCCCCGGTTAATCCACCAATACCTGGATGGACTGTTGCAGTCCACCGATGCGTCGGCCATCCGCAGCTTGCGTTTGAAGATCATTGCCAATTATGATGCCGGGACACTGTCGCTGTTACTCCCTTCTTTGCTGGAACGTCTGGGCTGTGAAGTAATTACCCTGAACCCGGCCGGCGAAAACCCGGAAGGGCGCCCCAAGACCCTGCGGGAGATCTTGTCGGCCCTGGATATTATGGGGGAACGGGTGGTGCAAGAGCGGGCGGATCTGGGCATCGTTGTGGATAATAATGCCGAGCGCTTGATCTTGGTGGACGAGCGGGGCAGGCTGGTCAAAGACGAACAACTGTTGGCGTTGCTGGCGATGATGGTGCTAAAGGCTACCGACGGGGAGACGGTGGCTGTGCCGGTCACGGCGCCGCGGGTGATTGAGGAGATGGCCCGGGAGTATCATGGTAAGGTCATCCGGACCAAGGCCGACCCCCGGTCCATCATGGAAAAGGTGGCAGAGGAGAAGATCTTTCCCGCCGGCAGTGGCCGGGGTTCGTATCAACCAGCCTTTGACGCCTTGATCTCTCTGACGAAGATCTTGGAGTTCATGGCCAAGGAGAAATTAAAACTCTCCCAACTGGTGGAAATGTTGCCCCGGACCTATATGGCCCAGAAGGAAGTGGAGTGCCCGTGGACGGCCAAAGGCCGGGTGATGCGACATTTATATGAAGAAAACAAGGATCGGCAACTGGAGTTGATTGACGGGTTAAAAATCTTCCATAATGATGGTTGGACGCTGGTACTGCCCGATGCCGCAGAGCCGGTGTTTAGGATTTACAGCGAATCCACTTCCCAGGAGGAGGCGGATGCTTTAACCGAAATGTATATGGGCCGCATTGCCCAGTTGCAGTCTTTGGAGGGGGTGACGGCGCCAACGGAAATCCCAGGCGACCGTGCCGGGGAGGCGCTTTTGAATTAAAGGCGAGAGAGGAGATTGCAACATATAATATAAAATGGAGGAAGGCGATGTGCAAGCATCGCCTTTCCCGCTAAGAGAGGGCCTGGTAGGATTACTATTGCAGTTCAGTTGGGTAAAGAAATAATTACTGCGGGCAGGAATAGCAAGACGGCTCAAGAAACTAAAGGAAAAGAGTGGTAAGGATGGGGCAAAATTGGTTCTTCCGGGAAACAGCTTTAAAAATAGTTTGTTAGGAGTTGTCAATGAGAGTAAAAGACGATTTGCGACGGGGACTTAGTTTATTTTGGGCTTTCTTCCGGGTGGGTGCCTTCACCTTTGGTGGCGGCTATGCCATGCTGCCGCTGTTGGAGGCGGAAGTGGTGACGGCTAAAGGCTGGGCGGGCCGGGACGAGGTGATGGATGACTATGCCTTAGCCCAGTCACTCCCCGGGGTGATTGCTGTTAATACCTCCCTTTTGCTAGGTTACCGCCTAGCGGGTGTTTTTGGGGCAGTTATGGCCGGACTGGGGGTTATTCTCCCTTCCATCCTGGTCATTACCGGTGTGGCTGTCTTTTTTGCCAAGTTTATGGAAAATCCCGTTGTTGCCCGGGTTTTTCAGGGCGTACGTGCGGGGGTGGTGGGCTTGATCTTTGTGGCGGCCTTAAGGTTTGCCAAGGGCAGCATCCTTAATGTTTGGCACCTGTTGATCGCTGGGATCGCCCTGGCGGTTGCCACGTTTACCAATCTTCATATTTTGGTCCTGCTGCTTTTTGGGGGGTTGGCCGGTTGGTTTATCCCCAGGGGGACTGAGCATGGATACGTTGACCCCACCGGCGGGGGTGATAAACTGTGATCTTTTTACAAATGTTCCTTGTCTTCTTCCGGATCGGCCTTTTTACCATTGGCGGGGGTTATGCCATCCTCCCCATGATCCAAAAGGAGGTTGTCCAGCGCAATTGGTTAACAAACCAGGAGTATGCGGATATTTTAGCCATCTCTGAGGTAACCCCCGGTCCATTTTCTGTCAATGCCGCCACCTTCGTCGGCTTCCGGCTGGCGGGGTTTCCCGGGGCCTTAGTGGCCACTTTATCATTGACGTTGCCCTCATTTCTCATTATTTTACTCCTGGGACGGCTGCTCGCGCGTTGGCGGGACGACCCCAGGGTGCAACGGGTTTTCGGGGGAGTCCGGCCGGCGGTGACCGGGACCATTGCTGCTGCTGCCCTGATCCTGGCACGGTCCATTATGCTGCCAGCAGGAACACAGATCCCGGGGCTGGATTGGCGGGCCGTCCTTATTGCCATCGGCGGGACTGTCCTTTTGCTGTGCAAGACCCACCCCATCTTGATGCTGGTCCTGGCCGGGTTTGCCGGTTGGCTGCTTTATTAGCGTGGGCTTTTTCGATAAATACGAAAATAACGGCTCAATTAGTCAAAAGACATTGAGCCGTTTTTTGCGCGCCGGGAAAAGTTAATGGACCTCCTGGGGCATGGTCTCGCCCGGCTGATGGCGTTCCAGGCCTCCCCTCTCTTGTACGTAATCCAACCAGACGTTGGGGGCCAGGTCGATGTTTGTCTCCAACGTGGCCAGGTGGGCGTATTTTGGCACGTATTTTAATGCTTGTTTGGTAATCTTGTCCACTTGGGCGGCGTCGCCGCTTTCCCGCGCCATTACATACAGATCCCGGCTGCGCTCAAACTCCCGGCGGAACATGGCCAAGCCTTCCTCATCAAGGCCCAGTTTATTGAGGGTCCACAGGACCATTCCCTCCAGTATGCCCTTGTCGTCAATGGGTTCAAAAAGGATGCTGTCGTATCGCTCTTCCATCCTGCCGCCACCTCCTTCCCTAGTCTTTCCCGGGAGACCCTTTGTTGTTGCATCAAGGCAGTGGGGACTTTTTTCCGGCAATTCTCCCAAAAAGCGGTATGGCGTATCCGGTTCATCGCCGCTTGTGGCACTTGTTGCAGCGGAAAGTTTCCCTGGTGTAATCATGCTCTTCATATTTGCCGGCAAAACTATGACCGGGGGATCTTTAAAATGTACATTGAGCAGTGGAAGTATATCGCTGATTATCATACCCACACCTGCTTCTCCCACGGCCGGGGGACGGTGGATGATAATGTCCGGGCTGCCCTGGCCCGGGGCTTGACCACCATCGGTATTGCGGATCATGGCCCGGCCAACTGGTGGAACGTGGGCATCAAGCGGATTGCTGATTTTGAACGACTTATTGAGGAAGTATGGCGGGCGCGGCGGAGGTTTCCTGAGATCCAAATTCTGGCGGGGGTGGAGGCCAACATCATCAGTTATGACGGGGAATTGGATGTGCCGGAGGCGGTCCAGGAGCAATTGGACCAGGTTTTGGTGGGGTTTCATACGATGATTATACCCAAGTCCTGGGGGGATGGGCTAAGGTTCATCCGCTTGTCCTTGGCAGCCCGCCTGGGGGAGCGTAGGTTCTCAGAGGCCAAAAGAGCTCATACACAAGCGTTAATCGCTGCCATCCAGCGCTACCGGATCTTTGCGGTGACCCATCCCGGGCTTAGAATCGCCATTGACAGCGAGGCATTGGCCAAAGTTTGCGCCATGCGGCAGACGGCGCTGGAGATTAATGCCCGGCATGGCTTGGCCTCACCGGAACTGATCCGGCACGCCGCCGGGTGTGGTGTGCGCTTTATCCTCTCCAGCGATGCCCACCGCCCGGAGGAGGTGGGACGGTTGGAACCGGCGGAGGCGGCCGCCCGCGCTGCTGGTTTGACCGTTGAACAAATAATCAATGTCCGTGAGCTACCGGAAGCATAATTTGTAAACACGGAATACCAACAGGTTCCGGGAGGAGAACAGAAGATGCCGACGAATTTTCCCAAGAGACAGGAAAGGCGGTGCGCAACGTGAGTGGGATTCGTTTCGTGATCATCACTGGACTCTCTGGGGCCGGAAAATCGGAAGCCATGAAGTGCTTTGAGGACTTGGGATACTTTTGTGTGGACAATTTGCCGCCGGTGCTCATTCCGAAGTTTGCAGAACTTTGCGCCCAATCAGGTGGGCGTATTAATAGAATTGCCCTGGTTGTGGATATCCGGGGCGGGAGCTTCTTTGATGATGTTTCCGAATCATTGGAGACTCTGGAAGAGACGGGTTTCAGTTATGAAATCCTCTATTTAGAGGCGGAAGATGAGGTATTGGTCCGCAGGTTCAAAGAGTCCAGGCGGCGTCATCCCCTGTCCGCCTCCGGCGGTGTCCTGGAAGGAATTCGCTTGGAGCGGGAGCGCCTGGAGGAACTGCGGGGGAAGGCCACCCAGATTGTGGATACCTCGGCCTTGACTGCGCGGGAGCTCCGGGAAACCATTATTAATCACTTCAGTTACCTGCCGGAACAGGAACGACTGCTTATTACCGTGGTCTCCTTCGGCTTTAAAAACGGGCTTCCTTTGGATGCGGATCTTGTTTTTGACGTACGTTTCTTGCCAAATCCCCATTATGTTGAGTCCTTGCGTGCCTTGAACGGGAATACGGAAGAAGTGGCCAATTATGTCCTCAAATGGCCGGTTACCACCAGGTTCCTCTCGAAATTATATGATTTAATGGAGTTTTTAATCCCATATTATGTTCAGGAAGGCAAGACCAGTCTGTTGCTGGGAATTGGTTGCACCGGCGGCCAACACCGTTCGGTGACCATCGCCAATCGTTTGGGGGACTTTTTACGGACCAAGGGGTACAGAGTCGTGGTGGACCATCGGGATATCAAGTAGTGGGGTGGCCAACCCGGTGATGGCTAAACCATCTTCCCCGTGATGGAGCAGAAGGAGGGAAGTCGATGCCTGGTTCGAGGGGGCTTCGCCGTATTGAGCAACAGTGGCTGGTGTGGTTGACCTTTGGCTTAGTCATTGCTGTCAGCGGACTGTTTTTGGTGACCGGTTTTTGGGAGTTGGCTGGCAAGCCTTGGATCTCCTTGACGGTTGGTGTGGCGCTCTGTACTGTTGGCCTTTGGTTAGCCGTGGCTGTGACCAGGAGGTTATTCTGGGAGGTTTTGACCTGGTCACCCCAGGAGGAGAAGAGCCCGGAGATGGTCAAGGCCTTGCAAAGAGGGCCGAAAATTGTGGTGGTTGGCGGAGGTTCGGGCCTGGGCACGATTTTGCGGGGGCTGAAACATTATACGGCTAACCTGACGGCCATTGTGACCGTGGCCGATGACGGGGGAAGTTCAGGCAGGTTGCGCAAGGAATTTGGCATTCTGCCGCCGGGGGACATCCGCAACTGTTTGATTGCCTTGGCTGATCTGGAACCGTTAATGGAAAAATTGCTGCAGTTCCGGTTTAACGGGGGTACCGGTTTGGCCGGCCATAGTTTTGGCAATCTATTCCTGGCGGCGATGACGGAGATTGAAGGCGATTTTGAACAGGCTATTCGCGCTTCGTCGCAGGTTTTGGCTGTGCGGGGCCGCGTTATCCCGGCCACTTTGGAGAATGTGGTGTTAACTGCAGAGCTGGATGACGGTACGGTTATTACTGGTGAATCGGCCATTGGACAAATCCCGCGGCGGATCCGCCGGCTTCGTTTGGAACCCGACGATGTTTCGCCGGTTCCCCAGGCCATTGAGGCGATTAAGGATGCGGACATTATCATCCTGGGTCCGGGGAGCCTCTTTACCAGCGTGATCCCCAATTTGCTGGTACGGGAAACGGCCGAGGCTATCCGGGCTTCGTCAGCGATTAAAGTATACGTCTGCAACGCCATGACCGAGTATGGCGAGACCGTGGGGTTCACCGCCTCCGATCATGTCCGGGCCATTATTGACCATGCCGGACCGGATCTTATTGATTATGTGCTGATCAATACCAGGGAGATACCCGAGGCTCTTTTGGAGCGATATCGTAAAGAAGGGGCGGAGCCAGTCCAACCGGACACGGATAAAATTAGGGAACTGGGACCAATTCCCTTGGGGGCGCCGCTGATTCTGACCAAGGATTATGTGCGCCATGATGCGGATCGCTTGGCCAGGATTGTCTTGAGTATCTTGAGGACCCAAGGGAAGCTGGGGGTGAAAACCCGGGTGGTCCGGCGGCTGCGGAAGGTCTTGAAGATTTAAGGGGGACCTGCCTGTTTTTTTGCGACTAAGGTCCCCCTTTGGTGATTTCGGGAACAACTTTGAGGAGGAAACGTTTAATTGGATAATCATCCTTCTAATCCTCCTCTACCCACCGTGCGGTGGGCTTTTTTTTAATATTGATCGCCGGCGGATTTACCTGTGAGATACGTGGCGATTGATTGGTGGTAGGGAGGCTTTAAAATCCCTTCTTCCGTAATAATTCCCGTTATTAACTCACCCGGTGTAATGTCGAAGGCCGGGTTGTAGACCTTTACACCTGCCGGGGCCAAGGCTTGACCGTTTAGTGCGGTGACCTCAGCGGGATCCCTCTGTTCAATGGGGATCTCCGCGCCGCAACAGAGTTTGGGATCGAAGGTGCTGTAGGGAGCTGCAATATAAAATGGTATGCCGTGGGCTTTGGCGCACAGGGCCAACCCATAGGTGCCAATCTTGTTGGCGGTATCGCCGTTGGCGGCAATGCGGTCGGCGCCAACGATCACCATGTCGATGCGGTGCTGTTGCATCAGGAAGGGGGCCATATTGTCGCAGATAACGGTGACGTCGATGCCTGCCGTCATCAGCTCCCAGGCGGTTAGGCGCATCCCCTGCAAGAGCGGGCGGGTCTCATCGGCAAAGATGTGGAGACGGTAACCTTGCTCATGGGCGACATAGATCGGTGCCAGGGCGGTGCCGTAGCCGCCCGTGGCGATGGCGCCGGCATTACAGTGGGTAAGCACGGACATTCCGTCGCGCAGCAAGGAGCAGCCGTTCCGGCCGATGGCCAAGCCGAGCCGGCGATCTTCCTCAAGGATGCTGTCGGCTTCATCCCGCAGGGCGTTGCGTAGCAAGGCGAGTTTCTCCGCGTCGGGAAGGTTTGAGCTTTCAAGGCTGGTTAAGACGGCTTGCATGCGTTTCCACATCCGGCGGAGCGCCCAGCGCAAGTTGACCGCGGTTGGCCGGGTGGCGCCCAGGGTTGCGACGGCGGCTTCCCCGTCTTGGCAGGCGGCTTGGAGGGAGTCTGCGTTTTGGACGGCCAGGAAAACGCCATAAGCGCCAGCGATCCCGATGGCCGGTGCACCGCGCACCGCTAAGGTACGGATGTACATGGCCAACTCATCGACGGATTTGACGTGTTGAAAAACAACCTTGCCGGGGAGAAGGCTTTGATCGAGAATGAAGAGATCATTTCCTTGGCGATAGACGGGCGTGACTCTTTGGATGGGGACCAGCTCCTCTCGGTATTGTGCCATTAAATTAGATCTTAGCATGTTTGGTTCCCGTTGTCATCGCTGGCTTTTGCCCTTAGAATCCGTCTCCTGATTGGTCTGCACGGGGTAGACCCGTTCGATCCCGTTATCGTTTTCAACGTAGACCGGGCCACAGATGTCGCAGAAAACACGCTTATGTTCGCCGAAGGACAGACCAAGACAATTCACGGTAAGATTGGGTTCTTTACCGACGCGTAAAGCACAGCGGGGGCAAAGATTCATGACAGGACCTCCCTTAATAATAAATATAATTCCTGGTTTGGCAAGGCCGAAACAGTCCGGAGGAAATCGAAATTCGTATCCAAGCCGGACAAATTTGATGTAATGCGTCTTCATGAGCATGGCGCTGAAAAAAACAGGAGGCTTCTTGTGGCAGGATAAGACCGGAAAATCCACGGATTGCCTCATTAGTGCCGTTATAGTAAAATAGAAAGAAAAATAAGAATTATTAGGCGTTGCTACGAAATGAACAGTATAGCTAGGGTGAGGGTATTAATATTATTTTTTAACAATGTTATGAACAATAACAATATTAACGCATTAACAATCTGCTGTCAAGGGTGGTTGATATGAAATGAAATTAGGGGCGGAATTGCGCAGGTTAAGGAAGGGGAAGGGTTACACCCAGGAAAAATTGGCCGAACTGGTGGGGGTTTCACGGGAAAGCATCCAAAAGTATGAGGTGAATGTGAATCACCCGCCCCTGGAGGTAGCCATGGTCTTGGCGGATATGTTCGGAGTCTGCGTTGACCAGCTGATACGCGGGGAAGTAAAATGCCCGGCAAGCTTAGGCCAGGAAGCCGCTTTAGCCCGGCGGATCCGGAGCCTGAGCCAGGAGAAACAGGAGGCGGTGCAGAAAATCGTTGAAGCGCTGGAGAAGGAGGCGGGTTGTTGACCCGCTTTAGGGATACATTGCGATACATTAAGCTAAAGATAACTTTCTAAGCTTGGCAAAAAGCCGTAAGTCAGCACTGTGTGGTTGGAGAATTATACTCAAATTTTCTGCATGAAGATTTCTGGATATTGTGCACTAAAAATGGGCGCAGAAGGCCGACCGATGATCTGACTGCTGGATGAATCAAGTAATTATTTGTCTATGGTATATGGTACATGGAGTTATGTTATGCAATGAAAGAAAAGCCCCGGGCGGGCTTTTTTCGTTATGGACCCGATGAAACGTTAAAAGAAGATAAGAGAATTTAAAGGAACATAAATCTTGACAGGATAGATAAACCTGGGTATAATGGGGAAAAACAGGACAAAGAAGGAATTGTAATGGAAGCACGGGAGAAAGAAGTCCTTAACCTGGATGAGGCCAGTATGCTTTTTCAGGTCAGTACTAAAACACTCCTGAAGATGTTACGGGACGAGGCGATACCGGCCAGGAAAATCGGACGGGAATGGCGCTTCTCCCGGACGGCGTTGATGGAATGGTTGGCCAGCGGTAATTCCCTGGATTATGCTGCCGCGGAGGCTGGTGTCAAAGAATATTTCGACCAGTTGGCGCCGGAGTACGATGAAACACGCGTCAAGTGTTATGGCAGCGCTCTGCGGGATATCCTGTTGGAGAAGGCGCCTGTGGCTGAGTCGGCTGTTGTGGCGGATATCGGCACCGGCACCGGTTACCTGGCGAAGGCCTTGGCCAGAAAAGCCTCCCATGTGTATGCGGTGGATGTTTCGCCGGAGATGTTGGCGGTGGCCCGGCGGGAAATGGCGAAGGAAAGCCTGGGTAATGTGGAGTTTATCGAGGGTGACGCCAATGAGCTTCCGCTGGCTGATGCTGCGGTGGATATGGTCTTTGCCAATATGTTGCTACACCATATCGCCGATCCGGGTCTGGCCCTTGCCCAGTTCTTCCGGGTGCTCAAACCCGGCGGCCAAGTGGTGATCGCCGACATTGAAGAGCATCCCCATGCCTGGACTAAAAAGGAAAAGTCCGATCTCTGGCAGGGGTTTGATCGGGATGAACTGGCCCAGTGGTTGACGGAGTCCGGATTCGTTCAGGTCAAGGCGGAGGAGTTGGGCTGTGACTGTTGCACCACCGGCAGCAAAGGTCAGATGGCACGGATAAAAGTTCTTATGGCAACGGGAGTAAAACCGGTTGCGTAGCCAAGATGGCTCTTGGCTATATCCAAACTGAGGAGGGAGATTCATGGGAATGACCATCACCGAGCAGATCCTGGCGGCCCATGCGGGCAAGGAATATGTGGAGCCGGGTGAGCTAATTTTTGCCAATGTTGATTTAGTTTTGGGAAATGATATTACAGCACCGGTGGCAATCCGGGAGTTTCGTAAGATCGGCGCGAAACAAGTATTTGATCGGGAACGCATCGCCCTGGTACCGGACCACTTTACCCCGAACAAGGATATTAAGTCGGCGGAACAAGTCCGGGAAGTGCGGGAATTTGCCCGGGAGTTTGGGATCGTCCATTTCTTCGAAGTCGGGGAGATGGGTGTAGAACATTGCCTGCTGCCCGAAAAGGGTTTGGTCGGGCCGGGGGACCTGGTGATCGGTGCTGACTCTCATACCTGTACTTATGGGGCCTTGGGCGCCTTTTCCACGGGGGTTGGCAGCACGGATATGGCGGCGGCCATAGCTACCGGCAAAGTCTGGCTTAAGGTGCCTGAGACCATCAGGTTCAATTACCACGGTAAACTGCCCAAGTGGGTGGGGGGTAAGGATCTGATCTTGTACACCATCGGTTGCATCGGGGTGGATGGCGCCCTGTACTCAGCCATGGAATTTGGCGGGGAAGCGGTGGCCGAGTTATCGATGGACGGCCGGTTTACCATGGCGAACATGGCTATTGAAGCGGGTGGCAAGAACGGCATCTTTTTTGTAGACGAGAAGACCTTGGCCTACGTGGAAGGCCGGGCGGTACGGCCGTTTAAGGTATATACCGGTGACAGCAACGCCCGCTACGCCAAGGTTTACGAGTTTGATGTCACGAAGCTGGAACCCCAGGTGGCTTTCCCTCACTTGCCGGAGAAGGCCAGGGGGGTCTCCGAGGCCGCCGGGATCACCATTGACCAGGTGGTGATTGGGTCTTGTACAAACGGCCGGATTGAGGATCTGCGGGAAGCAGCCCAGGTGCTGAGGGGGAACCACGTTAATAAGAATGTCCGTCTCATCATCATCCCCGGCACCCAGGAGGTTTACCGTCAAGCCATGCGGGAGGGGCTCTTCGAGATCTTTTTGGATGCTGGAGCGGCTATCTCCACTCCCACCTGCGGGCCCTGCCTGGGTGGGCACATGGGCATCCTGGCCAAGGGTGAACGAGCGGTGGCTACGACCAACCGGAACTTTGTGGGCCGGATGGGACATCCGGAGAGTGAAGTGTACCTGGCGGGCCCGGCTGTGGCCGCAGCGTCGGCGGTTAAAGGTGAAATTGCCCATCCGGAGGAGGTAATCAAGGCATGAAATTAACAGGAAGAGTATGGCGGTTTGGTGATGACGTGGATACGGATTTGATTATTCCCGCCCGTTATCTTAATACCTCGGACCCCAAGGAACTGGCGGCCCACTGCATGGAAGATGCGGACCCATCCTTCGCCGGCAAGGTTCAGCCCGGGGATATCATTGTGGCGGGTAAAAACTTTGGTTGCGGGAGCTCCCGGGAGCACGCCCCAATTGCCATCAAGGCAGCGGGTGTGGCTTGTGTCATAGGCGCCACCTTTGCCCGGATCTTCTACCGCAACGCTATCAATATCGGGCTGCCGATTCTGGAATCACCCGAAGCCAGCAGTGGTATTGAAGAGGGCCATCAGGTGGAGGTGGACCTTGAGACCGGGACAATTAAAAACTTGACCACCGGGGAAAGCTATTCGGCTAAACCTTTTCCCCCGTTTATGCAAGAGCTGATCGCCGCCGGCGGCTTAATTCCCTATGTAAGCCGGACGGTTGGCAGAGAGTAGGGATGTAAAAGTGCTTTATTTCCTGGGAAAGTTTATTTCGGGATTATGGATCAGTTTTTTCCACGGCTTTCGCGTCATTGGCCGGGAAAACATCCCGAAATCAGGCGGTGCGGTGGTGGTGGCCAATCACCTGAGTAACTGGGATCCCTTTGTGTTTGGATGTGCCATTCCCCGCAAGGTTCACTTTATGGCTAAAAAGGAGCTTTTCCGGTTCAAACCGCTGGGGGCTTTATTGCGGGCCTGGGGCGCCTTCCCGGTTAACCGTGGGGGTTCCGACCGGGCAGCGTTGGAAACGGCCATGCAGCACCTGCAGGCCGGGCAGTTGCTGGGGATCTTTATAGAAGGTGGCCGGAACCGGACCGGCGGGGAAAATATGTTGCCGCCTCAACCCGGTGCGGCCATGCTCGCGGTGAAAGCAGGCGTTCCCATTATTCCAGTGGCTTTGATTGGCACCGATGCTATCGGGTACCGCCCCTTCCGCCGCGTGGCAGCGGTGATTGGCGGGCCCATCCGGCCCCAGGAAGGCGGAAAGAGCCATAAGGAACTCTACCAGGAGTTGGGTGTTGAGATAACTCGGGTGATTGGGGAGCTGAAAAAGAGTTTGCCGGAAAGATAGGTGAGAAGCGGTGTTTCGGATTGCTGTTTTGCCCGGCGATGGAATTGGCCGGGAGATTGTCCCTGAAGCGGTTGGGGTTTTACAGAAGATTGATAAGAAATATGGCCTTGGTTTGGAGTTCCAGTATGGGCTGATCAGTGAGGATGCTTATGCCAAATACGGGCATCCCTTGCCCCAGGAAACCATTGACCTGTGTAAGCAAAGCCAGGCAGTGCTGCTTGGAGCCGTCGGCAGCCCGCAGATGGATGCCTTGCCTGCGGAATTGCGGCCGGAGCGGGCGGCCTTGTTACCCATTCGGAAGATTCTGGGGTTATTTGCCAATCTGCGGTTGGTGACAGCTTATGAGCCTTTACTGCATGCATCAACCCTCAAACCGGAGGTTATTAGCGGTATCGACATTTTAGTGGTCCGGGAGCTGACCGGTGGTTTGTATTTCGGGGAGAAGCGCCGGGAAGGCGCCGGCCCTGAGGAACGGGCGGTGGATACGCTGGTTTATACACGGGCGGAGATCGAGCGAATCCTCAGGTTTGCCTTTGCAGCGGCCCACAAACGCCGGAAGCACTTGACCTCTGTGGATAAGGCCAATGTGTTAACCTCCTCCCAGTTGTGGCGGGAGGTGGCCATGGAAGTGGCCAAGGATTATCCCGACGTTGAGTTGCACCATATGTATGTTGACAACTGCGCCATGCAGCTGGTACGAAATCCCAAGCTGTTTGATGTGATCGTCACCGAGAACATGTTCGGTGATATCCTCACCGACCAGGCTTCGATGCTCTCCGGGTCCCTGGGTATGCTGCCATCGGCCAGTCTTGGCGGAGAAGTTGCCCTGTACGAACCAGCCCATGGTTCAGCTCCGGATATTGCCGGGCAGAATAAGGCCAATCCGTTGGCCACGATCCTGTCGGCTGCTCTGTTGCTCCGCTACAGTTTGCATCATGAAGCGGCAGCAAAGGATGTGGAAGCAGCGGTGGTGGCCGTTTTGAATGAAGGACTGCGGACACCGGATATTATGGAAGCCGGCTGTACTCCGGTTGGTACTACCGAAATGGGTGAGGCGGTCCGGCGGAGAATCTAAGCCCTATGTCACCCATGGTGCGCATCCCACATAAAATGGGGAAGCAGGGTGTGCATTGGGGTGGTTGCAAATGTGTAGCGAAGGAAGGCCGCTTCAGCTGATTATCGAGAAGGAATGGGCGGCGGGTACCAGTTTCATTTGGCCTATGATACCAGCCAGATCGAACCGGCGGTTTTGGATGATCTGCAAAACGGCCGGATTTTGGCGGGGCATGTCTTGGAATTGCTGCAAATCAGGGAAGGACGGCTTGTTAGGTTCGCCTTGGCCGAGCTTGCCGGCTGGGTTAGGCCGGCCGATGTGATTCGGTTTGATTTTCGCATCTTACAGGTGATACCTTACTTGCGCGACGGAGCCGTCCGTAACGAACTGGAGTATTATTGCCGTTATAAACGTTGACTCTTAAACTAGACCTTATAAAACGCCGATAATGTTCGGGGGAAACATTATCGGCGTTTTCCTGTTCTGCCTCTGCCAACGGAGGGTGAATAGGGAAAATTAAATGGAAAAAATTTAAAATTCACAATAGTTGCCAGCTAATTCCTGAGATGCTTGGTACTGCCGGATCTGCCCGGATTTCTAGGAAGGAAAATTATATAGGGTGTCGAAGTAACCCAGGTAGTTAAAAACCGCGTTCTTGTATTATGCGACAATAAGTTTCGGAAAAGCTTGCATATCTATTTATTGACGGAGAGGTGACAAGGTTGATACAGGCCCAAAATCTGGTCAAGCAATATAGTAACGGTGTCGTTGCCCTCTCCGGCATCAACCTGGAGATTGATAAAGGAGAGTTTGTTTTTTTGGTTGGTGCAAGCGGAGCAGGTAAAACCACATTTATGAATTTGATTATCCGTCGGGAGCTTCCGACTTCAGGAAGCTTACTGGTTGGCCGGAAAAATGTCAGTAAGATCAAACCCAGCGAAGTCCCATATTTTCGCCGCAATATCGGTGTTATTTTCCAGGATTTTAAACTATTGCCCAATAAAACCGTTTTTGAGAACGTCGCCTTTGCCTTGGAGACCATCGAGGCCAGCAGGAGGGAAATCCTCCGTCAGGTTCCTGCGGTTTTGGAATTGGTAGGTTTAAGGGAGAAGGCCAATGTCTTTCCCTCGGAGTTGTCTGGTGGCGAGCAACAACGGGTTTCTTTGGCGCGCTCGATTGTGAACCGTCCCCTGTTGCTGTTGGCCGATGAACCGACGGGCAACTTGGATCCCGATACCTCATGGGGGATCATGGACCTGCTTTTGGAGATCAACAAGCGCGGGACCACGATTGTGATGGCTACCCATAACCGGGAGATTGTCAACAGGATGCGCCGGCGGGTGGTGGCCTTGGAGAACGGGCGGATTGTACGGGATGAGGCCAAAGGAGTGTACGCAGTTGAAGGTTAGAACATTTGGGTACTTTATCAAGGAAGCAGGTAACGGCCTGATGCGCAACGGGTTAATGGCCTTGGCCGCCCTGGGCACCATCACCATTTCCCTACTGGTCTTAGGCTGTTTTTATATATTGGTAACCAACTTTAGCTATATTGGCCGGTCCGCCAGGGATGTCATTGAAATTAAAGTGTTTTTGGCCAAGGATCAAACGAACTATCCCCAAATATACAACAAGTTAATGGCTGTGCCTGGTGTGGCCAAAGTACGGTTTGTCTCTAAGGAAGAGGGGGCCCGCATGTTGGAGAAGGTCCTGGGCAACAAGAAGGACCTTTTCTTCAGTGAAGACGATAATCCCCTGCCCGATAGTTTTGTGGTCAAACTGCAGGATCGGGCTGATGTCGAAAAAATTGCGGAGCAGATCACCGAGATTCCCGGCGTTGATGAGGTATATTATGGAAAAACCTTTGTTGATGCCATGATGATCTTGGTCCATGTGATCTTGGCCGTCGGCATCGGGCTGATTATCCTGATGATCCTGGCTGTGCTCTACATCGTCGTTAACACTATTCAGCTGACGGTCTTCGCTCGGCGGAAGGAAATCGAGATTATGAAGCTGGTGGGAGCGACGGATTGGTTTATCCGTTGGCCATTTATCCTGGAAGGAATTATGTTGGGCCTGGGCGGAGCCATCATCGCTGTACTGCTCCTTTCCAAG
>DGDV01000012.1:94339-104084 GCA_002385625.1 Firmicutes bacterium UBA3943
GTGGTTGTGGGAGTATTGTTCGGTATGGTTGGCAGTTTTCTTTCGGTGAAACGCTATTTGAAAGTATAACAGGGGTTCGGGGCCGCCGCCGGTGGCCCCGGACAGCCAAAGCTCCGGCAGTCAGGGCTCTGTCCGGAATAAGGCTGGAGGTGTTGTAATGCCGCGGCGCCATCGGTGGCTTTTGTTGGGATTTGTATTTATGAGCGTAATCCTTCTTACGGAACCGTGTCCTCCCAGTGTTTATGGAGTAACCAATGTTGATAAACTGATACACCAAAAAGAGAAGCAGCTAAAAGCGAAGAAGGACCAGGAACGAAGGACGAAAAGCGCTCTGACCAAAGTAGAAAAAGATCTTGCCCGGGTAGAGGTGAATCTTGAGCGCATTGAGAAGGATCTGGGCGTGGCCACAAATAAGCTGGCGGAGATCCAACGGCAGATCACTTTGACCAAAGCCCGCCTGAGCGAATTGGAGCAGGAAAGGAATACATACCGCAGGAAGTTGGATGAGCGGTTGACTGCCCTGTATAAATACGGGATGTCCAGTTATCTTGAGGTATTGGTTAGCGCACAAAATTTCAGTGAAATCATTAACCGCTTTGAGATTGTGGGCTTTTATCTCCGGCATGACCTTGCTTTACTGGACAAAGTGGAGAAACAATGCCAGGAGATTGATGAGCAACGCCAGATGCTCACCGGTCATTATGAGGATCTGCAACGGGAGAAGAACCGGATTGGCGCCTTAAAAAAGCAACATATAAAGGCCAAGGATCGGTTGGCCATAGCGGTAACGCGACGGGAGCGGGAATTGGCCCGGATCCAAAAGGATCGTGAGCGACTGGAGCGGGAGTTGGATGAACTCGAAAAAACCTCCCGGGAGCTGGAGGAGACCATCCGCAAAAAACAAGGGAGCGGTCCGGCCCTGGGCACAGGAAAGATCCAATGGCCCCTGCGGGGGAGAATCTCTTCCCCCTTTGGCTGGCGGCGGCATCCGGTGCTGAAAAAACGTAAATACCACACGGGGATTGACATTGCGGCGCCCCATGGACTAGCCATTCGCGCCAGTGACCACGGGATTGTCATATACAGCGGTTGGAACGGCGGGTACGGTAAGATGATCTCCATTGACCACGGGAATAAGATCTCGACGCTCTATGCCCATTGCAGCCGGTTGTTTGTGGAAAAGGGCGATCGGGTGACCCAGGGTCAGCACATTGCCAATGTAGGATCCACGGGATTGAGTACCGGGCCCCATCTGCACTTTGAAGTCCGCGTCAACGGGACGCCCGATAATCCCATGAATTACTTGCCTTAGTGTACATATTTCTACACCAAGGGTATAAAGATTTAGAGACCGGGGTTTAGCTTTGGGAACAAAAGGAGCGGCAGCATGCGTAAGACGCTTCGCGTGATCTTGACGATCATGGTTCTTGTGGCGATTGTTTTTTGGGGGATATCTCCTGTGGTGCGAGGCTGGGCGAGGGGCAAATACCGTGATTTTCCTGTGGCGTTTCAGGTAATTGCCCTGGTTAATCAACGTTTTATTGAACCTGTGAGTCTTGGACGGCTTTTCCATTCTTACTTGCACCACGGCGCCATCGAAAAAACCTTAGCGGAGTTGAAAGATCCCTATACCCGTTACCTAAATCCCGCCGAATACCGGGAGTTACGCAGTCAGACGGAGGGCTCCTTCGGCGGGATTGGTGTATATTTGGATTTTAACGGGGACCAACTGACCGTGATGCGACCCATTAAGGGTTCGCCGGCGGAAAAGGCCGGGATCTTGCAGGGTGACCGGATTATAGCCGTCGACGGCAAGAGTACCGCCAACCGCACGCGGGAACAGGTCATCGCGGCGATAAAAGGTAAGATCGGCACAGAAGTGGTCCTCCTGATTGAACGGGGGGATGGGGAACTTGTGGTGCGCCGGGAATACCGGCTGCGCCGGGCGAATATTAAAACACCCACGGTAGAGATGGAGATCCTGGAAGATGCCATCATCGGCAAGGTGGCCTTGGTTAACTTGTCCCAATTTGCGGAGACTACTGCGGGTGATCTGGAAAACGCCCTCAATGATGCGGAGCGGGCCGGGGTCGGCAGTATCATCCTTGACCTGCGGTATAACCCCGGAGGCCTGTTAACCTCGGCGGTGGCGGTGGCCAGCAAGTTTGTGCCGAATGGCAGCAGGATTGTTCGGGTGGAGCAGAGGGGTCAGCAAGGAGAAGATTTCCGGGCGCTGCCCAATTCCCACCCCAAGTGGCCACTGGTGGTTTTGGTGAATGAATGGTCAGCCAGCGCCGCGGAGATTGTGGCTGGCGCCATTAAGGATCATAAAGCCGGGGTGTTGGTGGGCAATACCACCTTTGGCAAGGGTGTGGTGCAAGATGTCATCCCTCTGGCCAACGGCGGCGCATTAACCTTGACAGTGGCCAATTACCGGACTGCTGGCGGCCTATCCATCCATAAGAAGGGGATTCGGCCCCATGTTTTGGTGCCTGTTCCCAAGGATGTGGAAGAGGCTTTGAAGAAGGGTGATACGGCGCCCCGGCGGGAATTCGATAAAAGTCAGGAGGAAAAGGCCTTGGAGGTGCTGCGCCAGGAGATCCTGGGCGTCCGGCAAAAAGAGGCTGCATAAAGACAAAAGACAACCTGCGGGTTGTCTTTAACTGCTTTCAGGGGAGGAGGGAAAAGAAGCATGCAGATGCCAAGGAAGGGTCTTCATCTATCCATGGAACTGCAGGTAATTATCGGTGCTTACCTCTTCTTCCTGCTGATTCTGTTCTGTTTCGGCCGCGGGAAGCCGGCAGCCCTGCCGGTGGCGGCTGAACGCCAAAACCGGCATTGGTCTGCGTATCGCCAGGGCGGGAGTTATGATCTACGGCCTTTTGGTTACCGGGTGGACGAAGGATTACAGATTTTCTTCGCTGAGGAAGGGTTGTGGATTACGGAAAGTTCTTGGCGGCTGCGGGAGAAGAAGGGAAAAGAAGATTTCCTGTGGTCCGAGACGGAGTACCACCTGGAAGCGGACACACAGACCCCATTGCAAACCGTTGAGCGGCTCTTTCTCCACATGAAGGAGCACAAGGAAGCCTTTGGTTTGGAGGTGCTGTATGCCGACGGGATCATCTTGGACGGCACGGTGTATTACCGCATTGATCTAGGGCTGCCCGCTCCTGCCGGTGATTTGGTGACCCACCGGCTGTTGGTGGGGTTGCCCAAACTTACCGCAGTGGACCCACTGAAAAAGTGGGCCGTGGGGCGGAGGGTGCAAGAGGTAAGACCCGGCCCGGCCACTAAGGCTAAAGAGACGGCAGTGGCCCGGGAGAAACGCCGTGGAGCTGCCAAGGTTAGGAATCCGGTGGTTGCCCCGGACAGACAGCGGTCGGTTGCGGCAAGGCAAAAGGGAGCGGAGGAAAAGAAAGGGCAACCCATTGGATTAAAGCCGGTGGTGAAGCCTGGCCTTCAGGTGGGGAAAAAACAGCCCCCCAAAAAAAGGGTGACGGTCAAACCGCCGTCGGGGCAGAGACCCCCTGTGGGGCAAAAAGAAAAGCCGGTGGCGGTAAGGAAAAAACACCTGACATTGCTACCCATTGTTCCCCGTGAAGCCAAACATAGGGAAAAACCGACGGCAGTAAAGAAAAAGCCGATGAGACAGGTGCGGCCGGTGAAACCGGAAAAAACGGCAGACCCGGTACTGGTGGTAAAACCATCCCCAAAGGCCAAGACTCAGCCGGAGGTCAAGAAAGGGACAGTTTTCTACTTGCCGCCGTTTTTCCAATTTGAACTTAAGCCCAAGGAGAAACCGGTGGTCCAAGCGGAGAAACAACCGGCAATACCGGTGCCGGCTGTCAAGCCTAAAATCAAGGCGACGGCGAAACCGGTGGCTAAAAAGGGGCGAGTTCCCAAAGGCAAAGCGGTGGTAAAGAAACAACTGCAACAGCAATCCGGTGAGCAACAGGTGATGCGGACGGAGCAACCACTTGTAAAGGAGAAAGCGCCTGTCAAAGAACAGCCGGTGGCAAAAGCACGACCCGCCCCGGCAGCGCAAAAGGAAGCGGTGAAGACACCGGCCGGGTCTATTATTGTTCCGCCGGTGCCAGGCAAACCGGCGACACCGGTCCGGCCGCAACCGCCCCAAGCGCCGCAAGCACCGCGGTACCGGGGTAAAGCACGGGTGGCGATTATCGTTGATGACTATGGATTTGTGCAGGAACCGGCCGAGGCCTATTTTGACATTGCCGCCCCGTTGACCATTGCGGTTTTGCCGGGTGGCGAGTATTCCCGTGAACACGCCCGCCGGGCGGCGGAGGTAGGTTTTGAGGTCATCCTCCATCAACCTTTGGAACCGATTAACATGGACCGGAATAATCCCGGGCCCGGCTTAATCCACTCGGGTATGAGTGATGAGGAGATTATCCGCATCTTCCGGGAAAACCTGGCTGATGTGCCCGGAGCGGTGGGCTTTAACAATCACATGGGCTCCAAGGGATCGCGGGATCCCCGGATTATGGAGTTGTTATTGAAGGAAACGAAAAAATTGGGCTTGTTCTTTGTTGATTCCCGGAGCATCTCATGGACGGTGGGTGTGCCCATTGCCCGTCGTTTAGGGGTGCCTTACGCTGCCCGCAGCGTCTTTTTGGACAACGACTTGGAACAGATGCGGCAGCAGTTGGATTTACTCATGGAGATTGCCTTGCGGGACGGGGAAGCGGTTGGCATCACCCACGCCCGCCCGGGCCGGGCACGGGTCATCAAGGAGTACCTCCCCAAATTCCGGCGGGCAGGGATTGAGATTGTGCCTGTGTCGGCACTGTTGAAGCAGTAAGGATAAAATTAAAGGTCGTATTTTTGTGGAATTGTGCAGTAGCTAACGCTAAGAGCAGTCCCAAGGCAGAGAACGATAATACCCGATAAATGTCTCCGGCATCCGCAGGATTGCCTCCTTCCAGTGGTTAGTGCCATTGAGAAGCAGGCAAAGACCTTCGGATGCTTTTTTATGTCCTTCGTTTCCCGGCAATTGTTCCGCTTTTTGTTGGTTTTAGCGGTATACTGCCGGGTTTTGGTAGAATTAAACGCGACACTTTAAAATATTAAAAAACTTTGGTAAAATATCAATGTTTAAAGAGTCAAATTTTACTTCTGTATTTACGGAGCATAAATAGGTCGCGGGGTAACTGGGCCCGGAAAGGAGAAGCGGTATGACGCGGGAAGAAGCATTGGCGCACTTTGAGCGCAATTATGTATGGCCCAAGGAGCAGGCCTTCTTGAGGACTTTGGAAGAGAGATACCGGGCTATGCGAGATGAGTTGGTGCCGGGTTTTCTCGACGCCTTCCGCCGCGTGTGCCGGCAGGCCGGGGTGCAGCAGGCTGCGGGCACGCGGGGACCCCTTGGCTATATTACCTGCGCCATGTTGCGGACGGCCCTGGCCGACGGACTGCTCTCCCACCGGCTAACAGCCCAGGGCAGGGAGTGGTATCTGGACCCGGTGGACTGTGAAACGGAGTATGACGCTGCCTGGGCCTTTTGTTACCTGGATGATCTAGGGAAGGAACTGGAGCTGGTGCGCAAGCGGTATATGAACCTGATCTTACCCCCGGATATAGATGGGATCAAACGCCGGGCAGCAGGGAGATGCAATCTTTTTGTGGTGGCTCTGGCCCGGTATGCCGTGCCCAAGGCGGTGCTCTTACCGGAGTACCAAGCCCTGGCCCGGGCGGAAGTGTTTGAGATCCGGGTGGGGGAACACCGGGATTGGACAGAGCTTGTGTATAAGGAGGACCGGCGGGAGAAGGACCCGGTAGAGGTGAAGCAGTGGCTGGAGGCCAAGGAGGAAGGGGCCTATTCCTATGAGGTCTTTGCCGGACTGGACCTGGTGGCAGGGGATTATGGCGGGATTGATCTGTGCTTTGCGGATCTGCGTGGCGCGGATCTGTCCGGGAGTAACCTGAGGGAGGCAAATTTGGCTGGAGCTAAATGCAGTGACGCGATAATGCGTGGTGTTAACCTTGGCCGGGCGCTGATCCGGGGCGCTGACTTTCAAGGGGCAAATTTACAGGGAGCCATCCTGCGGGCGGTGGAAGGCGCTGTGGATCCAGCGACGGAGACGGCGGATACGCAGGAGTGGGCAGGACCGGTGTTGGACGGGGTTTGTTTTGCCAGCGCCGATCTGACGGGGGTTGATTTTAGCCAGGCTGACCTGCGGGGTGCCGATTTCCGCCGGGCGAATTTGGCCGCAACTTCTTTCTCCGATGCGCGTCTGGATGGCGCGGTCTTCTCCGTGGATGCCGCTGGGATAGCCGGGCTGACCGAGGAGCAAAGGGATGTTGTCCGCTGGGAATAAGGCGGGCTATGACCTTAATTATCAGGAGGGTTTTCCGTGGAGTATTTCCTGATGTGTCAAGATGGGCGGGTTGGTGATGCCATCCGGCTGGTGGGGCTGGGGAAGGCCCTGGGGGTAGACGGGTTTGGCCAAGGGTTGGCGGAGTTGGGTGAGGAGCCGGTCCAAGTCTACCTGGAGGAAGGCAGGCGCAATGATTATGTGGACTTTGTGGCCCGGCCCTTTCCGTTGGTTTCGGACCAATTGAAGCAACTGTTGGCCCTGTATGAACCGGCGGCCTTCTTTAAACCCGTGGTACTGGCGGATAAGCAACGGATGTACCAGGCGGTGTATTGGTTGGCGGCGCCGGCTGCCGTGGCGTGCCTGGCGCCGGCTGGTGTTTTTACTCAGACCAGCAAAGAGTCGGTTTTGGATGGGAGCAAAATAGGGGACCGTAACTTTTTCCGGTTGGCCGGGAGTGGGGAACATTTGCTTGTGGTGAACCTCCATGTGGCGGAGAGTATCTACCGCCGGGATTTCTTTGGTATTTGCCTGAAGCGGTTGGAGGTTTGTTAATAAGGTGTTCAGAAGCCGGTAATCAGTGGTAAGTAGCCGGAATTCAGGAGTTTTCCAAGGGTATTTCTGAATTTTGACTGCAAGATGATGGTGTTAGAGGGAAAGGCAGGGTTTTTCCTATTAGGGATCTTTTGGATCCTGACTACAGTCTCCTGAATGCTTGATCAAATTGAGGCGGGGTGTTATCGATGGCAGAACCGAGAATATTGGCAAGTTCGGGGAAGACCCTCAGTTATGTGGTGGAGGGCGCCACGTTGCGTTGCAGTTTCGGGGATAAGGAAAGCAAGTTGCAACTGCCGATGGATCACAAGATTTATATCAAGGGTAAGGCTCAGGCCAACATTATGGATTTTAAACCCATGGTCAATGTTCAACCCTTTGGGAAGTGCAGCAGTCTGGCCAATCCGGTGGTGGCGGCTGCCACCGCGGCCAACCATGGGCGCTTGCAAAAGATGCCCTGTGTTCCGGCGTTGACTATGCCATGGCTGCAGGGCAAGACCGACGAGCGTGTGGACGGTTTCCCGGCTTTGTTGAATAACTCGTGTCATATGTGCATGTGGTGCGGGCGCATCACCATTAAAGACGACGGGCAGTAAGTAGCGGGCCGGACGGGACAATGGCCGTGAGAAAAATATATGGACGGATGGTGACGACAAATGCCCATTGATGAACAGATTCAAGAGGCAATCAACAGGATCCGGCGGGAAAAGGAACTTATGGCGCAGGCGGAAGAGGCTGTGCAGCGGGCCCGGGAAGGGGTAAACAGCGGGGTGTTCCAACGGGAGGACCTGGCGATTGAGTTTGCCGAGCGGAGTCTCATTGAGGAAAAACTCCTCATGCGCATGCCGGTGGATTTTGCGGTGATGGATCCGGATCTGGCGGCGCTGAAGTATCCTTCAGAGCACCGGCCGGGCCTGATCTTCAGTGACGAAAGCGGGTCGCTTAGTCTGGCCTTTAACCATACTCAGAATATCTTAACTAACGACAAGGTCCCTGAGTTTAAGGAGTTTCTTGTGCAGAACCTGAAACGGCTGCAGTCCGGCAGCAGGTTTTTGGCGGACGGCGTCTTTGACTGTAATGGCCAAACCGTTGGTTTTGTGGAATTTATCTCCCCCGCCATTGACGGGGAGATTTATAACCTGGCATGTGTTACGCCCCTGGAGGGCCGGGCATTGCTGATTAATTTCAATTGCCTGGAAGAGGACATGGAACTCTGGCAGCCTCTGGCCAGGGCGATGGTGGAGACGATGCGGCCTGTGCCGGTGGTGGCTTCTTAAATTAAGCTGAAAAATTGAATTGGGGTGGGGGAGTAAAATGGGACTTTCGGTAACAGGTTACAACAATCTGCAAATTAGGCCTTATGAGTTGAAGGATCTGGTGGAGTTGAAGATGGTCCGCCGGTTTAACGAACATGCCACGCTGTGTCTGACCGGAATTATTCCCGGGGAGAAAAAGGATGAATACATCCGGGAGACCGATGCCCAGACACCAATCGAGGTCGACCTGGTGGATGAGGCGGGTGGCGCCAAGCCTTTGTTTAAAGGATTTGTTACCAATATTTGTGTCAGAGCGGTCCGGGAGATTTACTACTTGCACCTGGAGGCAGTCTCCGCCAGCAAGATCCTGGATATCCAGCTTAAAGACAGGTCATTTCAGGACATCAACCGGTCATACACTGATCTTATTAAACAAGTTATCGCCGATTATCCTGGGGCGGATGTCATTGACAATGTCTCAAACGATGCCAAAACCGGAAGACTGATCGTGCAATACCGGGAGACCGACTGGCAATTGTTGATTCGATTGGCTTCCCACTTTAACAGCGGCTTGATCCCGGCGACCGACTTTCTGCAACCCAAGTTTTACTTTGGTGCACCTGACGGTGAGGTCAAGGGGGAACTGGATAATCTGCATTACAGTTGCAAGAAGAACATTTCCGACTACCTGGTGGCGGCGGGAAATTACCGGCAGGACCTGCAGGAGATCGATTTCCTCTCTTACCAGGTGGAGACGAACCAAGTGTTTGCCCTGGGTGATGCCGTTCAGTTTAACGGCCATACTCTATATATCCGTGAAGTTGAAACGGTGATGCAAAGCGGCATCCTGAAACACTATTATGTACTGGTCCCCAAGAGTGGCCTCTACCAGAATAACATCTACAACAATCAGTTGATTGGCGCGTCGATCCCGGGTGAAGTTATTGAAGTGGCCAAGGACAAGGTCCGGGTCCACCTGGAGATTGATATGGAGCAAAAGAAGGAAGAGGCATACTGGTTCCCCTATGCCTCGGCCTACACGGCGGAGGGGAACAGCGGCTGGTATTTCATGCCGGAACTGGGCGATTGTGTTCGGATCTACTTCCCCGGCCCCGATGAGGGAGAAGCGGTGGCCCTTAGTTCCGTCCGGAAGAATGCGGAGGAGGGGAAGACCAATAAGGTAGGCAATCCCGACATCAAGTACCTCCGGACCAAGTCGGGGAACGAACTGATGCTGGCGCCCGGGGAAATTCTGCTCAGTGCCAAGGACGGGGAAATCTTCCTGCGCATGAATGACCGGGAAGGGATTGAGGTCGTCAGTAAACGGGGGATGAAATTAATCGCTAAGGAGAATGTAATCGTCGAAACGGATAAGAAGCTGATTGTCTCAGCAAAAGACGAGATTAAAATGGGGTGCAAGGCTAGTAGCCTGGTGTTGAACGGTAATGCGGAGGTCAAGGGGCAGAAGATTAAATCCAACTGATTTTAACATCGTGCTCACACACGGCCCGAAATCTAAGAAAACACCCCCGCCCGGCGGCGGGAACGATGCAAATAGCTGCTTAGGAGAACCAAGGTTTTAAGGGGGAGCCGACGTGG
>DGDV01000026.1 GCA_002385625.1 Firmicutes bacterium UBA3943
ATCCTGGTCTTAAACTCCGGAGTGAATTGTCGTCTACCCATTCGTGAACCCTCTTTTCTGACAATCTACTTGTCCTTTATTATATCAGGCTCACTTAGATTTTCGAATTTTTTGTCTTAAATCATGGGTACATTATAAATGTCCGATTATTATAATAATGACACCATGGAACTTGTTATTAAACCTGGTGATGACATATCTGTAATTGCCAGCGCCTTTGGCCTGACCCCAGAAGCTATAATAGCCCAAAATGCTGGCAGTTGGCCGCCGACGCCGGGCCAAGCCCTCCAAATCCCCATTCCGCCACAGCGCTGCCCCAGCGGAACTTCCTACATTATTCGCCAGGGAGATACTCTTGCCAGTATTGCCCGGCGCTTTAGCACAACTCAGGCTGCCCTGTTGCGGGAGAATCCGTTTCTAGTCCTTCTCGGTCCCCGCCCGGGACTGCGGATCTGTATTCCCGTCGTTCCATCATGCCCCAGCAGCAACCTATATACCGTTAGGTTCGGGGATACACTTCCCCGGATTGCCCAGCGTTTTAACACTACAGTCCGGGAGATCCTCCAGGCCAACCCTGGCCTAGACCCCGATCGTTTGGTACCTGGGCAACAGATTTGTATTCCTGCCCAGCGTCCTCCCGCCTGCTCTGGAACAGTATATACAGTAATGGCTGGCGATACATTGTTCACCATTGCCCTCCGGTTTGGCACAACAGTCGATGCCATCCTGCAAGCCAACCCGGGGCTGGACCCCCTCCGGCTTTTTGTGGGCCAACAGATTTGCATTCCGGCAGCACCGCCCCCGGTCTGTCCAGGTTTCATCTATACAGTAGTGGCAGGGGACACACTAAACCAGATCGCCTTCCGTTTTAACACCACTGTCCAAGCCATCCTGAGGGCTAATCCCGGTTTAGATCCTAATTTCATCGTTATCGGCCAGCGCATCTGTATTCCCACCACTCCACCGGGGCCAACCCCGCCCTGCATCGGCTTTATTTACACAGTTACAGCCGGTGATACCCTCTTTGCCATTGCTTCCCGGTTTAACGTCACCGTAGAAGCCATTCTCCGAGTCAATCCGGGGCTGGATCCGAACTTTATCCAAATCGACCAGCAAATCTGCATTCCAAGGTGAGTATAGCCATTACAGCAAAAGCGGGATTGATATCGCTCAATCCCGCTTTTGCTGTCAACTGGTCACTGATGTTTTTATGAGTAAATGCATGAAACTAATTACCCCATGGAAACTTTTCCGTGCCCAATCATGGCGCAAAATTGTCGTTCCTTAGTCGCCCGCATGCTTAATTATATCATCCAATGTAACATCGGGATGATGGTAACGCCTCCGCCTGGCGGTAGCCTTTCCATACTGGATAGATTCTTTAGGACACCATTGCAAACAGGCTAAACACTGTTCACAGGCTCCAAGCCAAACCGGCCTGCCCCCCGAAATTTCCACGTTCTTAACCGGGCAGATCCTTGCACATGCTCCACAACCATTGCATTTTTCATCGACATAAAAATCCTTGTCCAACTTCGGGATATGTGGCGCCCCGGCACGATAAACCAGGTGGGAAAAGAACAAGTTAACTAAGAAACTACTGTTTTCCCGGATTCCTTGCCGCCTGTTTTTAACAGCATCAGCAATCTCCTCTACCCTACTTCTCCAACGGGCAAAGAGTCTCTCCTGCTTTTCGGGGGCAATTGCGCCGTACATGGGGGTATAATTCCCGGGCATATGAACAGCATAACCGGCAGCCAGCCTCCCGCCGCAAGATTCGATGACCTTTGCCAAAAAGTTAATCGTAGCTCCTGGCATTCCACCGTAGGTGGTAATGGCAAAGACATATTTATCTTGGAGGTTAGCCAGCTTTTTGATAAACCTTTCGACAATCAGGGGCATACCCCATATATAGACGGGAAAAACCACTCCGATTACCTCTGCATCGGTCCTAACCAGCTCCTGTTGAATAACAGAAGGAATGGAAATCAATTCACCCTCAAGAGACTTGGCTATATCCCTCGCCACCGCTAAAGAATTGCCGGTACCAGTAAAGTAATAGACCGCCGCCTTCATTGTTTATACCCCCTTGTAGCATTTAATACCGCCAGCAGTGTGACCCCAACATCCGCAAAGACCGCTTCCCAAATACTGGCTATACCCAGTGAACCCAAGAGAATAAAGAAGATTTTTACCCCCAGCGCCAGGCAGATATTCTGCCGAACAATCGAACGGGTCCGTTTAGCAATCGCCAAAGCCTCCGCCAACTTGGCTGGGGAATCATCCATCAGAACCACATCAGCCGCTTCCATGGCCGCATCACGACCCAGCCCGCCCATGGCCACGCCCACATCCGCCCGGGTAATCACCGGTGCGTCATTCACCCCGTCCCCGACAAAGGCCAGTTTACCCGGGCCCTCGACCGACCCGTTCGTCAACATGGTTTCCACCCTGGCCACTTTATCCTCGGGAAGCAACTCGGCGTAGTAGCCATCCAAACCCAGCTCCTCCGCCACCTGCCGGGCCACGCTCTCCTCATCGCCGGTCAGCATAACAATCCGGGCCACTCCCAAAGCACGCAGGCTTTTTATGACTTCGGCCGCCCCGTCCTTCAACTCATCGGAGATGACGATATACCCCGCATACGTTCCATTAATCGCCAGATAAACAGCGGTCCCTTCCACATTACAGTCTTCATGGGGAATATTCTCCCTATGCATGAGCCGGTCATTCCCGGTCAGGACATTCTGTCCTCCCACCACAGCACTGATACCATGGGCCGGAATTTCCCGGTACTCCGTCACCTCGTCCGGGGGGATCTCCCGACCGTAGGCCGCGCGGATGGAAAGGGCGATGGGGTGGTTGGAGTAGATCTCCGCACCAGCTGCCAGAGCCAACAGTTTCTCAGCGCTATAACCGTTTTTAGGCACAACCTTAGTCACCCGAAAAATACCCTTGGTCAAGGTGCCGGTCTTGTCAAAAACCACCGTCTCCAATTGCGTCAAGGCATCAAGGTAATTAGCGCCCTTCACCAGAACACCCCGCCGGGAGGCCATACCGATACCACCAAAATAGCTCAAAGGGATGGAAATCATCAAGGCGCAGGGGCAGGAAATGACCAACAATACCAGCGCCCGGTAGAACCATTGGGAAAAGGTTGCCCCAGGCAGAAAGAGCGGCGGCAAAAGGGCAATGGCCGCAGCGATGCCCACAACAATGGGCGTATAATAATGGGCAAATACGGTGATAAATTGTTCCACCGGCGCCTTCCGCTCCCCGGCCTTCTCCACCAGATGTAAGATCCGTGCCACCGACGACTCGCTAAACGGCTTGGTTACTCTGACTGTCAATAAGCCATGGCCATTGATCATGCCTGCCAAAACGGTCTCCCCGACCCGTACCGTTCTGGGTACCGCTTCCCCAGTCAAAGCAGAGGTATCAACGGTGGAAACTCCTTCAATCACTTCCCCGTCCAAGGGCACCTTTTCGCCGGGTTTGACCAAAATCACCTCACCGACGGCCACTTCCTCAGGTTTAAGTCTTTTAACGCCACTTGCCGCTTTTAAGTTGGCATAATCTGGTTGAATATCCAATAGTGCAGTAATGGACCGCCGGGAACGGCGGATGGCTTTATCCTGGAAGTAGAGACCTACTGCGTAAAAGAGCATCACTCCCACAGCCTCGGTGAGTTGATGAATGGCGATGGCGCCAAAGGTAGCCACGGTCATTAAAAAGTTTTCGTCAAACAGTTGCCCCCGGGCAATCTTCTTAAAGGCGGCGGCAACCACGGGCCAACCCACCAGAAGGTAAGCAGGGATTAAAACAGCATATTCCAACCAGGAAGATGGAGTATTATGCAGGAACTCATGATAAAGAAGGCCAATCAAAAACAAGACTCCCGCCAGCAGCAACCGATGGCGTTGACCCTTCCCCGTCATGGCTTTCTCCTTTGCGGGTGGTTGTTCATTTTGAACCCGCAAAAACACATCCGGCTCCACTCGAGCAACCACTTGCCTGGCTTCTTCCAGATGCCGCTCGGGAATATCCACGGTTTTCGTGGCGAAATTAACACTGACATGCTCCAGGCCCTCTACCTTCTGCAAGGCTTGCTCGATCTTGGCGGCACAGTTTGCACAGTCTAAACCCTCTAAAGTACAACGCACGGCAATCCTTCTTTCTTGGATAATATCTCGACAACCGTTACCTTTCTTCGGCGAAATGGGCTTGGGCTTCACGGATAAGATTTAGTATATGCTCGTCATCCAAGGTGTAATAGACCATCTTCCCCTCGCGGGAAGACTTCACCAACCGCATGGCCTTTAACAAGCGCAGGTGGTGGGAAACTGCCGGCAATGTCAGTTCCAACACCGCAGCAATATCACAAACACAAAGGCGCTGCTCGGACAGGAGGTAAAGGATCTTGGCCCTTGTTTCGTCTCCAAGTACTTTGAACAACTCCGACAGGCCACTTACTTCCAAGGCCTTCTCCCGCAGGGTTTCCAGGTCAAGGTTGGCGGGACAATTATCATCACAAAGATCCCTGTTTTCCCTGGTTTCTTTTTGTGACAAGTCCATCGCCTCACTTTATCAATTAAATAATTGCTTAATTGTTATATTATAACTTTTGGCCGCTCCTGTCAACGAAGTATTAAGCAGATGGCCCAACATTAACCATCAAATGGTCCTTAGCTTCACTTAATACTCTTCGCTTTAACACTCAGAATAAAAAAACCGCCATGGTTTGCCATGACGGCTTTTTTGCGGGCGCAACCTTACTTTTTAGTCGTACCATAGAACATTTCCAAGGTCCCCAGGGTTAAGTTCTCTCCTTCACCCCGTAACCATCTTTCCCACGTTTGTTCATTATGTTGGCCATTGGGGTCTCTTCATAGTAATAGAGTTCATCATCGGTATAACCCTTGGCTTCAAAAAGAGCTTTGATCCTTCGCGCTTGGTTAAGATTGTAGACTTCTCCCGCTCCTGCCGCTATGTAAACCTTATGGAACCTGGCATGTTCGTTATTTTTTATCATACCATAAATATCCGAATACGGAGCATAAATCGAATAGATTCCAAGCAGGCCAAAGGTTTCCGGATGATGGTGAGCCGCATATAAAGTTGTAGCAGCACCGGCGGAGGCACCCATTAATCCAGTATATTCCCGGTCCGGAAGCGTCCGGTAGGTTTTGTCAATATGGTTTTTAATTGACATTAGCAGCTTTGTATATGACTTGGCTTGATCAGTTACAAACTCAGTCAATCTATCCGTCTCAGCATTATCAATCCCAACTGCAATGATTTTCTGTATCTTACCTTGTTCTATCAGATACTCGATGTTATCATCAAGGTTCCATTCCCAAATAAAACACCTTTCAGGAAAAAAGAGATTCTGTCCATCATGCATATAAAGTACAGGATAGCGTTGATTTTTTGAATTGTTATAGCCAGGGGGCAAATAAACATCAAAACGCCTTTCTATAGCAGCAGATGAAAATTTAAAAGCAGTAATTGTCCCGCCACCCGGTGTATTTATTGGCGCGCCAATGGGTGTCACAGTATAATCCTTGATATGTGATTCATTGTTACCACTAATTTCGCCGCTGCAACCAAACATAGTAATTAGAAAAAATGCCGCTAATAAACCTAAAAAACAATTGTTCAGATTAAACTCCCCCTTCCTTTTGCCAAAATTTTAATTCTACCATTTATGGTTTTTCCCCCCTCTTTAATCACTGATTTTTCACAAAAATTAACCGGTTTTTACCGGTTTAAATATATTTATTATGCAATTTTTACGGCATCATGACCGGATAGTACCTATTGAGCCACTCTAATTCTTGCCGTTCTTCGTTGGGTTGGTACCATCCTTGATCAAAGAGGTGATGCAGACGTTGAAAATAGGTTTCATACATCCGCCCAACCCGCTCCAGGGAATAGTTTTTCTCCGCCCACACCCGGCAGTTCTCCGGCTTAATCCGGTAAATATTCTTCACTGCCCAGCAAAACTCTTCGAAAGTCCGGCAACGGAAACCCGTTACACCGTGCAAAACGGTTTCGGGAAATGCCCCCCAATCGCTGGTAATTACTGGTGTCCCGCAGAGTTGGGCCTCCACGTTTACCCCACCGAAGGGTTCCAAATAAAAAGTGGGCATCAAAACAGCTTTGGCGCCACCCAGTAACCTGGAGCGTTCCTCCGGACCCACCGCCGGATGATATTCAATATGCTTTTCAGCGCCCAATGCCAACCGTTCCCTGGGGTTATCCAACGAACCCTGCCCCACAACCACCAGTTTATTCCCGGTTGCCTTGGCCACATCCGAGGCCACTTGTACGCCCTTTCGCCAGATTATCCTGCCCAAATAGAGTAAATAGTCCTGCTTCTCCCTTTGATAGATAAAATCAGCGGGATCATAATAGTTAGGAATCACCGCATCATACCAAACACCGTCATCCTGGTTTAGCAAGCCATAAATATAATGCATCCAGGCATAGGACTCAAAAACACGATGGGCAGCAAAGACACCCGTATAGCCGATACCCGGCTCCACCGTCAACAAACCCACGGCTTGGGCAATGGGCTGCTGGTAGTTACCCATGGGGCATAACAAAATATCCTGCTCCTGCTTACGTTCAAGAATTGCTTCTATGGCATTGCGGTTAAAGGTTTGTTGAGCTAGATCCCTGGGGTCGTGTTTAAAAAATTCCCGCGATTTGTCGTAATTGCCGTATGTGCGCAGGAGAACCTCCTCCGTTGAGACTTGCACCATTTCATCACAGTTAACTTTGGACCCTTCAACGCCATAAAAATAAACGGTGTGTCCGTAGCTTTTCAACATCTTCGCCAGTTTAACCACCTTTTGCGTATAGGCGCAAGCGGAGTTGGTTTTATTCGTGGCTAAATGGGCAAGCCCCAACAGATGAAAACGCAGTTGCTTCATCTTCTTACCCCTTCTCCTTTGTAAAGATCATTATGTGTTCATTTATATGCCCGGCCAACCGTGACGTGCTTTACAACAAGGAGGAATTGCGGCCGGCTTCCCGGTCCACAATTCCTCAGGGCACACGAAGTTTATTACATCCTATTAAATCCGCGGGACTTCAGGAATCTTAGGACAGCCGGATTATGCTGATGGCTGCATTTACCTGGTCCTCGGCACCACCAATCTCAGTTTGTAAGGACACGGGGTTAAAGGAGGTATGATTCCGCAGATTAAGGGTGGCAGGCGCCTGAACTGTGACAATCACCCTACCGATGTTATTGACGTTAGCTGCACCTACACTGTAAATTGTGCCTGGGATCAGGGTATCATTTAAGAACAGGGCAAACTGATTGACCCGATCAGCCTGAACGGAGAAGGTTATTTCATAGGTGCCGCTTTCATTAATGACAATGTCAGCGCTGCCGGGGTTATGCGCAATACCGCCAACAATCAGCCCATTGTTGCTAAATGGCACATCACCATCCAAGGGGATGGATTCTACTTCACCGATGTTATAGATATATGCGAATGTCGCGGGGAAGCCAGGACCTGTCGGCCCGGTGGCCCCAGTAGCACCCTGCGGGCCCTGTGGACCAGTGGCACCAGTGGCGCCTGTGGCACCGGTAGCTCCTGTTGGGCCGGTCGGACCTGTGGGGCCAGTTGGGCCAGTCGGGCCTACCGCTCCGATGGGCAAGCGAAGGATGATCTGTTGAATACGATTGATTAACAACAATAAGGGCACGATAATATTACAATGATCCGGGCAGCTCAACAAACGTGCCACAAGTTTATCAAAGATCACACCCAATACGTTTAGGACACAAAGAAAATTCCTCTTTTGTAAACAATCCCTGGCCAATTCAACATCATTTAGCAGTACTTTTTTAAAATCACCATCCAGTTTGGACTCGAGGATTGCATCCCGAAGTTTGACCAATAATGCATCAAGCTCTTGAAGACTGGGCAGAACAGAATCCACAATCCCACCTCCTCCAAGGTGATGCATCTTACGAAAACTCGGCTAAAATTGCGAACCTGCGAAAAACCTTTTTCCACTTCATGAAAAAAACGTTCTATTTGCCATGAGTTAGGCACTCTTGGCCCCCATATATTAACATCCTGTATTAAAAAAGCCGGGGATTAACCCCGGATTACTATCCTATATCATTAATACTTAACACAAGCAGTACTAACTGAATTTATCCGTGGAATTTGCTTCAAATCAGTAACAACATCCAGTTGAGTCCATTCCGCCGCTTTCACCAGGATCTGCCCGACAATTTTCTGTCGCAGACAACCCGGGATACACTGTCGGGCTGGCGTCAAACTGTAACTGATATCAATGTCCAGGAGATGGTTCTGCACCTCTGTAAAAGGGGTTGGTTTGAAACCGGGCATTTCCACCAATAATGTGAAGGGAATATCCTCTTCCAAATAACGGACCCGGTTTTTCGGGTCGACGTAGAAGACTTCTTTACGAACAGTTCCTTGTTTTATTATTTTATCTTTGAACAGGTGGTCCTTGGCCTCAAGCAGATGGGCTTTGATCCGGTCGATTTTAATGGCATTAATACACGTGGAATTCGCCAATACGAATTGGCCCACAGCTTCACCAACCACTTTCAGCACTTTAATCCGTTTTTTCTCCGTAAATATCTCCTGACCGGTACATGAAAGTGAACATTCAGCCTCCATTTGTTATTCCTCCTTAGGGTCTCCCCCCTAGTATCTTATTGTTCGCATCCGCTGAAGCAACCTGCGGATGGAATAAAACCATCACTAATCCAGAAGTTCCTGTAAGAGCCTAACTCCGTCGGCATACTTCCCGCAAAGCAAAGTGTATAAAGGGAAATAATAATGCCCGCCACAACCTTTTCTTATTAATTCGGCATTGGCGACAGCCGATAAATATAATAACAGCTTGATATAAAGGGGGTGTTCAATAATTATATCTACGCAACATGCTAAAAAGGAGGAGTACAATGAGTAAAGAACTTGATGAAAAACTGCTCAAGACATTAAAAGAATTCTGCAAATATACATACAACCGTCCCGTAGAATTTGACGTCCAGACACTGGGAGAAAAAGTCGCCTGTAACATCTTTGAACTCTCCCATTCATTAAATAATCTCCAACGTGAAGGCCTCATCCGGATTCACATCGGCCGCAAAGGTGAACTGAACAAGGTGGAACTCCTGCCGCAAAAGACCGACCGATAATATTGGCATAACATAGGCATTAAACCATAATGCTTTATATTACAACAGACCCGCTTCTTCTTCATCGTGAAGCGGGTCTGTTTATGTTATGCCAGAAAAAAGTTAACCCGGACAAAGGGGTATGTTCTTTCTGTACACAGTCGACTGCACAAGAGCAATCAATTGTTTTTCGGCATTCGTCACCCGGACTGTATAAGTAGCCAACTTGGGATCGAAGGATTCCTCAATCGCCTCGGCCAGCAAGGTGCCGGTGGAGACCGCCCGGAAATAAGAAATAGTTGCGCTTATAGTTACCGCCACCATTCCATGGGAGTTTGCCGCTGCAGCCAACGCATAATCGGCAAGGGTGAAAATCGCTCCGCCTTGCATTATACCCAACCCGTTAAGGTGCTTTTCTCCCACTTCTAACCGGACAACCGCCCGTCCCGGCTCCACCTCCACCAATTCAATTCCCACCGTATCTATGGCGAACCGGTCTTTAGCCAGGATCTGTTTAACTTGTTCCATGTCCTTATCCATCTTCCCCCAGCCTCCCAAAAGCAGCCTTATTGACAAGTTTACCATATTTGCCCTTCCTTCTTCAAGCTTAGCTAAAGCATCATTCCATGGAAACCTGCAGTAAGTCGACACTCAGGCCTTCCAACGTCTCGGAACGGGCGGTATCGTTTTCTTTGAAAACCCGGTAATCTTGGAGTTCCCCATTAAAAAGGAATAAATTCTGCATAAACAAAGGGCAATCCCGCCGCAATCGGTTTGCCCTTTGTCCTGCTTTTACCAAATAATATTTCCGGCACTGCCGGAAGTCACTTTTTCAATTCTTTTATCTTCTGTTCCAGTTTCCGAATGTTCGATTCATGCTTAGGCGGACAGGCGCTTCCAAAGAAAGCTACTCCGGGCTTTTTGTTGTTCAAACAAAACCCTCCCGTGTTTTTCTTTAGTTATCTCCGGGAGGTTTCATAATTATTCATTCCTTTGCGAATTGAAGTATAGTGATGTTTTCCTCATTATCACTAAAATCATCTTCAGGATTTGCTACCGTCCTAACCAGAGAAAGGAAGAACATGGTGATCCCATGAACTTCCAGACCGGAAAGCTCGTAGTCACCTTTGGGTTTAATCACAATAGCCGTATCATAACGACTGTCCGCCAAGCGGTGCAAACTGAGACCAATGTTATTGACGATGCCGCTTTGGTGGTCGTTCCCATCATCGGTCGCCCGCAAGATGGCCTGAAGATCACCGTCAAGCCCGGCCAGGCCTTGAACTGTCAAAGGCAGAACATAAATGGAAAATGAAGCATGCCTGATTCCGGAATAGACCTTTATCAACAGATCTTCCACTGTTTGCCTTAAGACCTCCGGCTGTTGATCCTCTGGCGCCTTCAGTTTCCAGGAAAGTTGCCGGGCATAAAACCAGACAAATTCCCGGAGCATCTCATCGACAAAGTTCATCCGCTCCACCAATGCCACAGCGCTATTGCTTGCTTCAGCCAATATTGTGTCTTCCGCCTGAAGACTATTATTAATCTCGATGCCAAAGAGCTTTAGGTTAACTTGCCGGATTCTATTGGGGTTAAACAAGGCATAACCAATGGAGAACAGCCAAAACCCTATGACCGAATTTACCAGAACAGAGAGGGCAAACATCAACGGGGCACCCAGTGTAATCCGCCATTTGTCGGTGTGAACCAGCATACCGTCGCCATTTAAGTAGGGCAAGGATACCAGGACAGACCAAACGAGCAAAAAGAAGCTATAAAGATCCGTTAGGATCAAGGACCACTTGCCAGATTTGACCCTGCGGAGCATGGTAGCTCCAATGACCACAGCTGTAGCAACCCCGATACCAATGGGCCAAACAGCCGGAAGTTTCATCCAGCCCCCACCTTTATTGCTCCATGATTTTATCCATTATTACATCATATGGACCAGCCCCCGGATTTAGAATAAAAATATATAAAGCCTCTCCTAACAAGAAAGGCTTTATTATACTGTTTCGAATATCTTCATATTAAAAGGAAATTTTCTTAGATGAACTTCCTTGTATTTTCAAAGTTATGTTTTGGGGACAGTAATTTTTTTCTTGTCTAATCTGATAAGATATATTTCAATCTCGTTATTTGTAAATATCTCTCCGATGCCCTACATCAATTATTCATACAATCAAATCTGTCTCTAGAATTTCATAGACAATCCTATAGTCACCAACCCTTGTCCTATAAACATTTGTATAACCAGTTAGTTTCTTTGTGTCGCCACCTCTAGGAGTAACCTGTAAATATGCAAGTTTCTGGTCAATATACGGGTTTTTATCGTCGGTGGCAATTTTTCATATTTTTTAGCGGCCTTTTTACTAAACTTTACAATATAACTCATATCTATCAAGTTTCCTTCCTTAATCCTTTACCTTTTTCCCAAATATAAAAACCCTCATTCGCCAGTTTCATCATGGTTATTTCCCTCTTATCCTCAAGATCTTCTTTTTTCTCCTCAAGTTCTTCTTTTTTCATAGTCAACAAATCAGCCTCCTATTTTTCGTTCTGTTCTTTATGAAATTCTTCTACTGCTTCACGATCCAAAATATCTTCCGTTTCTTCCACTTTTTCTTGTAAAAAGTCATAAAGATACTTAGGAATTATAACCGCTATTAATTCTCCGTTCTCATCAATTATTCCAATATCTTCACTGACAGGGTTTTCCTCAAGAACTAAGTTTAATAGTTTGCCCCCTATGTCATTCAAGTCAATTGTCCTCATAACACATCCCTTTTCCAACGATTATTGATTATAATTATATTATATAACTAGTATAGTATGTATACAAGAATTAATTTATAATTTTTTAATTTTGCTCGTAATCAAAAGCCCACCGTAGTGGTGGGTTTTCTAAGTTCATCTTTCTACAAGTCTTTCCAAAAACAACCTTCACCTTTTCGTGTCTAACGTTCCATCACCCCACTTACAGGTAAAGATACCCAGGGCCAATCCGTAAATCAAATGAAATAAAAGGAAGAACAACACCTGCCCAGAGATTACTTCGCGAAGCTTAATAATGGGAAGGGCACGAATCCAACCAAAGGAGAAAAGCCACATAAAAGCGCCAAAAACCAAACCCTTTAATATAAAAAATTGTTTGCCCGTATATTCAAGGAAGTAGACATATATACAACCCCAGATGGCGCCATATATGTAGTCCACAGTAAAACTGATTACTGCTCCTAAAAAGTATGGTTCAAAACATAATGGTCAGCAAATAAACTCCCCGCATAATGGGCAAGGGGATGACTGATAATTTTCAGCTTCCACAGGGGAATCTGTAGGAGATCCATTGCCAGAGTGGCCAAAAGCCCGATCAGTGTGCCAAACAGGATCTTATCCTTAACCATTTTAGACCTCATAATTTGGAATAATTGTACATAGACATTATTCCCCATCAAGGTCCAACTAATTCAAGAATGCCATACACCAGGGTTTAGGCCTTCTACCTCCACTTATTCCGTGATCTTTGCTGGTTTCTCTTCACCTTCCTGCTGATTATTTCCATTTTGACCTGGCCCTTCCTGGCCTTGTTCACCTGGATTTTGCAGATAATATTTGCGTTTGGCCTTCATTTCGTCTTCATAGACTTCATTAACCCCATTTTCCCCTTGATTGTTTTCGCCAGTACCACTACTGCTGGTTTGAACTTCGGTGCTCTTCCCGGAGATATGGGGAGTGGAATCAGCTCCCAAATCGGTATTCAATGACTGATTAACAGTAATAGCATTTCCCTTATTTTCCCACTTGTTAATAATCACCTGTCCTAAAGACGGATTATCCCAACGGTCAAAGATCTTGGTGAGATTTCTAACTTTGCCATTAAGTTGACTCGTGGTCGGTTCGCCCCAAAATCCCCCGTCCGCCACAAGATCTGCAGACCCAATCAGTAATATTTCATAATTTGTATTCCCCGTCACCTGATTCCCCTGACCCAACACCGTTCGCTCCCGGTTTTCAATTTGCAGACCAACGCTATTGCCGCTAATCAGGCAAGTCGCCACCTTCTGACAATCAGTCTGTTCCAAACGAAGCCC
>DGDV01000051.1 GCA_002385625.1 Firmicutes bacterium UBA3943
TGAAGCGGTGAAAAACAATGTTTTTGGGACACGAAATGTGGCGGAGTTGTCGGATAAATATGGAGTAAAAAGGTTTGTTATGATCTCTACCGATAAAGCCGTCAACCCCACCAGTGTCATGGGGGCCACTAAACGGGTGGCGGAGATGCTCATTCAACTGCTGGCCCGGGAGAGTAAAACAAAGTTTTGTGCGGTCCGGTTCGGGAATGTCTTGGGGAGTCGCGGTAGTGTCATTCCCCTTTTTCAACACCAGATTGCGAAAGGTGGGCCCGTAACGGTGACCGATCCCGAAATGGTCCGCTTCTTTATGACCATCCCCGAAGCGGTTTCATTGGTTATCCAAGCGGGGGCGATGGGTGAGTTCGGCGAAATTTTCGTACTTGATATGGGGGAACCAGTCAAGATCCTTGATTTGGCCCGTGATTTAATTCGCTTGTCCGGGTTGGTTCCCGGAAAAGATATTGAGATTCAATTTTGTGGGATCCGGCCGGGTGAGAAACTTTACGAAGAGATACTTACTTCCGAAGAAGGAACCAACGCGACCCGTCATGAGCGGATCTTTGTCAGTAAACCCAATGATCTAAACCCGGCACGTTTTTGGGAGGATTTAACTTATCTTGAAAAATGGGTTTCCAATGCTGACCGGGTTAAAGTGGTGGAAAAACTCTGTCAGATGATACCTCGATATACGCCGAGTGAATACTGGCGTGCGCAGTTGGTTACTGCTGCCCGAGCAGAAGTGGGGGCGACCGTTGAAGCATGTGCTGTTCAGAATAAAGGCAGGCTTTAACAAAACGGGCTCCGAAATAATAAAATATAAGCAGGATTGGAAAACATAAAAGGCGGTTCGAACCTTGAAGATTTTAGTCACCGGTTGTCAGGGGCAATTGGGAAGAGAGTTATGCCGTCAGATCAAAGAGCGAAACGAGGTATACAAAAATTTTCAAGTGTTGGCGACCGATGTTGATACCCTGGATATTACCGATGCTCAACAAGTCAAGAATGTGGTGGAACGGGAGAACCCTGACGTTATAATCAATACTGCTGCTTACACGAAGGTGGATGCCTGTGAGACCGATGAGCTGACTGCATTTCTTGTTAATGCCCATGGAGCCCGGAATTTAGCGGTGGCGGCTTATGCTATCGGGGCGAAGATCCTTCAGGTGTCGACGGATTATGTCTTTGCTGGAACGGGGAACACTCCTTTGCGGGAATATGATCCGATTGATCCGCCAAATGTTTACGGGAAGAGTAAAGCCCTGGGCGAACAGCTGGTAATGGCCACCAATCCCCGGCATTTTGTCGTCCGGACGGCCTGGCTTTATGGAGACGGGCCGAACTTCGTCCGGACCATCTTGAAACTGGCTAAGGAACAAGAGGAACTCCGAGTCGTCAATGACCAGGTGGGGACCCCGACCAGTACCGTGGATCTGGCCAGGTGCATCCTTGCTTTAACTCAAACAGACTACTACGGTATTTACCACGGGACTTGTGAAGGAGCATGCACCTGGTATGAGTTTGCCAAAAGGATTTTGAAGCTAAAAGGGATAAATAAAAAGATAAAACCGGTTAGAACGGAAGAGTTGAATTTACCAGCAAAACGACCTGCCTATTCAGTGCTTGATAATTTCATGTTAAAGATAATTGGTTTGAATACTTTTCGAAGCTGGGAACAGGCGTTAGCGGAGTATTTGCAGGAAAATTAATGCCTTATTACAATGACCTTTGTAATTAAGGAGATGTTATCAGGGATGCTAAAGCAAGCCGCACAAAGTAAAACACTGGACAAGCCCCGTATTTATCTTTCATCGCCCCACATGAGTGATGAAGGATATGAGATGAATTATATACAGGAGGCTTTTGCGACTAACTGGATTGCTCCTTTAGGAGCAAATGTTGATGAGTTTGAACGGGAATTGGCGGCGAAGGTAGGGGCAAAACACGCTGCTGCTTTGTCTTCAGGAACCGCCGCGATTCATATGGCTTTAAAGGCTGCGGGCGTAGGTAAAGACGATATTGTTTTTTGTCAGGATCTTACTTTTGCGGCAACTGCCAATCCAATAATTTATCAAAATGCTATTCCGGTTTTTATTGACAGTAATTTTGAAACTTGGAACATGGATCCGGAAGCGTTGGCGGCAGCCTTTAAAAAATATCCAGAGGTAAAAGCGGTAATTGTTGTCCATCTTTATGGCCTTTCTGCAGATTTAGATCCGATTTTGGAATTATGTAAAAAACACAATGTTACTTTGATTGAAGACGCTGCGGAGTCGCTGGGAACAACATATAAAGGGAAATATACCGGCACCTTTGGCGATTATGGGGCCTTCTCTTTTAATGGGAATAAGATCATTACGACTTCCGGTGGCGGAATGTTGGTTTCCGATAATGAAGAGCGAATCAAGAAGGTTAGATTCTGGGCTACCCAGGCTAGGGATAAAGCGCGACATTATCAACACAGTGAGATAGGCTATAACTACAGAATGAGCAACATAGTTGCCGGTATTGGCCGGGGTCAGTTAAAGGTTCTTGATCAGCGGGTGGCTAAGAAGAGATATATTTATGAGTTTTACCGGCGGGAATTAGGTGGGTTAGATGGAGTAGAAATGATGCCTATCAATACATGGAATGAACCTAATTGTTGGTTGAGTTGTATCATCTTAAGTGGAAAGGTTAAGCCTATTGATATTATGGTAGCCCTCGAAAAAGAAAATATTGAGACCCGGCCCATCTGGAAACCCATGCATATGCAGCCGGTCTTTGCCGGATATGACTTCATCGGGAAGGGAGTTTCAGCGCAGATCTTTGAAAGTGGGGTTTGTCTACCCAGCGATACCAAGATGACGGATGAGGATTTGGAGAGGATCTGTACGATTATTAAAGACCTATGGTGAGGATAGTGGAAGAAAAAAATCATATCAGTAAAAGCAAAAAGGGGATATACAGGAATTATCTAAAAAGGCCGATGGATTTTATTCTGGCTTTGTTTGGTATTATAATGTTATCACCTCTGATGCTGATTATAGCACTTATGGTAAGGATAAACCTTGGAAGTCCGGTTATATTTAAGCAAAAAAGGCCTGGGCTGAATGAGAAGATTTTTACACTTTATAAGTTCAGAACCATGACGGATGAGAGAGATGAAAATGGTGTTTTATTATCAGATGAAGTTAGATTAACAAAGTTTGGGAAGTTACTTAGATCGACTTCCCTGGATGAATTGCCGGAGTTGTTCAATATCCTGAAAGGTGATATGAGTGTTGTTGGACCGAGACCGCAACTTGTGCGTGATATGGTCTTTATGACTCCAGAACAAAGACGGAGACACAGTGTTTTGCCTGGACTTACTGGATGGGCTCAGGTTAATGG
>DGDV01000040.1 GCA_002385625.1 Firmicutes bacterium UBA3943
AGATGTGTATAAGAGACAGGGTCAAACTGGGAAAGCATCAGAACAAACACCGGCGCAGCCTAATTCCGTGCAGCAGGGTTCAGACGCCAGCGCACCGCCTCATACATAAGAATCCCACCGGCCACTGAGGCGTTGAGGGAGCTAATCCGTCCTAACATCGGTAAACGTAACAATGCGTCGCAATGTTCCCTGACCAAACGGCTGATGCCCTTGCCTTCCCCGCCGACGACCAGGCCCACCGGGCCGCACCAATCCACGGGCGACTGCCAATAATCCATGCCCGTGGGGTCGGCACCTACAAACCAGATGCCTTGCCGCTTCAACTCCTCCATGGTCCGGACCAGGTTGGTCACCCGCGCCACCGGGATGTATTCCGTGGCCCCCGCGGCAGCCCGCGCCACCGCCGGGGTTAGACCCACCGCCCGGTGTTCGGGAATGATCACCCCATGGACCCCCGCCGTCTCCGCCGTTCGCAGGAGGGAACCGAAATTTTGCGGGTCCTGAATCCCGTCCAACACCAGGAGAAAGGGGGGAGTCGCACCTGCCCGGGCCAAAATGGCGTCCACCGTCGCGTACCGCCAGGCTTCCACCTGTGCCATTACCCCCTGGGGATGCCCGGTCTTCGACCGCTGGGCCATGGTCCGCCCGTCCATCTCCTCCACCGGGATCCCGTCTTCGGCGGCCAGGCGTCTAATCTCCCGGACGGCTACGCCGCGGGCGTCCGGCTGGAGCCAGATACGATAAACCCGGCGCCGGGCCCGTAAGGCTTCCAAGACCGGGTTTCTTCCCTCGATGATCTCCTGTTCAGACATGCGACAACTCCCCTTCCTCCTTGGACAACTTCTCAATGCCCAGTTTGATCAGGAAATTCAGCCGTTCCGTTTTCCCCTGGATGTACAAATAACCGATTAAACTCTCCCAAGCCGTACTGTAACGATAAGTAATCGGCGGCACATTGGCCGGAACATGGCCGGTCCGCAGGTTCCGCCCCCTGCGCAACAACTCGGCCTCGTCCGGAGCCAATTCTTCCTCCAGTAAATGGGCTATCCGCGCCTGGGCCTCCGCCCGCACCAGCTTCACCGCCTCCTGGTGTAAGCGCTTGGTTTTGCGGATTCCTAACTCCGCCACCAGATAGCTCCGGACGGCCAACTCATAAACGGCATCCCCCAGATAAGCCAGGATCGCCGGGGACAACTCCTTCAAATCCTCCATCAAGCCTCCAACCCCTCTCGCCGGAACCAAACGACACCAACCCGTAACTATCAATTAGATCCTTACCAATTGTACCTTGTCCATAAAAAAATGTAAACAGAAACGGCCTGAGCGGAGCCGGTTTAATTGTCCCTAATCCACTTTCACCCGTACCCGGCCATACTCCCCGTCGTAGCCCGGTTCAATCTCCAACTGCCCCGTTCTGGCCAGGACAATGGCCTCGGCCAGCCGCGGATCTACCACGGTGCCCAGCGCTTCCCGGGGCGCCTCCCGCAAGACCGCCAGTTCTGACCCAAACTCCCGGACCAGCGCCTCATAGGCCTTTTGTCCCCGCTTTCCCCGGCCCAAGACTCCGGCAATCAATGTCGCCAAGGGAATCAGGCGCTCATAATAGCCCGCCCGTTCCCGGGCCTGCGCTGCATCCCTGTCCGCCAACTCCACCACCCGGTGCAACACCCCCGTCGTCACCGGTCGCCCGCAGACCGGGCACCTGCCCCCGGCCGCCCGCGTCTCCTCCGGCAAAAACCGCACCCCGCACCGGCGGTGCCCGTCCAAATGGTACTTGCCTTCCTCCGGGAAGAACTCCACCGTGCCTGCAAAACCCTCTCCTGTCCGCAAGGCCCTGTAAAAACCCTCATAGGAAAACTCACACCGCAGCAGATTGGCCTCCCGTGCCAAATTCGCCGGGGAATGGGCGTCGGAGTTGGAGACCAGCGTATAGCGATCCAAGGCCGTAAGCCGCCGGTTCATGGCCGGATCCGACGACAGCCCCGTCTCCACCGCAAAGATCTCCTCCGTTAAATCCTCATAACATTCCTCCAAGGAATCAAAGCCGGACTTGGCGCCCAATACGGAAAAATGGGGTGTCCAGATATGGGCCGGGATAAAAATGGCCCGTGGTGATACGCTTAAGGCCATCTCCAACAGATCCTTACTGGGCACCCCCACGATGGGCCGGCCATCGGACCGGATGTTTCCCAGTTCCGCCAAGCGCTTGCTGAAGGCGTCCGCCTCCGCAAAGCCCGGCAGGATCACCAGCTGGTGCACTTTGCGCGTCTTACCATTCTTTTTATAAATCGAACTGATCTCCCCCGACAGGACAAAACGGACATTGTAGGCCTCGGGGGCCAAACCATCCTTAAGGCGGAAAAAGCCATCTTCCGCCGGCGCCAGCGCCTCCCGGAGCTCCGCCCGCCAGGCGGGGTGGGTAAAATCGCCGGTTCCCACCAGGCGCAGACCTTTTAACGCCGCCCACCGGGCCAGGTTCACCGGGTCGCACTCTTTACTGGTGGTCATGGAATAATGGGAATGTATATGTACGTCAGCAAAATACTCGGGCCACAAACCGGTTCACCCTTTCTCGTCTTTTCCATGGATGTTCGCCCAACCGGCGCCGATCCCTGCTCCGGCGACGCAGAAAACAAGGGCGGCCCGCAGGCCGCCCCCTAACACCCCGGCTGTTCCGCCCCGTTCACCATGCCCCTCGGAAAAACGCCAGACCCTTATTGCTCCCGTAAAAACTCGTCGGCCAACGCATCCGCTTCCACCGGGAATGCCCCGTCGTCTTGGTCCAGGTTCTCCGCTTCCGGCAGTCCCAACTCCTCCTCGAGTTCCCGCAAGACCCAGTCAAACTCGGCTTCCTTCGCCGCATCCCGCAGGTTCCGGCGGATCTCCTCCGACAGTTCACTTAAGCCCTTGCCCAACCGGGCATGGGCCGCCAGGGGCAGGATCACCATGTCCTCTTTGCCGATATGTGCCAGTAACAACAGGGAATAGGCCCGGACGGTATCGGCCAACTCAGCCTGAATCGCCGCCTCGCCCTGCCGCAGCCGCTGCAGATAATCCTCGAGTTCCTTCAGGTAACCCATGCCCTCCCGGTGCTCCGCCAGCAAAACCTCCAGCGGTCCTCCCTGCTGGGGAATCCCCTCCTTCTCCAACTCTGGAAAGAGCACCTCTTCTTCTACTCGTTGGTGAAATTGGTTGGCATAGTCCTGTAACAGGCGAATGAGACGGATCAAGCCCTCCGGATCCACCGGTTGTTGCTGCCAGCGGTCAGCAGCGCTGTTTAGGACCCGGAGCACCCGGCGGATCATCCGGTGCTCATGGCGGAGTTCATCTAACATAATCTTTCCCCCATTCTCTCCCCTATAGCCTAACCCGTTTTGGCCTTCACCATGACAGGAGCCCGCCCAGGCTTAGTTGAATAAAAATCAACGGCTGTTGAAGCAGGTCAACAGCCGCCAAATACTTTTTGTATCTATTAATTAATTATAGTATTATAAAGTCCTTTTAGCCAAATCCCGGGGATAATTCCTTAATACTGGGTGCGTTTCCCGGTGCTGATAAAGATGGTCTCTTCCCCGATATTGGTGGCGTGGTCCGCGATGCGCTCCAGGAACCCGGAGATCCGCATAAAGCCCACGGACTGGCGGATGCGCTGGCCTTCTGTCTCTTTAACCATCAGGCCCAGCAGTTCCCGGTGGACCTCATCGTGGAGGTTATCCACCTCCTCATCCCTTTTACACACCGCCTCCGCCAGGTCTCCGTTGCCGTCCACAAAGGCCTGCAAGGCTGTATCCAACATATTCAGGGCCAAGCGGGTCATCTGGGGGATATGAACCAAAGGCTTTACATATTCCTGGCCTTTAAACTCCAGTACGATTTCGGCAATGTTCGACGCATAATCCGCAATACGTTCCAGGTTGTTGGCGATTTTGGCAATTGATAATAACCGCTTGATATCCTTGGGATGGGGCCCCTCGCCCAAAACCGTCGCTACTTCCTCCTCCATCACCACCAGCATGTTGTCAATGATGTCGTCTTGATTGATGATCTCCAAAGCCATCTGCCCGTTCTTTTCGTCCAACGCTTTAATCGCCCGGTGCACAGTATCTTGCACCATTTTCCCCATCTTCAACAGATCTTCCTGGACCATAGCCAATTGTGCCTTTGCCTTGCTCATCCCTCAAACCGCCTCCCTAAATTGTCTTTAATCAACTGTAAATCAGGGGTGTTCATGGTATGATGCGGGGTCGCGGAAGCCAAGTTGTTGTCTTGCTCCCAATCACGGCAAAACAACTATAAAAAGTTCTTCTCCCCGCTAAGACCAAAATCCTCCTCTCAATCGTTACCCGGCATGTATATTTTCCATAGCTACGGCCAGACTAAAAGCAGGCCCGCAACTATCTCAACCGTCGTCGCCGGATAGGCCGGGCGACCGGGTGAAGGGGATCGCCAAATCCCCCGGCGCCGTGTTATGCACCGGCCCCACCCGCCTGGTTGAGTCCGGAGGACAGCTCCGGGTTGCGGGTCCGGCAATATCTCCGGTTTGTCCATTGCTCACCAACCTGCCCCAGCAAGGAGGAGATCCGGCGGAGCCGCCGAATTTTCCCTGTGTAAAGGAGGCGGTTGCATGTCCATCCGGATTCTCACCGACAGCACGGCAGACTTGGCCCCGGAGATGATCCGCCGCTACAACATCAAAATCCAACCCCTGTATGTCAATTTCGGGCCGGAAACAGTTGTAGACGGCGAGTTAACCCAGGCAGCTTTCCTGGAGAAGATCCGACAGTCACAAGAATTTCCCAAGACATCCCACCCCTCCCCCGCTGATTTCGTTCGAACTTTCCGTGAGCTTCTGGCTACCGGCGACGAGATCATTTACATCGGGCTGTCCTCCGCCATTTCGGGCACCATGTCCTCGGCCGCCTTGGCCTTGAACGAATTGGGGGACGTCCCCGTGTCACTAGTCAACTCCCGCAACCTGTCGATGGGTATCGGCCTCTTGGTGCTCCATGCGGCCGCCATGGCGGAAGCTGGCAAAAGCCGCCAGGAGATCGTGGCCGAATTAGAACGCCTCGTGCCCAAGGTCCGCACGGCCTTTATCGTAGATACCCTTGATTTTCTGCATAAAGGCGGTCGGCTCTCGGCCATCGGCGCCTTTGTCGGCAATATCCTCAATATTCATCCCTTGGTGGCCATGGTGGACGGGCGCCTCACCATCCTGGAAAAAGTCCGCGGCCGGCGGGACCGAGCCCTCCAACGCCTGCTGGACTGGGCCTTGGCCGATCCGAACAAGATCCGGCCCGAGTGGGTTTCCGTCACCCATGTAGCCTGCCCCGATGATGCCCAAAAACTTATGACAACCCTCCGTGAGCAAAACTCCCTCCTCAACCTGGTCACCACCGAGGCCGGGGCGGTAATCACCTCCCATTGCGGCCCAAATACCATTGGCATCTTGTTCATTGAAAAATAGCGGTGCGGGGTAAATATATCACCAATAAAAAATAAAGCAGTTGAGGTCCTCAACTGCTTTTATTATTTTTTAAGTTTGGACTGCATTTCCCGGCTCCCCGTCAGCCGCCACCGGTTGGCCTTCTGTCACCGCCACCCCTTGTAAGAAGAGGGCCAGCGCCGCCAGGCAGTAAACGACCAAGACCAGCGCAGCAGCAATAATCCCCGTATCATTCACAGCCAGGGCAAAGAGGGCGGACACCGCGATGGGCCAGCCCATCTCCAGCCAAGCCGGGCAGGTCTGCCCCAGCCGGGCCATAAAACCGGGCCGGAAACGCTTAACCGTGCCAAAACCCACCAGCTCCACAAGGAAAAGCCAGGTCCAGGCGGAATTCTTAATTGTGCTGAAGAGGATCCCCAGTTTTACCCGGACAATATGGAAGAAGCCCGCCTGTCCATGACCCACCAGGGTCATAATGGCCCGGCCCGCGTGGGTGGGTTGGGGATTGAATAAAGCATCCAGCGTGGCGATGAAGACCACCGTGCCAATGACGGTGCAGAAGAACCCCAGCACCCGTCGGAGGGAGACTTTTATCCGAAACAGGACAAAAACCACGGCTCCCACAGCCATAAAGGCAGTGATCAGGCCACCAACATTGGCGCCGAATTGCGGAAAGCCCACGCCCACAGCAGCCAAGACAATCAAGGCCGGCAACCAGTAGCGCACAGTCCGGCGTAAGGCCGGCGCCTCCTGGAACCACAACCCGGCCCCTGTCAACAACCAGCCCAGGGTCACCCCCATGAGGTCATTGCCCATGCCGTAAAACCGGCCGGCCGCAATGACATCGGAACCCATGGCGGACCGGAGCATCCAGTGGGCGCCGGTAAAGACATCCGCCAACAACAGTCCGGTCACCAGCCAAGCAGCGGTGGCCATCACCCGCGCCACTGGCAGAAAGCGGGAGAGCAGCCACCCGACGGCTACGGAGAAACCTACCGCTGTCAGCAAAGCTGGCCAGACCGGTTGATAGCCCCAGGCCGCCCCAACGATCAGGCCCAGCGGCATAAGGATCAGGGCATAGACGCCCTGGAGATAATAACGAGTCAACTTGGGGGAGAAGCCCTGCCAGACCCCGATCAGTCCCAACAACAGCCAGATAATATAGAGGAGCACCAAGCCGTCGGTGATGGCATACCGGACATTCCGCAGGTTTTGGTAGTAGTTAACCTGCCCAATCAGGTACTCCACCCCCAAGGGCGACGGCTGCACCGTCATGGGAAAACCTTTGCCCGGATGTTTGGGTTGAATTCCCAACAAGCCGGCGATGGTGCTGTACATATCCAGATTGGTGACAAAACCCGGCCGCCTGGTGGAGTCGGAACTCAGCAAACCGGCGCCTTTGCCGTAAAGCAGGATGGGGGTTAAACCGAAGTTGCCGGCGGCAATCATCTCCGAATTAGCATTAGCTCCAAAGACCAGGAGATAATCGGGTTTGACCTCCTGCAGCACCCAGCCGCAAAAGGCATCCGCTTGCTCAACGGCCCACCGCCGCCAGGCGCGGAGGGCAGCAGGTTCAAACATGGCGGAACTATACTCCAAGCGCGAGCTGTCGCCGGTCTCCACGACAATCAACTGGGCGGATGAGGCGGCCACCCGCTGCTTCAACACCTCATAATTAGTTCGCAGCCCCAAAGGCGACTTGGGATCAGCAAAAATAAACTCCCGCCCAACGCTCCCCCGGGCGATCCGACCGGACCGGTCCATGACCAGAAGGGCAGCCTCCCGGTGCTGCTCCTGAGCCAGGTCGGCGTTGCCAAAGACTGCCACTTGCAGGCCATGATCCACCAGAAGCTGGCCCAAGGCCCCCGGCTGAGCTTGAGCGTCCACCGCCGCCACAAATTTACGAATCTTGGCACGTTGCGGGACTACTATACCCGTACGGACCGGCTTTTCCCCGGTCAACTGGGCAAATAACTCGCCGCCACGGATATTGAGCCCTGGCACCATCTCCTGGGCATTATAGGCCAGCCCGGCGGTCTCATCCAGCCGGGTCCGGCTGGACATGGCCATGGTCAAAAAAGAACTGGACGCCAGGTAACCCTGGCTGTTTTTCACATTGAGGAGTCCAACGGCGCCCTCCTTTATCATCCACTGCAGATGCGGGGCCCGGGCATGATAGAGATCCTCCCAGGAGACATGGTTGATAATCACCACGACCAGCCGGGGCTTTGTCGCCTCACCGGCGGCTAGCAGTCCCGGTCCTCCGGCCTTCACTGCGATAACGATCAACAATGCTATGATTAAAAGCCGTCTCATGCCATCTGCCTCCAGTACCGGCCATAGGATCCGGACAAGCATTCATACAAGAATTATACAGGTTTTAGAACCCCCTGTCAAAACAGGAAAAGGCCGCGGCTTGCGCGCCGCGGCTTGAAAAACCAAAGCTTATTCCGTCGGGTATTTTCCGGCATCATACCGGCAACTGGGATTCCAGAACAACCAATCGCGGATACCCTGATCGTTGAGGGCTTTGATCTGCGCCATAATCTGTTCCCGACCGTAGCGGCTGCCCAGATTGAAATCCTGCAGCCAGGGGCGCAGCTTGACGTCAATGCCCGCCAGCCGGTTTTTGGCATCGATCATACTCTGAGTAACGGTCTCGTAGGGCGCCAAGTTAGGATTGGCCAGACCATAAGTGCCTTTGTAATAATGGGAAGGGTAGACCATGGGCGAGAGGATATCTACCGCCGCCCCAATCTTCTCCAACTTTTGGCCGATTCCCAAATCATCCTGAACGGAACAGACCAGGCCGAAGATGTCGGCAGAGATCACCGCTCCATAGGGTTTCAGGCGCTCCCTGGCATACTCCAGGAACTCTTTGATGGTATCTTCTTTTGATTTACCGTCAGCATAAGGATAAACGCAATCGGAGATCTTACCGTCGCTGGTAAACCGCACGTAGTCAAATTGGATCTCCTTAAACCCAAAGGACATAGCCTCTTCCGCCACATCCACCGCATACTTCCAGACCTCTCGGCTGTGGGGGTCCACCCAAGCCAGCCCCTTCCGGTCCCGCCAGACGCCGCCGGACTTGTTTTTAACCGCCAGATCCGGCCGGGCTTCAGCCAAGCGCGGGTCTTTAAAGACCACAATCCGGGCAATGGGGTAAATGTTACGCTCCTTAAGGGTCTTCATCAAGGCCACCATATCGCCGACCTTCTTCATGCCGGCGCCGATCTGAACCGCCAGGGGGATCCGGCTTTCGTATGTAAAGGTGCCCATATCGTCTTTGACGTCAATAACCAGCGTGTTGATGGCCGTCTTGTCGATGAAATTCAAGAGGCTGGGAAAGTACTTGGAAGAACCCGCGATCCAGCCGGTGGCATATACTCCTCTGACTTCAGCCGGCATGGGGACAGGCTCCACCGCCGGGTTCGCCGGGGTATATTCCACAACTGTCTCCTGGGTGGGAGCAGCTTGCCCAGCCGCCGGGTTTTGCTCCCCATTGGCGGTCTTTTCGCCGGTGGACTGCCCGGCCTGTACAACGTCAGCGGCCTCCTGTTGCTGGGCGTGGACCGTTTCCGACGGTATGCCCGGAGTTTTTTCCGCCCGTGGCGTAAGCTGGAAGCGGTTGGCCGCCGCCGGGACATTCCCCCGTTTATATACTGAGAGGACGGTAAGAACTAAGATCAGTACAAGAAAAACGGCGCCGATGCGATTTGCGTGTTTACCCATGGATTTTGTATTGCCTCCCGTGAATTGTATTTCTGTGAGGATAATTATTCTCTGAGCTTTGGGAACCTCCTTTAAGGAAAGAAAGGAAAATGATAAATTTTTCACAAACCGGCGAATCATCCCTCGACCATGGGAATTTCCAGCTAAATGGCTCAACTCCTTCCCGCCCCGTCAAAACGGCGGGGCGACCTTCCATGCCAAGGTAAAATGGAGTTTGTCGCCACATTAGACAAATCTTCCTTGCAATACAACGGGCTTCCCGAGAACTGCCGAAGTCTTCAGATCTTCTTCTCGGCAATCTCCTGGCGGAGCCGGGCCACCAGGTCCACCCGCTCCCAAGTCCCCAGATCGCCCTCCCGCCGGCTACGGACAGCGACGGTGCCAGCGACTGCTTCTTTCTCGCCGACAATCACCATGTAGGGGATCTTCTGCAGTTGGGCCTCGCGGATCCGGTAGCCAATCTTCTCATTGCGCTGATCAAGCTCGGCCCGGATTCCCGCTGCCCTCAGTTCATCCAGGACTTGCCGGGCATATTCGATATTATCCTGCAACACGGGGAGGACCACCGCCTGCACCGGGGCCAACCACAGGGGGAAAGCCCCTTCGTAGTGTTCGATGAGGACGCCGAAGAAGCGCTCCAAGGAACCCAGCAGGGCCCGGTGGATCATATAGGGCTGGTGGTCTGCACCGTCGCTGCCTTTGTAGGTCAGGCCAAAGCGCTCGGGCTCGTTAAAGTCAAACTGGATGGTGGAGCACTGCCACTCCCGGCCCAGGGCGTCCTTGATCTTGATGTCGATCTTGGGCCCGTAGAAAGCCCCTCCGCCCTCGTCCACCTCGTAACTGAGCTTGGCCCGTTCCACACTGGCCCGCAGGGCCTCGGTGGCCGCCTGCCACCTTGCATCATCACCCACCGAACCCTCGGGGCGGGTGGCCAGATAGACTTTAAATTCGTTGAACCCAAAGGAGCGGAGCATAAACAGGCAGAACTGCAGCACCCGGTCGATCTCCTCCGGCATCTGGTCCGGCCGGCATATGATATGGGCATCGTCCTGGGTAAAACCGCGCACCCGCATTAACCCGTGGAGCACGCCGCTTTTCTCGTACCGGTAGACCGTACCCAGTTCCGCCCAGCGGAAGGGCAGCTCCCGGTAGGACCGGCCCTTGCTCTTATAGATCGCCAAATGGAAGGGGCAGTTCATCGGCTTGACAAAGTATTCCTGGCCGTCCACCTCCATGGCGGAGTACATGTTTTCCCGGTAAAAGCCCAGGTGACCGCTGGTCTCCCAGAGCTGTCCCCGGCCAATATGGGGGGTATAGACCAGATCGTAGCCGTTTTTGTAGTGTTCTTCCCGCCAGAAGCTCTCGATCTCATGGCGGATCCGGGCCCCTTTGGGGTGCCAGAGGACCAGGCCACCGCCAACATCCTCGTTGACGGAGAACAGGTCCAGTTCCTTGCCGAGTTTCCTGTGGTCCCGCTTGGCCGCCTCCTCCAGCAGGTGCAGGTAGGCCTCCAAGTCGGATTTTTTGGCGAAGGCCGTCCCGTAGATCCGCTGCAGCATCTTCTTGGAAGAGTCGCCCCGCCAGTAGGCGCCGGCAATACTCATGAGTTTATAGGCCTTGAGGTAACCGGTGGACGGCAGGTGGGGCCCCCGGCACAGGTCGACGAACTCACCCTGGCGATAGAAGGAGATGGAACCATCCTCCAACCCTTCCACCAGCTCCACCTTGTAGATCTCGCCCTTCTCCTGGAAGTACTTGAGGGCTTCAGCCTTGCTCATTTCAAAACGTTCAATGGGGTAGTTCTCTTTGATGATCTTGTCCATTTCCGCCTGGATGGCCGTCAGGTCCTCCGGCGTCAAGGGGCGTTCCAGGTCAAAATCGTAGTAAAACCCGTTTTCAATCGCCGGCCCAATGGCTAGCTTAGCCCCGGGAAAGAGCCGAAGCACCGCCTGGGCCATGATGTGGGAGGCCGAATGGCGCAGTACCTCCAGGCCCTCCGGCTCATTGGCCGTAATAAATTGCACTGCGGCGCCGTCGGTCAGGGGCGCCGACAGATCCAGCAACTGCTCGCCAACCCGGACGGCCACTGCTTCCTTGGCCAGCCGCCCGCTGAGGGAGGCCGCCACCTCCGCCCCGGTCACACCAGCAGCATACTCCCGTTTTGATCCGTCTGGAAAGATAATCTCCAAAATACTTCCTCCTTTACCCATAAGAAATAAATCTTGTCAATCCGCCCGTCAGTTCGGACGGCAGTTTTGTTCCTCCCGAAGGCGAAAGGCTTTCTTCACCAACTCCCGGTCATGTTCAAAGGTCAAGAAGTCAATTTCGTCCAGGCCAAGCCAGCGGACCTCTGAAAACATGCCCTCCTCCGGCCGGGGCTCCCCTTGGTCCGACTCCATCAAAAACCAGTGCACCCGTTTGTGTTGGAGGATCCCATTCTCCCGGAAGCTATAGGCGGTTTCCCCCAACTTCGGACCCAGCTGGGCCTTAAGTCCCGTTTCTTCCGCCACCTCCCGCACGGCTGTTTCTTCCAGCGTCTCGCCGGGATCCACATGGCCTTTGGGCAATAACCATACCCCGTTAAATCTTTTCATTGCCAAAAATTTCTCGCCGCGGAGCACCACCCCGCCGGCGCAGATCACCTCTTCGGGCATGTACAAGTTCCCTCCATTCCTGACAGAGCTAGCAAAGGCGGCCTAAACAAAACAAACCCCCGTCCCTAAAGGGACGGGGGCTGCCCGCGGTTCCACCCTTGTTGGCCGTTCTCCGGCCCGACTTTTGGGACTGGTAACGGAGTCACCCGTCGCAGCTTATGACCAAATACCTTTGGTCCCTCGCCGGAGGCTCGGAGGGGGTATCCCCGGTGCTTTCCGGAAAGGCTCGCAGCCTAGGCCTTTCTCTCTGGGCGTTCCACCCCGGTTCTTCCTCGTCATCGCCGATTGTCAACAATACTGTCTTTAAAACTATATTGAATTAATTATACCGCCGGGAACAGATGGGGTCAAGGGGGGAATATGGGGGTATGCGGGAGGCGGCTTTCCGCCCCTCCCACTCCCTCCAGGGCCAAAGGGTTTGGTCGGAAACCCTTTGGAATCCGCCGACCCTAGGAAACCCCATGGTTCCGGGACCTCCTTCATTCATCCAGGATTTCTTGATGGCCACCGCCATCCCTGGCCTTCTGCCTGCCTGGAAGAAGGCCGTTTGCGGGGCGACCTCAACGTTCATCCTTGAACTGATTCGGCGCTTACCGGCCTCCTTGGCCAGAATTTCTGAGAAGGCCGTTGCTAACCCCATGGATGATCTAGTGTAGATAACATCCTGCTTTACAGCCAACCTTTGAGTCAGCTTTGGCGATTTCGGGGTTACGAAATTAACAAAACGATCTCCTTCCTCTAAAAGACCCAAACAATACTTTCAGATCACACCGCCCCCGACCAATCCAGCAATAAATAAACCCTCCAACCCCAAAGGCTCTCCTTTAAAAACAAAACCCACAACAGCATAAAAAAGCGCCCCTCCACGGGGCGCTGCCATCCTAAAACTACTAGTTGGCTTCGGGCTTAATATACATCCGCTCATAATACTCATCCAGCATCCGCTTGACGCCGAAATACTCCTTCGTCGAATTGATACTGGTCTTCATCATCTTAACCCACTTATCCCGGTCATTGTAATAGGTGGGAATAACCTCGTTCAACAGGCAATTATACAAGGCCTTGGCATCATGGGCATCGAGGACCTGCTCATCCTCGCTCTCAAACCCATCCCCAAACTGCCAGCCATTCTCCCCGTGCTGGCAGGCCTCGGGCCACCAACCATCAAGAATGGACATATTGAGAACACCGTTCATCGCAGCCTTCATGCCCGAAGTACCGCTGGCTTCCTTGGGCCGGCGCGGGTTGTTCAACCAAACGTCCGCACCCCGGGTCAACATCCGGCCAATGGTCATATCATAATTCTCCAAGAACACCACAGCATTGGGATACTTCTTGGCCATCTTCACCAGGTTGCTGATGATCTTCTTGCCAACATCCTCCAAGGGATGGGCCTTGCCGGAGAAGACAATCTGGACTTTGCCGCCCTTCAGGAGAGGCTCAATCACCTTCTCATCGCTGAAGATCAGGTCACTGCGCTTGTAGGCGGCAGCCCGGCGGGAGAAGCCGATGAGCAGCACATCCTCCCTCAACTCCACCCCGGTGCGCTCCTTGATGAACTGGATAAGGGCCCGCTTGTTCTTCATATGGTTCTCCCAGAGATCCCCTTTGCCCTCGGCGGCATCAAGCATGTTCTGGTCCACCCAGGTCGGCCGGTGGATGGCGTTGGTGATAGCAATGATCTCCGACCGGTTATCCACGTCGGCCCACATCTTGTTGGCAGTCACACCATGCAACTGGGCCACAGCGTTGGAAATCCGGGACAGCCGCAGGGCCGCCACGGTCATGTTAAAGGGTGCACCACCGATGGCCACCATTTGCTCGAAGGTAAGACCGTTGTCAGCACCCATATAGCGGAGGCGTTTTAGATCATGGGACTCATTGCCCTGAACTACCGGTGTATGGGTGGTAAAGACCACTTCCTCGCGGGTGGCTGCCCAAGCCTCTTCAAAGGTCATCCCCTTGTCCATTTTCTCCTTCAACAGCTCGAAGGCGGCAAAGACAGCATGGCCTTCATTGAAGTGGTAGCAGTCAATGTCAATACCCAAAGCGCGCAGCGCCCGGACACCGCCGATGCCCAGCACCATCTCTTGGGCGATCCGCTCCTCACCAAACCAACCGTAGAGTTGGCCGGTGATCCAAGTATCCGCATTCTCGGGTAGATCGGTATCCAATAAGTATAAAGGAGCATTGCCAAACTCTTCACAGAGCCAGACCTTGCAATAGACGTCCCGCTCCCGGATGCGCACTTTCACTTTAACGCCGGTATCCTTCAGGAAGTCATACTCGTAATTATGGTAGCAATCGTAGGGTTTACCGTCCTCGCCAATGCGTTGGTCGGTGTAGCCCTGTTTCCATTTAATGCCGATCCCTACCATGGGGAAGTTGTAGTCCTTAGCGCCCTTCAGATAGTCGCCGGCCAAAATCCCCAGACCGCCAGAGTAGATCTTAAATGATGTGTCGAGGCCGTATTCCATGCAAAAATAGGCCACCTTGGGGAGATTACTCTTTAATTTTTCCAACCACTATTCCCTCCTAAAGTCCCCCGATGAGCTTTGCCGCCTTTCAAAGGCCATGCCCTTCCGTCCGGCCAGCCGGATGGATTGACATGAAAAAACCCCCGAATGGGCAAATTCCGGGCTATTCTACCAAATGCAAAAAAGGCCGGTTATATATTTCGGCACAATTCCCTTCTTCCCTTCTTTGTTAACCTAATGTTTTCTTTTTTTATGGGAACCTACCAGCAAAGCCGGGAACAGACCCAGGGCGGCGCCCACCGTTGCCATGGCGAACAGCACCCCGCACAGATCCAGGACCACATCACCGGGCTTGCCGGAGCGGAAGGCCGAGAAGGACTGGACGCCCTCATCCAAGACCGCCACCAAGACGGCGAAGGCAGCGCCACAAACCGCCGCCAGCGGCGCGCGCCACGCCGCAAACACCGCCCAGGCCAGCAGGGAAAGTGTACCATAACCGACAAAATGCAAGGTTTTACGGGTCCAAAAAACAATAGTCTGGGCCACGCTTGGCTCTAAGTCAAAGCGGGCCACCAGCCATTTTTGCCAAAAGGAGCCCGCCCACTGGGGATCCTCAGAGGTATAAAGGAGAAACAATACGATTCCCAAAAGAAGTGGAGTAAGCAGCAATCGTGTCCATAATTCACGTTGGTTAAAATTCTTCCTCTGTCTATCCAGGTGTTGCCGTCGACTCATCCAACATCCGTCCTCCACTGGTTGCCGTGTTACAGTTAGGAACAGCCGGTGCGATCAGCTGGGCTCCCGCCCTGTCATCCCCTGTCCGCTAGGCCGGTCTCCAAAATCACCGCCTCTCCTTCGACGCGCCACCAGCCGACTCCTGCCGGGATCAGCAAAGATGCTCCCCGTTCCAGGGTCAGGCGGGCGCTGGCCGCCGTCACCAACAGCCGGCCTTGGACAACGCTCCAGATCCGGAAGGCGGCGGGGTCTTGAGCCTGCTGCTGCCTGCCGTTGATCCGGCGCTTGGTAATCCGAAAATGGACTCCATGGTACAGGAGTTTTCGTTGTTGCCAAGGGCGGAGCACAACAGGCCGGCAGGAGAGTTTTGCCGCAGCCAGCCCTTCCTCAATATGAAGGGCCCGGGGCAAGCCCCTGTCATCCACCCGGCCCCAATCGTACAGCCGGTAGGTGGTATCGGCGCTTTGCTGGATCTCAAGGACTAATACCCCGGCGCCCAAGCTATGGATGCAGCCGGCGGGAATGGGAACAAAGTCCCCGGTGGTCACGGGCAGTTGGCGCAGGCAGGCTGGCAATTCGCCGCGTTCCAGCGCTGCCGCCAAACGGCGGCGGTTGGTGCCGGGCTTTACCCCACAGACGATCCGGGAACCCGGCTCGGCATGGAGGACATACCAAGCCTCCTCCTTGCCCCGACCGCCGAGGGCACAGGCGGTCCGGTCATCGGGGTGGACTTGCACGGACAAACTTTCTTCTGCGGCGATTAGCTTAACCAGAAGAGGAAATTCTAAGCCGGCCTTCCCCCGGCCCAGGAGGCCTTCGGGGTCTACTGCCGCCAGGTAATCCAGGCCTATGCCCCGCAGGGGCCCGACGTCTACTTTGGTGACCATGCCCGGAAAAGCGGAGATTTCCCAAAACTCCCCGGTCTTGGCAGCCCGGGGACACCGGTTGAGCCGCTGCCACAACCGCCAGCCGCCCCAGGCAGTCTCCTTGGTCACCGGGGCAAAAACCAGGGGATACCAACAACCCGTCGTCCCACCGGCCTTACCCCATATTACTCTTCCCATGTAAACTCACCCAGTTCGGGAAAGCTAGCCAAGACCCGCGCCAGTTCCTCTTTAATCCGCTGCAGATCCCGGCTGGTTTTCCCTTCACACCTACTCACCAGAGCCGGTTGGGTATTGGAAGCGCGCACCAAGCCCCAGCCGCCGGGGAAGATGGCCCGGACACCATCAACGGTAATGACCGGGTACTTGGCAGCCAGCTCCCGGCGGAGCTCCTCCACCACCCGGAATTTATCCCGGTCAGCGCAGGGGATCCGGGTCTCACCGGTGGCTGGGTAATCCGGCAGGTCCTGGAAGAGCTCGGCCAAGCTCCGCCCGCTGTGGGAAAGGATCCTAAGCAGCCGGCCGGCCGCGTAGAGGCCATCGTCAAAACCGTAGTATTCGTCGGCGAAGAAGAAGTGGCCCGACATCTCGCCGGTGAAAACCGCGCCGGTCTCGCGCATCTTGGCTTTGATTAAAGAGTGGCCGGTCTTGTAGAACATGGGCCGGCCGCCCAAGCGTTCCACTTCTTCCACCAGGGCCTGAGAACATTTGACCTCAATAATGCAGGTGTTCCCGGGGTATTTGGGCAGGATTTCCCGCCAAAAGAGGGCCAGCAGCCGGTCCCCCCGGACAATCCCGCCGGTATTGTCCACCACGCCCAGCCGGTCGCCGTCGCCGTCCAGGCCGATGCCCAGGTCGGCCCGGCTGTTTACGACCATGGCCTGCAGATCCCGGAGGTTCCGGGCAACCACCGGATCCGGGTGGTGGTGGGGAAAGCTGCCGTCGGGTTCGCAGTAGAGGGGAATCACCCGGCAACCCAAGCGTTCCAAGAGGGCCACGGCCACCGGGCCAGCAGCACCGTTGCCGCTGTCCACCACCACCCGGAGTTTACGGGGACCCAGCCGGATCCTGTCGGTCAACAGCGCCAGGTACTGCTCCCGGGGATCGTAAAAGCGCACTTCGCCCGTGACGGGCCATGACAGCGCTTGCTCTGCCGCCTCCCATTCCATCAGGCTGCGGATCTGCTGCAGGGCTTCACCGTAGAGCATCCCGTCGCCCAGGGCGATCTTGAAGCCGTTATCCTCCGGCGGGTTGTGGCTGGCAGTGACCATGATCCCGGCTCTGATCCGGTAATATTCCCGGGCAAAGTAAAAAAGCGGGGTGATGACCGTCCCGATGTCCGAAATCCGGCAACCGGCGGCGGCCAAACCCCGGACCAGGTCGTCCCGGATCCGTTCGGAACTGAGCCGGTTATCCCGGCCCACTAAAACATGGCTTTCGCCCCGTTCCCTAAAGTAGACGCCGGCCGCCCACCCAAGGCGCCGGACCACCGCTGGGGGCAAATCCCTTTCGGCGTTACCCCTAATGTCATAGGCACGAAAGATCTCGGGGTTGACGGCTGTGGTCAACACGGCAATCCCTCCCTTTGCCATCCATTATATGGGGCGACCGTGGATCCGGGACTTTGGACCGGGGAAAACAGGACACAAAAAGAAAAAGGCCTGCTTTATTTTAGCAGACCTTCATCATTTCTCTTTAAAAAATTCGGATTATAATATCCGTTTGGCGTAGGCTTTCATGATACCCTCCAGGTCGTCTAAGTGATTTTGGATAATATCATAGATAATATTCAGGTCAATTTCCAAGTATTCATGGACCAAAATATTGCGCATGCCAACCATGCGCAGGAACAGTTTCTTTTGCTCTTCGGTAATAAAGCCATTTTGCTTAAGGATGACAGGCACATTACTATATTGCTCGACCTTCCCCAGTTTCAAGTCAGCAATGATATGATTACCGATATCCAACAAAGCTTCAATACATAGTTGCAAGAAACGTTCCGAACTTCCGTACAATTTCGGATCAGCAACAAACTCTGCCTTGGTATATTCTTGCCGAAGCTCCTTTAAGTACTTTAAATACTCCCAGGTCCAAATCGCTGGTGGTTACGGCCGTGCCCCGGGCATGAGAACCAAAGAGATAAACCGCTTTGACGTTGGGATATTTCCAAAATATCTGCGCCAATCTCTGTTTTTGCTCCTCCCCAAACATTCCATCACCCACCTTATCATCCAAGTATAAAAATTCTATAACAAACCCTCTAACGGTAATAATCCAAATACCACCGGACAAACCGCCCGATGCCTTCTTCAAGGCTGGTGGCGGGGCGAAAGCCGATCTCCCGCTCCAGGTCGTCGATATCGGCATAGGTCACCGGGACATCACCGGGCTGCATGGGGAGGAATTCTTTAATGGCTTGCTTACCCAAGGCTTGCTCCAGCACTTCGATGAAGCGCAACAGTTCCACGGGCTTATTGTTGCCGATGTTATAGATCCGGTAGGGCGCATGGCTTGTCCCGGGGTCAAGGCTGCTGCCCCGCAACTCCGGGTTGGGCCGGGGAATCCGGCCCAGCAGCCGTACCATCCCTTCCACGATATCGTCGATATAAGTAAAGTCCCGCTGCATCCGACCGTGGTTGAAGACCTGAATGGGCCGGCCTTCCAGGATGGCCTTGGTAAAAGAGAAATAGGCCATGTCCGGTCGGCCCCAGGGGCCATAAACAGTAAAGAACCTTAAGCCGGTGGTGGGCAGGGCAAAAAGGTGGCTATAGGTATGGGCCAGGAGTTCATCGGCTTTCTTGGTAGCTGCGTAGATGCTGACGGGATGGTCCACGTTGTCCCGGACGGAGAAGGGTATTTTGGCGTTAGCGCCATAGACGGAGCTGGAGGAGGCATAGATCAGGTGCGGTATTTGCAGCTCCCGGCAGGCCTCCAGGACATTGGTAAAGCCCAGGACGTTGGATTGGATATAAACCAGGGGGTTTTGCAAGCTGTACCGCACCCCGGCCTGGGCTGCCAGGTGCACAATCCGTTCTGCCCCGGCCACCCGGAAGATCCCTTTGACCCGCTCCCCATCCTCCAAGCCAACCCGTTCGAAATGGAACTCCGGATACTGCCGGAGCAGGGCCAAGCGGTCCTCCTTCAGCCGGACGTCGTAATAGTCGTTAAGATTGTCAAGGCCAATGACGGTATGGCCCTCTGTTAGCAAGCGTTGGGCAAAGTGGAAGCCAATAAAGCCGGCCGCCCCGGTGACAATTATGCGCAAAAGTTGGACCCCCTCGTGCTGTGGAAGCAAGACCCCTGCTCAGTCGTTAAAGAATCTTCTTTGCATGGCTCGAATAGCAATCTCATGCTCGCCAAGGATCTGTTTGATTGCGACATTGTCCTGGACTAACTGTTCGGTTTTCTTGATCATTTCCGTTTTAAATTCAAGTAGTCCCGCTGTCTGCTCCACAACTACATTTAGCTTATAATCAATCCGTGCCACATCACTCTTTAGTCCGGTGACATCGGACTTTAATTCCGAAACATCACCCTTCAACCCCGACATATCAGCTTTAAACGTTCCCTCCAGGGAAGTCAGCCGCTCCAGGATCTGCCCCAACACTTGTTCCACCATGATTTCCCCCTTCGATTTAACTTTAACCTGATTATATATCGAACGGGTGTTCGTGTCAAGAAAGATTCTGAATTTTTTCTATTTTGCTCGACTGGCCTATAGCCTATTTTCTCTATTATACCATCTCGCGGCGGCTTGCGAAGCCCAGTTTCCGGCAAAATTCCGTTGCCTCCGGCAAATATATTTTTCCGGAAGGAATTTGCGGTATTTGTCCGAATATTTTGATCTATCCGATCTTTTGGGGGTGAGGCCTTCCTGATCCGGATGTTACCGTTTACTTGAAAGGCACAACAGCTACGAACCATGTTATAATTTTATCATTAGGAGGGGGGCTGGCTTGGGGAACCAGGAGCTATTAACGGCAATCCAAAGCATGTTGGACCAGCAAACCAAATACCTCGACGGAAAGTTTCAGGCTATTGAAGAAAAATTTCAAGCCTATGACGAAAAGTTTCAAACCATCGATAAAAGGTTTGATAACATTGACAAAAAAATCGATGCAATTGGCCAAAAGTTTGATGCCATTGATAAACGCCTGGGCGCCCACGACAAGTGGTTTGCGGCGATTGAGCAACGTTTGGACAAAATCGCCGGCAACGTTGAGATCATCCGGGTCGAGGTGGCCAATCACACGGAACAACTCTATTCGCTCAATACAAGTATGATTGAAGTAAAAAGGGAGACCCTGGACAACGCCGAGCAGATTCTGCGCATTAAGCGCCACTATATGCTGCATGAGTAAGATCCCTAATGTAAAAGCGATAACTAAACTCCGCCGTACCGCGGAGTTTTTTGTTTTGTCTCACCCTATAACAGGGCCTTGACGCCTTTGCTGAGAATGGTGACAATAAGCCCGGCAGCCAGGACGCCGACGACGATGGCCGGCAGGGCCTTGCGTTTTTTGATCCGCAACAGGTAGGCCAGGACTGCAGCGCTCCAAGCCCCGGTCATGGGCAGGGGTACGGCCACGAAGACAACCAGTCCAAGGGGGCCGTAGCGGTCGATAACTTCCCGTTTTTTCCCGACCTTGGCCAGGACCCAGCGGAAGACCCGGTTGACCCAGGCAAACCGGTCCGCCCAGCGGGCGACCACAGGGAGAAAAAGCATGAGGGGGATGACGGGAAAGAGGTTACCCGCCAAAGAGACGGCCAGGGCCAGGCGGCCGGAGGCGCCCATGGAAATGGCCAAGGGTATGGCGCCTCTTAATTCCAGGTAGGGCAGGCAAGCTGTGAAAAAGACGGTGACCGCCTCCTGAAAGGTAAATCGGTCCATGGTTTCCTCCTTGTTGGCAGGTTACAATCGGTTTACCGGCTCATTGTTTCTTCCCGAAGAATCGTCTCAGTGCTCTTCTTGCTCGGCCCATGAGTCCTTTGATGGTGACTGGGGAGATTCTTCGGGCTACATGGGCGAAGCCCTTGGCCTGGTACCGCGTCCAAAATAGCTGGCGGCCCGCAGGCCTGGCCGTGGAGCGCTGCAGGTTGGGCTGCAAACAGTCTTGGGTGTTGCCGGGCCAATAATCTATGCTGTCTTTGCACTGGGTAAACAGGCTTTGACCCTTGGCGGTGTTGACTATGACCAGGGAAACGCCTTTGTTATCGTCCAGCTCCGGATGGCTTTTTTCGATGCCCCAAAAATCGCCGATAGTAATATCCGACGGGCGGTTCAGATTGGCAAAGCGGCACTCGTAGCAAGCCGGACGCATGGCTAGGCAAGAACGGTAAATCCCGGCGAAACCTTTGATTTCTTTGGTATTGACGGCACAAGCTTTGTTGGCGAAGGTGGCCCGGACGTTATAGCCGCGCCAACCCTGTTCTTTATTCCGGAAGGTGTAGTCCAAGAGTTGGCTTTGGTATTTCTCCCGGATCTGCCGGATGTGGTCCTGCCAGAGCCTGGGGCTGGCGACGCCGTGGCAGACCAGGTCGGTCAGGATGAGCTTTTCGGTGAGATCCCGGCCGCGGCCGATCTTTGTCAGGTAGTTATACAGGCCGGCGGCCTGGCAGGGAGTGCCGGTGAAATAGACGGTCATGTCCTGGCTCAGGTCCTGGCGGACGGCTTGAAAGATCCGGCCCAGATCGCTCTGGACGTATTTGGAGCCTTTAAACCCATCCCGTTCTTCTTTGGTGCTTGCCCTTTGGTGGGCAACGGCAAAGTTGTTGTCTTTGTCAAAGGCGGCGCCGTAGACGGCAGCCGGTTGGTTGTCATTTAGCACTGCGTCGGAAAGGGCGGTGAAAGCGCCGCCGGAGGCGCTGGTCATTCTAATGTTGTCGCTTTTGTGTTTGAGGGCATAGACCTCCGGCTCGGCCAGGCGGTCCCGGAGCTGGACAGGGTTTTGCAGCGGGCAGACGGCAAGGCAAGCGCCGCAATCGACGCACAAGTCAGCGTTGATCCGGGGATACAGAAAGCCTTCCTCGTCGGGCTGCATGACAATGGCCCCGCCGGGGCAGATATTGGCGCAGGCGGTACAGCCGCAGCAGTCTTCTTTTCTATGGTAAAGTGTGACCATATTATTCATCCCTTGTGTTCCTTTGAATACAGTGATTATAGTTGAAAACCCCGCTCTTTTCAAGCGGAGTCTGCTGTCAGTCTTAGTTGCCGTGGGTTTCGGAACTTTTACCCTGCCCGACGCCGGTATAACGGTAGCCGGCGGCCTTTGCTTCCTGAGGGGTATAGATATTGCGCAGGTCGACGAGGACGGGTTGGTTGAGCAAGGTTTTCATTCGTGCCAAGTCGAGGCGGCGGAATTGGTTCCATTCGGTGACGATGATGAGGGCGTCGGCGCCCTGGGCGGTTTCGTATTCGTCGCGGCAATAGGTGATGGTATCGCCCAGGATCTTGCGGGCTTCGTCCATGGCCGCGGGGTCGAAGGCGCGGACTGTGGCGCCCTGCTCCAGGAGGCCTCGGATGATGGTGAGGGATGGAGCTTCGCGCATATCGTCGGTGTTGGGTTTGAAGGCCAGGCCGAGGAGGGCGATGGTCTTACCCTGGAGCCCGCCGAGGATGTTATGGATCTTTTGGACCATGCGTTCTTTCTGTCTTTGGTTGGCTTGGACCACGGCCTCGACGATGGAGGCGGTTTCGCCGTGGTCTCGGGCGATACGGACCAAGGCTTTGGTATCCTTGGGGAAGCAGGAGCCGCCGTAGCCGGGACCGGCATGGAGGAATTTGGGGCTAATCCGGCCGTCCATGCCCATGGCTTTTGCGATGGTTTGAACGTCGGCGCCGACGGCCTCGCAGATGTTGGCGATCTCGTTGATGAAGGTGATCTTGGTGGCCAGGAAGGCGTTGCTGGCATATTTGATCAGTTCGGCAGTTTCGATGTTGGTAAAGACGAAGGGTGTTTCGATGAGATAGAGGGCGCGGTAGACCTCTTTCATAATCTCACGGGCGCGGTCGGACTCGGTGCCGATGACGACCCGGTCGGGGCGCATAAAGTCGCCGACGGCGCTGCCTTCCCGGAGAAATTCGGGGTTGGAGACGACGTCAAAGGGGACTTTTTGGGTCTGGTGGGCCGCGATGACCTGCCGGACGCGGGCGCCGGTGCCGACGGGGACGGTGGATTTGTTGACGATGACTTTGTAGTCGTTGATGAGGGGCGCGATCTCCCGGGCCACTGCTTCCACATGTTGCAGGTCGGCGGAGCCGTCCTCTTGGGGCGGTGTGCCGACGGCGATAAAAACCACTTGGGTGCGGTCGAATTCTTCGGTGATGTCGGTGGTAAAGCGGAGCCGCCCAGCTTGGACGTTACGTTGGACGATGTCATCCAGGCCAGGTTCATAGATGGGTATCCTGCCGTTTTTGAGGGCGTTGATTTTGTTATGGTCTTTATCGACGCCAACGACGGTATGGCCAAAGTCGGAAAGGCACGCGGCGGTAACAAGGCCGACATAGCCTGTGCCGATAACGGTAATGTGCATTCGTGAAACCTCCTGGGTTATGTTTTAATTTGTCAAAGCAGGGTTTAACCCCTTTGTTTATCCCATTCCAGTCGACCATTATTGCTATTTAGCCCCCTAATCCTGTCTCTTATACACATCT
>DGDV01000032.1 GCA_002385625.1 Firmicutes bacterium UBA3943
CTTAGTTTTTAGGGAGCAGGTCACTTGTAATCGCGACGCTATTAATGTTTACAGTTACGACCACAACGTTAGCTACTGGTCTCGAATTCGGAGGCGACTTGAGGGTCTGGTGGAAACTTGATAATGAGCAAAACAACTTTTTCTTTGATCGCTTGAGCCTAACCTTTAAGTCGGCCTTGAGTGCGCAAAACGGTTTTAAAGGTGAGATCCGTTTTTGCCAGGTTGACAAAAACGGTAGTAACAGCGGTGACATACGGGTTTACAACGCCTATTACTATCAAACAAAGTTTTTCGTCAATGATGAATTGAATGTAGGATACTTTAACGTGCCGTTTGACTATGATAAAGTAATTTCCCTCGTCTTCACCCCTAGTTATAACCATGTTTGGATTAAACAAGGACTGGGTGTCAAGTATGCCATCCAGACAGATAAACTTCAGTTTGCTGCGGCGATTACTAACCGTCAAAATTGGAAGAACGATAACTCCTATATCGATGCCGATGGCAACAAACGCTACTATGAAGGTTATGATTTTAGTTTAAGAATGGTATATTCGCCCAGCAAAGAATTCTCCGTTGGTTTTGGTTATATCAAAGATAACCTGAGTAATGAAAATGATACTTATAACCAGAATTATGTGGTTGACGCAATTTTCACTAAAGGGCCCTTTGGGATCTTTACCGAGTATACCCAGAAAAAACCTTCCGATGCCGAAGGGGCATCCGGCAGTTACCTTGAAGCGTGGTACCAATTATCCGATCAAATCACGGCATACGCCGGGTCGTCCATTGATATCGATGATTTGTCTACCGCGACAACAACAGCTAAGAACAATACATTCCTTGGCGTTAAGTTCCAGATCGCGGCAAAAACAGCCATCCAGGCGGAGTATGTCGACTTTACCGACGATGATACATACAACCTGAATGTTCGGCTGCGGGTCGAGTTTTAAAAAATAAAATAAGGAGGTGAAGATCTTTGTTGAATACTGTGCATTACACCTTAAGGACAGTCTCTTCTACGGAGGGCTTGGTCAATGCTGAGGTTACATATGATGTTTTTTATGACCGGGCCAGGGGCATTGCCTATGAGGTGCAGCTGAAGGCCCCGGTGGAAGAGACCATGGTTTTGCAGACTGTCTGGCATGCCCGGATCCTTAATGATACTGGCGGAATCAGACGGGAATACGATGAGCTCCAACGCATCTATTATCAAACCTGCCAAACGATGGAGGTGGAAAGTGCCCTCTTCAAACTTGGGGAGGATCTTCGGAAAATTTTCCTGAGTGAACAGGTAGTCATGGTTGAACCTTTGGTGATCGGTGGGAATAGTTACCCTGGCTACCAACTGGATACCTTGACCATCTGGGTGGATTCCCAACGCTACCTCCCGGTACGCCGGGAGAACCGAGACCGGGGAAACCTTATTATTGATGAGTTTGTCTACCATTCGGTCAATGAGCCGCTACCAGAGGAGGCCTTTCAACTCCCAAAGCCCCAGGAGGCGGTGGCCGATTTTAATCTCTGCGCGGAGATGCCCACGTTGTCCCGGTTTGGTGAGGTTTGTACCGCCGGGCCCCTTAAATATGGTATCTATCCTGAGTTGTTGTTATCTGAGATTAGGCGGCATATTGTCTTGAACCAGTGGGAGTATGGGCCCTTTGCCACGATTAAACTGCCGTGGTTGACGGATATGGCTGTTCAGTTTTATTTGCGCCGGACGGAGGAGGTTTTTCCCCCGATTGTAGTGGTGGTGGAGCCGCCGGAACAAGAGCCGGTGTTCTTCTTCATTACTTATGATTTCCTCGGTTATGTGGTGACCGGCTTTAGCCCCGATCCCTTCGACCTCAGTGGTTACCAAAGGTTGCCGATTAATGCCACCCTAAGGTTGGAGGAGCTTATTCCCCTTTATGCCGAGCCGTCTCTGAAGAAAAACTTTGTCGTTGATAACTTTGTCCGCTCCGTCCAGAGCAATGACTTTTTTATTAATCGTTTTGACATGGGTGGTAAACTCTTTGAACTCTTGATCAAAAACTTCAGCTTTAGTGAGAACGAAGGCTACCTGCTGCTGAATGTCTATGGGAAAGAGTATTGGGACAACGCCAACCTGGAATCAATGTTCAATTTTGTGGTGACCGGTCGGATGGTTGACGCCCATACAACACCAATTATGATTTATGCCTTAAACACCATGAAACGGTTGGGTATCCCACGGGAGATTTTAATGCCCCAATATGAAGAGGTGCCGGGTGGTGAAGATGTAGCCCGGGTGGAGTAATTAACCATAGTAAAATAAATACCTACGATAAATAGAAAGACCCCCTGGAGTACCGGGGTCTTTGCTTTTTATAACCGAACTGACACATTCAGGGTTGAAAACGAAGGTAAGACAGGGTGACTTTATGAACGGATCCGCCAGGATGTGGCCGGTAGAGGGCATAATAACAATATTAAGCGCCTGTCTCTTCAACAGCAGTGGAGGGAGAGATCCTGGCCGGGCTGCAAAAGAGTTTGTCCGGTAATGTGGGACTGACTGCCTTTACCGTGGGAAAAGCCGGGTTTGATCTGCGGACAGGCCTTTTGCAACTGGACTTTTCCTTTGCTGGGTGGGTAAAAAAGCTGGGTTTAACCATTACCGGCACCGGCTGTGTTTTCCTCTTCGTTCCTTGCTTAAGACCGGTTGCCGGACAGTTAACTTGCGGGAAACAAGGAAGAGGAGTGGTATTGTGGTGACGGATATATTCATCGGTAGATATCAGCACTACAAGGGTAACTTATATCAGGTTCTTGGGCTGGCAAAACACAGTGAAACCCTGGAGGAATATGTGGTTTACCAAGCTTTATACGGCGAAAAGCAGCTCTGGATCCGGCCCAAGGACATGTTTTTGGAGTCGGTGGAGGTAGACGGGAAGCTGGTCCCGCGTTTTCAATACCTGGGAGAATGAGTCCTGCCACAGGTAACCGATTGTTAGCTTGACAGGTAAGCGGTCCAATGGTATATTTAGGGCAAGAAATCCTAGCAAAGTGGTAGGAAAACCTTGTGCAGGGATTCCATAAAGTATGAATAAAAAATCGGACATCGGACATTTCTAGCAGTCTGATGGTTATACATACTTGCACGATGGATTTCTTCAATCCACCCTGACGGGTGGTTTTTGGTATTGCCGAGTAAGGGGGAGCCATCCATGGATTACCAGGACTTTTGCACAATACCCATAACTGAACTCGGCGAGCGGCTCTTAACCGAGGAGAATTTGCTGCGAGAGATCATTGCCCACCCCCAAAGCGAGCCGGCCCAAGCGGTCCTTAAAGCCGCTGACCGCTTGCGCGCGCTTACCGTTGGGGAAGAGGTCCATCTGCGTGGCCTGATCGAGTTCTCTAATTATTGTCGAGGTAACTGCAATTATTGTGGCTTGCGCCGTGATAACAGGCAAGCCTTCCGCTACCGGTTGACGCAGGAGGAGATCCTGGCTGCAGCAACCTTGGGGGCCCGTTTGGGTTATCGTACGGTAGTATTGCAGTCCGGGGAGGATCCAGCCTTTACTGGGGAGGGCCTGGCGGAGATCATCAAGGAAATTAAAAAATTAGGGCTTGTGGTGACACTGAGCGTAGGGGAACGGCCTCGCCGGGACTATGAGTTGTGGCGGGAGGCCGGCGCCGAGCGGTATCTGATCCGGCACGAAACAGCGGATCCGTTGTTGTATGCCCGGCTCCATCCCGGGCGCAGCCTTAAGGAACGACTGGATTGCGTTCAGATATTAAAAGACCTGGATTATCAAGTGGGTATGGGCTTTATGGTAGGGTTGCCGGGCCAGACCCCCGCAACACTGGTGGAGGATCTGCGGCTCATCCGTAGGGTAAACGCCGAAATGGTCGGCATCGGACCCTATATTCCCCATCCAGAGACGCCTTTGGCTGGTTGTCCCGGCGGTACCATGGAGCAAACCGTCTTGATGGTGGCCTTGGCCCGTTTGGTCTTGCCCCATGCCCTTATCCCGGCCACGACGGCCCTGGGGTCCATTAATCCCAAGGGGCGGGAGGCTGCTTTGCAAGCCGGGGCCAATGTGGTGATGCCCAACTTGACACCGACCCAATACCGAACTGCCTATGAGATTTATCCCAACAAAATTTGTACCGGTGAAGAGGCTGGCGAGTGCCGCCGATGCATCACCGGGCGCATCGTGGCCCTAGGGCGCCGGGTCTCCGATGGGCCAGGACATAACAGCGAATGGCTCAAGCGAAGGGGCCGGGGGGAAGTTGTCGGCTCGAGCGGAGCCATTTGATCAATCATCTGGGTCAGCATACCGGTCACGGGATGTATGGAGGAGGGTTAAACATGTCCGACATGAATGCCACTCCTGTTGCCTCGCGGCTTCATATTGCTATTTTTGGCCGGAGGAACGCAGGTAAATCAAGCATTATCAATGCAGTGACCAATCAACCCATCGCCCTGGTTTCCGACGTGCCGGGCACTACTACCGACCCGGTCCATAAAACCATGGAGCTGTTGCCCTTGGGTCCGGTGGTTTTCATTGATACAGCGGGCCTGGATGATGAAGGGCCCCTGGGCGAGATGCGGGTCAAGCGGACCTATGAAGTTTTGGACCGGACAGACTTGGCTGTCCTTGTCCTGGATGGGAGGTTGGGCCTGACCGATTTTGAACGGGACCTGGCCAAAACCATCCGGGAACGCAAAATCCCGTTGGTTGGCGTTGTGAACAAAACGGACCTCCCGGATTTTGACCGGGGAAAGGTAGAGGAGTGGGGGAAGGAACTCGGGCTCTCCCTGGTGGAGGTTTCAACACTCACCGGTGTCGGGATTGAAGCACTGAAGATGGAGTTGATCCGGAAGGCTCCCGGTGGTGATCAAGAACTTACATTGGTGGGGGACTTGATTAAACCCGGCGATTTTGTGATCTTGGTTGTTCCCATCGATAAAGCTGCGCCCAAAGGCCGGCTGATTTTGCCGCAACAGCAGGTGATCCGTGATCTGCTGGACCATGGGGCCATTGCGGTGGTGACAAAGGAAAGCGAACTGCGGGAGACCTTGGAACAGCTGGGCAAGCGGCCGGCCCTGGTTGTCACCGACTCCCAGGTCTTTGCCAAGGTGGACGCGGATACGCCCAAGGAAATCCCCTTGACGTCGTTTTCCATTTTGATGGCCAGGCAAAAGGGGGATCTGGCCGAGTTGGTGCAAGGGGCGAAAGCTGTTATGAAACTCAAACCGGGTGACAAGGTCTTGATTGCCGAGGCCTGTACCCACCACCGCCAGTCCGATGACATTGGCACGGTGAAAATCCCCCGGTGGTTGGAGCAGAAGGTTGGTGGAAAACTGGAGTTTCACTGGGCCAGCGGGATTAGTCTCCCCGGGGATTTGAGCCAGTACCATTTGATTGTGCACTGTGGGAGCTGTATGATCAATCGCCGGGAGATGATGGCCAGGTTAAACCGGGCCAAGTCCCAAGGGGTTCCCGTGGTGAACTATGGCGTGCTGATTGCCTTTGTGCTTGGTATCTTGCCGCGGGCCCTGCAACCGTTTCCCGCAATACAAAAGGCCTTTATCGAAGGCAAGTAAGCAGTAGCGTACATTTATTTTTTAGCTGGAAAAAAGGGTATATTTGTATTAAGGTATATTGCAGAAAAATACAACATGCCCTATTTAACTGGGAATATATTGCAACGCAAACCAGTCTTGCTGGTACTGGGTATAAAGTCTCTACTGTTTAGGTTTGTCCATTTTACAATGGGACTTGCACATTTCTGCCCTTTTGTGATAGGATAAAGCTAGAGCCTGAACTTTAGGATAGTTATGGGGAATGACCTTGCTTGAATCGATGACTGTCTCCATAGTAGCCCGAGGGGGAAGGCCAAGTAAAAAGCCCCTGAACGGGCTGGTTTATGGAGGGTGTTCATGTATCAGGACAAAACATTAGTTTGCAAAGAATGCGGTCAGGAGTTCGTCTTTACCGCTGGCGAGCAGGAGTTTTATGCCGCCAAAGGTTTTGAGAACGAGCCGGGTCGTTGTCCTTCCTGCCGTGCGGCCAGGAAGCAACGGAACAGCGGGAATGGCGAACGCCAGATGTATGCTGCGGTTTGTGCGGAGTGTGGCGCTGAGACCCAAGTTCCGTTCCAACCCAGCGGTGAAAAACCAGTATATTGCCGGGATTGCTTTCAAGCCCGGAAAAATATTGGCTAACAAGTAAAAAAGGCCCTGACGATTGGTCAGGGTCCTTTTTTTTACCTAATCCTTGGTGGAATGATTTACGACAGGGCAGACTAATGATGGAAGGCAGGATGTCAAGCTCAGGTATGGCAGGAACAGGCTCCCCCTGGGTGGGGGCTGTTTTGTTAGTTTTTTTGCGCCCCTTTTCCTGGACGTTTCAGGTGACGTCCTTTTGGCTTTAAGTGGCGGGGAATGATCAATGGTTACCGGGGTTAACCGTTTACCGGAAGCCTGAGGTGTTTTGTACTTAATATGCGCTAGCATAAAATCACAAAAATTTACGTGAAGGAAACAGGAAACCCGGAAAGGTTACCGAATATATGTTCGGTAGATATCGGCAGACAAGTATGATATAATCAACCTTTAGTTAACATAACGCAAAGGAGGAGGAGCCAGTGCCGCCGTTCAAGCTAGTTGCACCATATAAACCCCAAGGTGACCAGCAACAAGCCATTGATAAACTTGTTGAGGGTATAATCAGTGGGCAGCGGGCCCAGGTATTATTAGGCGTTACGGGCTCCGGGAAGACCTTTACCATGGCCAATGTGGTGGAGCGGGTGCAAAAGCCCACCTTGGTCATTGCCCACAATAAAACCCTGGCCGCCCAGCTTTACAGCGAATTTAAAGAGTTTTTTCCAGAGAACGCGGTGGAGTATTTCGTTTCTTATTACGACTATTATCAACCTGAGGCATATATCCCCCAAACCGACACCTATATTGAGAAGGACTCCAGCATCAATGAGGAGATCGACCGCCTGCGCCATGCCGCCACCTCGTCCCTTTTTGAGCGGCGGGATGTGCTGATTGTCGCTAGCGTTTCTTGCATTTACGGTTTGGGCTCGCCCGATGATTATAAAGGAATGACCCTGTCCCTAGCCAACGGGGATTTGCGGGGCCGGGACAAGATCCTCCGCCGGTTGGTGGGGATCCAGTATGTCCGGAATGACATTGGCTTTACCCGGGGGACCTTCCGGGTGCGCGGCGATGTGATTGAGATTATCCCGGTCTACGGTGAGAATATTATCCGGATTGAGCTTTTTGGGGATGAGATTGAACGCATCTTGGAGGTGGACCCCTTAACCGGTGAGGTGTTGGGGACCCGCGAGGCGGTGACAATTTACCCTGCCACCCACTACATTACCACCGAAGAAAAAATGAAACGGGCCATCCAGTCCATCGAGGAGGAACTGGAGGAGCAGTTGCGCTTTCTCAGGGATAACGGCCAGTTATTGGAGGCCCAGCGCTTGGAGCAGAGGACCAGGTTTGATTTAGAAATGCTCCAGGAGGTAGGGACATGTTCGGGGATTGAGAATTACTCCCGGCACCTGACCGGCCGGGGACCGGGGGAAGCTCCCGCCACCTTACTGGACTATTTCCCCGACGACTTTTTAACCTTTGTGGATGAGTCTCATGTGACCCTGCCGCAGATTGGGGCGATGTACAACGGGGACCGTTCCCGTAAAGAGAACCTGGTACGTTACGGTTTTCGCCTGCCGTCAGCCCTGGATAATCGCCCCTTGCGCTTTGACGAGTTTGAACGGGCCATTGGCCAGATTATCTTTGTTTCGGCGACGCCGGCAAAATATGAATTAAACCACAGCTCCCAGGTGGTGGAGCAGATTATCCGGCCCACGGGCCTAGTGGACCCGGAAGTGGAGGTTCGGCCGGTCAAAAACCAAATCGACGACCTGTTGGAGGAGATCCGGATCCGGGTGGAGCGGGAGGAACGGGTGCTGGTCACGACCCTGACCAAACGGATGGCAGAGGACCTCACGGAATACCTGGAAGAGATGGGTGTGCGCGTCCGGTACCTGCACTCGGATATTCATACCTTGGACCGGGTGGCCATCCTGCGCGACTTGCGGCTGGGTAAATTTGATGTGTTGGTGGGGATTAACCTGCTCCGGGAGGGGCTTGACCTGCCGGAGGTCTCCCTGGTGGCCATCTTGGATGCGGACAAGGAAGGTTTTCTCCGTTCGGAGACTTCCCTAATTCAAACAATTGGGCGGGCAGCCCGGAATGTCCACGGCAAGGTAATTATGTATGCCGACCGGATCACCGACTCCATGGACCGGGCGATCCGGGAAACCAACCGCCGGCGGGAGAAGCAGCTCCGCTATAATGAGGAACACCATATTACCCCCGAATCCGTCCAGAAGGCCATCCGGGATCTGATCAGCGCGGAACAGGTGGCGGAAGAGAAGGTCAGCTACGAGGTGACCAAGAATCCGGCCATGGGACCGGAGGAGATCCAAAAGATCATTGACCGGCTCGAGCAGGAGATGTTGAAGGCTGCTGCGGAGTTGGAGTTTGAACAAGCAGCTAAACTGCGGGACGAGATAAAAGAATGGCGGCTGTTGCTGCCGCAGGAATAAAGTTGGCCTAGAAGACACCAACTGTGCGTTTTGTTTTACCCAATATTGGAGGAATTCATATGAGTAAAGAACAGATCATTATCCGCGGGGCCCGGGTGCATAATTTGAAGAACATTGATGTGGTGATTCCCCGGGACAAGCTGGTTGTCTTAACGGGGCTGTCGGGTTCGGGCAAGTCTTCCCTGGCCTTTGACACTATTTACGCCGAGGGGCAACGGCGGTATGTGGAATCCCTGTCGGCCTATGCCCGGCAGTTTTTGGGGCAGATGGATAAGCCGGACGTGGATTCCATTGATGGTCTTTCCCCGGCCATTGCCATTGATCAAAAGACCACTTCCAACAATCCCCGGTCAACGGTGGGCACGGTCACGGAGATCTATGACTATCTCCGCTTGCTCTATGCCCGGATTGGCCACCCCCACTGCCCCGACTGCGGGCATGAGATTGCCCGGCAGACGGTGGAGCAGATTGTTGATCATGTGCTGAGGATGGCGGAGGGCACCAAGTTCCAGGTGCTGGCGCCGGTGGTGCGGGGGCGGAAAGGTGAATACGCAAAGCTCTTTGAGGATCTTAGAAAGGACGGTTTTGTCCGGGTCCGGGTAGACGGGGAACTCCGGATGCTGGACGAAGAGATCCGCCTGGAGAAGTATAAACAGCATTGGATTGAGGTTGTGGTCGACCGCCTGGTGGTGAAGGAAGGGATCGGCTCCCGTTTGGCCGACTCCCTGGAGGTGGCTTTGCGACTGGCGAAAGGGCTGGTCATTATTGCCGTTGTGGACGGGGAGGAAAAACTGTTCTCTGAAAATTACGCTTGTCCCGATTGCGGTTTTTCCCTTGAAGATATGTCACCGCGCATGTTCTCTTTTAACTCTCCTTTTGGCGCGTGTCCTGCCTGTGACGGTTTGGGTGTGAAGATGGAAATTGATCCCGACAAAGTCTTGGATCTTACCCGTTCCATCAATAACGGGGGTGTCCTGGTCTGGAGCGCCGACAAACATTCCTGGGCCTTGAATTTCCTGCGGGGGGTAGCCCGGTATATCGGCCTGGATCCGGATGTGCCGCTGAAAGAAGCCACACCCGAGCAGTTGCAGGTGATCTTGTATGGCACCGGCGGGGAGAAGTTCGAGGTTGTTTATAACAGTGGGGACGGGCTGCGTAGTCATCGGATGATGGCGAAGTTTGAAGGGATCGTTCATAACTTGGAGCGCAGGTACAGGGAGACTCAATCGGAGCATATGCGCCAGGAGATCCAGGAGAAATATATGACCATCCGGCCTTGCACCGAGTGTAACGGCGCCCGCTTGCGCCGGGAGAGCCTGGCGGTGACGGTGGGGGGAGTCAATATCCGGGATTTGACGGCTATGTCCGTCCTGGCAACCCGGGAGTTCTTGCAGAACTTGGTGTTATCTGAGAAGGAGCAGGCCATTGCCAGGCGGATCCTGAAAGAGATTGATGCCCGGTTAGGTTTTCTGCTTAACGTTGGTTTAGACTATCTGACCCTGGACCGGATGGCCGGGAGCCTGTCGGGAGGGGAGGCCCAGCGGATTCGCTTGGCGACACAGATTGGCTCGGCCCTGACGGGCGTATTATATATTTTGGATGAACCCAGCATCGGCTTGCACCAACGGGATAACCAGAGGTTAATCGATACTTTGAAATGCCTGCGGGATCTGGGTAATACCGTTATTGTGGTGGAGCATGATGAAGATGTGATCCGGCAGGCAGATCACATCATCGACATTGGTCCCGCTGCCGGTCTCCACGGTGGTGAAGTGGTGGCTGCTGGCAATCTGGCGGAAATCATGACTTGCAAGGAGTCCATCACCGGCCAGTACCTGAGCGGGGCTCGGCAGATTCCCGTTCCGCGCCGGCGCCGCAAGGGCAATGGTAAATTCCTGGAGCTCTATGGCGCGGCGGAACACAACTTGCGGGAGATCGATGTCAAGTTTCCCCTGGGTACCTTCATCTGTGTCACCGGCGTCTCGGGTTCGGGCAAGAGTACACTGGTCAATGAGATTCTCTATCCAATCCTGGCGCAGAAGTTAAACAGGGCCACCCGGGTTTCAGCAGGGAAATACCGTGAGATCAGGGGTTTGGAACACTTGGATAAGGTGATCGATATCGACCAATCGCCCATCGGCCGGACGCCCCGGTCCAACCCGGCCACTTATACCGGGGTCTTTGACCTGATCCGGGAGGTCTTTGCCGAATCGCCCGAAGCCAAGATGCGGGGTTACAAGCCGGGCAGGTTCTCCTTCAATGTCAAGGGGGGACGCTGCGAAGCCTGCGCCGGGGACGGGATCCTCAAGATTGAGATGCATTTCCTGCCGGATGTGTATGTCCCCTGTGAGGTATGTAAAGGCAAACGCTATAACCGGGAGACACTGGAGGTTAAGTATAAGGGCAAGACAATTGCGGATGTCCTGGAGATGCAGGTGGAGGAGGCCATGGACTTCTTCCAGAATCATCCCAGGATCATGCGGAAGCTGCAAACCCTCCATGATGTGGGCCTGGACTACATCAAACTGGGGCAGCCCGCCACCACCCTGTCGGGCGGGGAGGCCCAACGGGTGAAGTTGGCCACGGAGTTGTCGCGGCGGAGTAACGGGGGGACCCTCTATATCCTGGATGAGCCCACCACCGGCCTGCACTTTGCCGATGTGCACAAGTTGCTGGAGGTCCTGGAGCGTTTGGTGGAGGCCGGCAGTACAGTGCTGGTGATTGAGCACAATCTGGATGTGATCAAGACCGCTGATTATATAATTGATCTGGGCCCTGAAGGTGGTAACCGGGGCGGCCGGGTGGTGGCAACGGGCACTCCGGAAGAGGTGGCGAAGACGCCGGGATCATACACCGGGCAGTATCTTAAGAAACTTCTTGGCCGGCCAAAAGCGGCCGGAGAAGGTTAAACAGGACAATAATTAAATTAAACTTCGCAAGGGCGAGGGAAGGGAAAAGCCGGTTGGCCATGACCAACCGGCTTTTTGTATGGCTACGCTTGACGAAGCAAAAAATTTGTTGTTCTGACGGGAAAGAGGCAAGAGGGCCCTTGTTTAATTGGGAAATTGTTATAAAATTAAGAACATCATCAATATATACCATGATATTTTTCGTATGATCCCCTGCTTTGGCGGAAAAGGGAGGGAAGACCCTTGGGGTGGGCAGAGGAAGCCTTCGATGAACTTGTGCGCTGTGCGGATGAAGTGGAAGACTATGATACATCCGTGGGCAAGCACTTTTATATTCTCCGGGAGCGGCCGGAGGGGCGCAAGGACAGGATCAAGCCGGTGGGTCTTGCCAGTTTCCTGCCGATAGGTGAGATCCGCCGGAACTTCTTGCAGAACCTGACCAGTGAGTCCTGTCTCATTCCGGTGGAGGGAAGTTTCTTCCCGGACTTCCTGGATGAAAACGGGGTATATTTTGTCTCCCTGGCCTTGTCGGATTATTTGAAGGAGAAACTGGCCATCGAACCATATGTGGCGAACACCGTCTGTTTTGTCGGGGAAGGGGGCAAGCGGGTGGAGGAATATGTCCTGCTTGTCCCGGAGACTGTTGACTGTGTGCTGCCGGGGACGGGACGGGTGGATAAAGCCGGCTTTTTGGAGTATTTCGAGATTGACGGGGATAAGGTTGGTGGTTTGGACCTTTTTAAAGTGAAGGGTTTTTCCCAACTGATTGTGACGGAAAAGATCCCCCACGCCGGTTTTTCCGGTTTTGAGTGCGTCCGTATTGAGAACGCTTTTGGCTATGAGACCGAACGGGACCGGGTTTTTCAGCAACGTTTGTCCGGAGAACGGCTTGCGGCGGTGATAAAAACTTATGATGCCAAGGCCGATGCCACCGGTGACAGCAACTACAAATATGGCCTGCAGCGGGTCTTAGACAAGTACGCCATCGAAAGGGAGATCAGTGAAGGGTTAAAGCGTGTCCTGGACAGCCATACCGGGGAGTTGTTTGCTGCTGATCTGCTAGCGGACCGGTTTTTGCTGCTTTTTTGGTCCTGGCGGACCGGGCGGGTGCAACTGGCGGAGAGCCATGCCATGTACTTTGCCGAACCGGGCTTTACCATCACAAAGATGGAGGCTGCCCGGGACTTCGTGGAGAAGCTGCCGGAGGAGCTGAAGATTCCGGCCAAAAATGTCTGTTTTGAATCCATTCTCTATTTTGCCGCCCAACAGCTGCAGGGCCTCTTTAGCCGTTATCCGGCCATCCACGAGGAGGTACGTTTCCGCATTTATCTCCATGATATTACCTCGACTAGTATGAACCCTCCATTGATCTGCGACTACAAGCGTCCTTTCCAGCGCCAAGCGGAACAGGCCGCTAGCCTGCACGGGCTGGCCCTTTCCCGGCAGGATCTGCGGGAGTTTGACTTTAGTGGCAAGGACCTGTCAAATCTGGTGATTGAGGGCAGTGACCTGCGCCGGGTGAAATTCCATGGGGCGAACTTGAAGGGCATTACCTTTAAAGACTGCAATTTGCTGGGGGCGGAGTTTACCAAGGCCAACCTGACAGGGGCGAAATTCATTGGCTGCCAACTGGAAAAGGCCATCTTCAGCGGGGCTGAGCTTGCTGACGCCAGCTTTAGCGATTGCGACCTCTGGCATTGCAAATTTCTCCAGTGCAACATGGACAAGGCCGTCTTTCGCCAGCCGGATCTGGCCCATGCCCTGTTTTACGCCTGCAAAATGCCGGAGGTGGTTTTTGCGGTCCTCGGTATTTTGCAAGAAACAGTATTTAGTCTATGTTGCCTGGCCAAGACTAGGTTCCTTGGGGACTTGGCCAATCCCGACAACATCTTGAGTGACTGTAACTTTTGTCATGCGGATTTAACCGGGGCCGAGTTTGTCTTTGATATGGTCGCCTGCTGCAATTTTTCCAAAGCCAAACTGCTCGGTGCGGACTTCTCCCACTGCGGCAGCCTATCGGCCTGTGACTTTAACTGGGCTGACTTTACCTTGGTCACCCTGCCCAAGGCTGTTGATGACTGCAGCTTTTATGCCGTCGACCTCTCCCGCCTCAAACAAAAACGCAGCACCGTCTTTGCTGGCAACGACTTTTCCCACGCCAACCTCTCCGGGTACGACTTCGGACCCGGCGGCTACTGCTGGGGCAATGTGCTGCGGCACACTAATCTGTCCGGCTGCATCTTGCGCGGGGCGGATTTTAGGGGGAGTCATTTACGAGAGGTGAAATTTGACGGAGCTAATCTCAAAGGGGCAAAGTTCTTGGAAACTCAACTGAATAATTCAGGTCTATCCCAGGTTCAACTGCAAGATGTGCAAATTATTACAAAAAAACATAAGAGCATAGGCAAGTTTGGAAGAGAGGCGCAAAGGATGATGGTTAATGAATAGAATGGCTGAGCAGATAAAGTTTGATGAAGGTAATGAGCAAAGCCCTGTCAACAGGCTAAATCAGATCCTTTTAGAACGCAATTTGTTACTGGCAGAGATGGAACCAGATGCTATGAGTAATGAGGATTTTTGTCCCTTCTGCCATGGTCAGAATAAGTTGTGTAAAATTAATTTTCCGGATGATGCAACAGAACAGGAGATGACAAAAGAGGAAGTTGCTTGTGCTACCCAGCGGCCATTAACTGCAGAATTTGCAACAGAGATTAAGGAAATGGTTAAGGGGAAAGAAATAACAGTTGAGTCCAACGGCAAAGAATACTTGTTTTCCCTAGATAACATGGAATTAACTTCTCACTACATCCATCTTTATGACAGCTTTGCTGAGATGCTGAGTATTAGTGAACTTGCCTGACCTGCTCCCTAAAAACTAAG
>DGDV01000003.1:0-14731 GCA_002385625.1 Firmicutes bacterium UBA3943
GGTTAATCCCGCCCAGCCCCACCAGGCGGGCCACCAACTGCTCCGGCTCCTCCTCCGCCAGATAATGCCGGCCCTCCTTGCGGAAGGCCCGCACAGTCCCGGCAAGAAAATCCCGTTCCAGGCGGTACTGGACTGCGCCGTCGGATAACTGCAATGTCACGGCAAAGGGGGCATTGGCATCCCAAGGCCGGTAGCGGTCCTGGATTTCCCGGAGAGGACTCCGGCGCTTGGCCAAGCCATAAAGCCCGGCCAGGATGGCATGGACCAAAGTGGTCTTGCCTGCTTCGTTTAAGCCCACCCAGACGGAAAGCCCGGCGGGAAACTCAAAGACCCGGTCCACCCAGCGGCCAAAGCCTCGGATATGAATACGGTCTATTCTCATTTGCGGCCCACCCCCTTTAGGGCAGTCAAGCCGTAATACAAAGCATACCGCAAAGCCTGCCGTTCCCGGTCGGTCAGGGCCGGATCCGCCAGCCGCCGGGCGATGTTCTTCAGAAAGAGGCCTTTGACCGTAGCGCCTGTTTCCTCTGCTCCTGGCAAGAGCACTGTTTGGTCCTCCACCTCCAGGTGGAAGAAGCGCCCGGCAAAGTCCCGGATGATACCGTCGCAGAGAAACTCGGCACCGTCCTCCACAAGGCCGCTTAGCCTGACCCGCAGGCAAAGCCCGGTGTCACCCACTGCGTCAATGGCTTGGTAAACCCCGTCCACCCCCCGGGTCAAGTCCAGTTCCAAGGTGCGAAACTCCCGGTCCGGCAGTTCCAGCCGTTCCTCCCGGAGCTGCCCGTCTTCAATCTGTAATAAATGCACTCCCCGGGCTTCAGCATCTTTAAAGGTAAGTCGGCTGGAGGAGCCAGGGTAGACCACCCGGGTCCGTCCCCAATACCAAGCCCTAGGACGGTGCACATGGCCCAAAGCCAGGTAGTCCAAGCCGCTTTGCACCACCTCATGCTCGGTGATGGGATAATAGTCCGGTTCGGCCGGTCCCTCCAGGATCTGGCTGTGCACCACAGCAATCCGCACCGCCCCGCCGGTCCCCGCCGGCAGAGAGGCCAAGACCCGCCGGTCCCGGCGGTCCGTCAAAAATGACAGGCCCAGGATCTCCACACCCGGCAGCTGGTGAAAAACCTCCCAGTCCTCGCCGGAGAAGATCTTGACACGTTCGGGAAACTGTCGCCGCCAATAGGCCGCCGCCAAGGGGTCGTGGTTGCCGGTGGCGATCAAAGTCCAGATCCCTTGGGCATTTAAACGCTCCAGCTGATGCCGGCAGAAATTCAGGGTCGTCTCGGCGATCCCTTCACCATGGAAGAAATCCCCAGCAATCAGCACCGCTGCCACCTGCCGCTCAATGGCCAGATCCACCAGGCGGGCAAAGCGCTCCCGGATCTCCGCCCGGCGTTTCGCCCGCGCTTCCGGGAGGAATTTTTCATATAACCAGTCCAAATGGATGTCCGCGGTATGTAAAAGCCGAAGCCCCATGCGCACACCTCCGGGCCTTGTCGTCTGACTTTTGAAACCAACCGTCCTCAGCACTTTTCGGCATTTTGCCGGGAAATCCTTCCCGGACGCCGGCTGCAGCAGGCCCCGTTATCCCGGTTTTTCGTCATGTATTTAATATATTATAATATTATCTTATTTACAATATTGTTTTGCAATTGTTCTACTCCGCCAAAATAGCAGTTTTACAGGGTTTTTCCACGAAACGCCCGGAATCTTTGGGTTGCTTCCCAACTAATAGAGGTGTAAAATTTAAATGTTAATATTATTTTAAATTTATTTGTTCGTTCCTTCCCGCCAATTGTTGATTTTCCTCTTCGGGCGGCGCCTGGGACCAGTAGCCCTGGCACACCACCCGGGTAATGTTTCTTTGGAAAGGAGGGAAACAAGAAAGCCCAAAGGTCTCTCAAATGAACAAAAAAAGATGGGGGGTAATAGGAATGAACAAAAGCTTGCCAAGGCAGCGGAGGAATAAAACCTGGTCAAGGCTGTTTTTACCCCTTGGCCTGGTTTTAATGCTTGTTCTATCCTTCTCTCACAATTTTTCCGCTCCTACTGCCATGGTCAATGCGGATTGCGCGAATTGCGACAAGGAAACTACCGGTCTTGCCGCCGCCGGGGAAGCGCAAACCCCGGTCCTGTCCGCCGCGGAATTTGCCGGTATGCGGCGGGAGATCTATGAAAAGGAGTATACCTTTACCATTGGCTATAACCCGGCCACCAACTATCCCTTAAGTCAACTCTGCGGCTTCAATCCCCAGTTCAGCCTGCAGAGCGGGCTGGCCACAGCGCCCGAGATCAAAGCCCTCAAAGCCCTGCCTTCCCGCTTTGACTGGCGCGAACAGGGCGGCGTCACGCCTGTTAAGAACCAGGGCAATTGCGGCAGTTGTTGGGCTTTCGCCGCCACTGGCGTTCTGGAATGCAACATCAAGATCAAAGACAAGACCACCGTGGATCTGTCCGAACAGTACTTGGTCTCATGCAACAGCGACGGTTGGGGTTGCAACGGCGGCTGGTGGCCCCACAAGTACCATGTAAGCCCCGGCGCGGTCCTGGAAAGCTGCTTCCCGTACCAGGCAAGGGATGTGGCCTGTAAGAGTTCCTGCGCCCATCCATATAAGATCGACAGTTGGGGCTATGTCGGTTCCGCCAACGGCGTCCCGTCGGTGGACGCGATCAAGACCGCTATTTACCAGTATGGCCCTGTGGCTGTAGCCGTGGCGGCCGACAGTTACTTCCAGTCCTACACCGGCGGTGTTTTCAACCGCAACTCCTCCTCCCAGGTCAACCATGCCGTGGTTCTCGTCGGCTGGGATGACAGCCAGCAGTGCTGGATCCTCCGGAACTCCTGGGGTTCGGGTTGGGGCGAATCCGGTTACATGCGGATCAAGTACGGGGTCAACCAAGTTGGCTACGGCGCCACCTATGTGGTGTACAAAGGCGGTAGCACACCTACTCCGGACCCAGAACCGGAACCGGATCCCACACCCAGCGGCAACCTTTGCCTGAACAAGCCGGTATCCGCCTCCGGGTATTACTCCAGTGCCTACCACCCCCGCTATGCGGTGGACGGAAACCAGTCCACCCGCTGGGTTACCTACAGCTACGGGACCCCTTACATCACCGTTGACCTGCAACAAAACCGGACCATCAAATCCATGCGGATCAAATGGAGCGCAACCAACTATCCGCGCACATATTATGTTTATCGTTACAGCAACAATCAATGGGTGCGGGCAGCGACCATCAACAGCAACGGGGATTGGGACTCGGTCACTTTCTCCAGTCCCTTCACCTCCCGTTATGTCCGCATCAGTTGCACCAACCCCACGTCTTCAACTTATGTCATGTACGAATACGAACTCTACGGCCAATGACAAAGAAAAACCGGCTTTACGCCGGTTTTTCTTTATTTGCATCTGCCGCCGGAGCATCATGGTCCTTGTTCCATCAGCTCATTTTTTCTCTTTGAGCAGTCGCATATAGTCATTGAGGATCCTGTCCAATTCCCGGCTCTTTTGCACAATCTCCGGGTGATTCAGCTGAAAATTCGCTTGTTCTGCCAGTTCCTGCAGTTTGCGCCGCAATTGTTCAATCTCTTGGCTAATCTCTTCCAGATCCCGCACAGATGTTCCCCCTTTAATTCTTGGTCTGGGGCTAGTCTGCCCGGAAGCGGACCAAATATTAAAGGGGAGGAAAAAAGCGTAAAATAAAAACCCTGCAAGGCCTCCACATCTATCACAGAGACCCGGCAGGGTACCATCTGAACTTTACTGATTAACGGATCTTACTCCTGTCTGTTTATATTACCTCCGACCGTGACAGCAGCGGTTTACTCCTGCCGTCCTTACTCTTCCCTGGTTTTTTCTCACCGGATCTTGCCCTGCTTCTTCAAGATGGCTTCCATCTCGTCGAGGATCCCGGCGAATTCTTTGAGCAGGTTATCCACGGGTTCGGTGGTGGTCATATCCACCCCGGCCTTTTTCAGGATGTTAATGGGATAATCAGAGGTGCCGGCTTTCAGGAACTCCAGGTACCGTTGGGGATTGCCGCCCTCCTCCATTTGTTTAACCAGCTCATTGGCGGCAGCCATGGCCGTGGCGTACTTATAAACATAGAAGTTGCGGTAGAAGTGGGGGATCCGCGACCACCACAACAAGCCAAGATCATCAATGGCATAACCTGGCCCGTAATACTTCTCCAGCAGGCTCCGGGTAAGGGCGTTCAGGGAGTCCACCGAGAGGGCCTCTCCCTGCTCCACCCGTTCATGAATGGCCTTTTCAAACTCGGAGTACATTACCTGGATGTAGACGGTCCCCCGGATCTGTTCAGCCAGATAATTGAGGAAGTAGAGCCGTTCCTCGTCGCTGGCGGCGTTTTTAATGAGATACTTCAGCATCAACAGCTCATTGGCGGTAGAGGCCACCTCCGCCGTGAAGATGAAGTTACCGCTCATGGCGTAGGGCTGGGTCTTATTGGTGTAGTAGGAGTTGAGGGCGTGCCCCATCTCGTGGGCCAGGGTCAGCATGTCATTGACCGTATCGTTATAGTTCAACAAAACATAGGGATGCAAGTCATAGATGCCGATCTGGTATCCGCCAGTGGCTTTGTTCTTCGTCTCATAGACATCAATCCAACGGCCGGCAAAACCCTGGCGGAGGGTGGCCGCGTACTCCTCGCCCAAGGGTTGCAAACCCTCCAGGACCATCCGTTTCGCCTCTTCATAAGGCACAGTCTTCTTGTACTCCTCCACCAGCGGGATGAACATATCATAGTTATGCACCTTTTCCAGGCCCAGGACCTGCCGGCGCAGCTCCACATAGCGGTGAAGGCTGGGCAGGTTCTGGTTGACGGCCTTAATCAGGTTGTCAAAGACCGCCACCGGAATATCCTCACCGGCCAGGGCCGCTTCCAGGGCGGAGCCGTACTTGCGGGTCCGGGCGAAGATGACATTGCTCTTTACCTCGGTATTCAACAACTGGGCATAGGTGTGCTTGCAGGCTTCGTAGGGTTGATACATGCCTTCAAAGGCCTGTTTCCTGAGTTCCCGGTCGGGGTCTTCCACAATCCGCCCGTAAACCCCGTGGGATAACTGGATCTCCTGGCCTTTAGCATCCTTGATTTTGGGGAATTTCAGATCGGCAGTGGAAAGTTTATCGTAGATCTGGCTTGGGGCACTAGCCAGTTCACCCACAGCAGCCAGTAACTTTTCCTCGGCCTTGGAGAGGGTGTGGGCCTTTTCCTTCAACATGGCTTCCAAGGAAAAACGGTAGTCTTGAAAATCCGGCCGCTTCAAAAAAGCGCGCAAGGTCTTCTCCGGCAGCGCCAGCAACTCCGGCCGGACGTAGGCGGAGGCCTTGGCCAGCTCCGCACCAAGGGCGAGTACCCGGGAGAACATCTCCGTGGCTTTACTGTCCGCCTGGTTTTCGTCGGCCTTCAAAAAGGCATAAAGATAAACACGTTCGAAACGGCGGGAGATCTCTTCTTGAAGCTTAAAACAGGCCAGGACCCGGTCGGCCCGGTTCAATTTCCCCTCAAACTCCACCAGTTTGGGCAGGAGCTCCTCTTTGACCAGGGCAAAATCCTGCTCCCAGGCAGTATTATCCTGATAGATCTCCTGCAGATTCCATTTGTACTCCTCCGCCACCTGGTCCCGGCTTAGCGGGCCATCGGCAGCGGCCAACAGGAGCTGCGGGAGGAGGACAAGACTGCACAAAACAAGGAACAGGCTTGTCCGGATCATGTATTTGCGCGACCGCTTTTTCATGGCAATCCCCCTTTTATCTTAGAACAAATATTTTAAGAACATAGCCGCAGACTTTTCCGGCGCGTTACTTATATTCTTGTCCACAAGAAATGTTTCCTCTAAGAAATATTTCCTTTATGAAAGGTAAGATAAGGCCAAACAGAAAAAAGCCGGGAGTTTCCAGCATTTGCGCCCGGGCCGGCTACCCGCAGCCCTGGGTCCCTTTCCTACACCATTACCTACAGTACAAGGGGGCTGGCCAAGCCGCAAACCCGGCACCGGCCATCGGCGATGCCCATCACCCGTCCGGTCCAACCCGAACGCTCCACCCAGAGGGCGCCGCATTGGGGACAAAGGGTATGCCGGTGGTCCGTGGCAAGATTGCCAATATAGACAAAGTCCAGTTTCTCCCGGGCAATCCGGTAGGCCCGCTCCAGCGTCTCCGGAGGCGTGGGCGGCAGATCCATCTGGTACTGCGGGTAATATCTGGTTAAATGCAGCGGGATTTTAGGGTCAATGGCCGCCAGCCACTGGGCCAGCGTCCGGATCTCATCGTCCCCGTCATTCCAGCCGGGAATTAACAGGGTGGTCAGTTCCAGGTGGACCCGGCCAGCCAGCCTTTCCACACTGGCCAGGACCGGTTCCAGCCGTCCCCGGCAATGGCGCTTGTAGAAATCGCCGGTGAAGGCCTTGACATCCAGGTTCACCGCATCCAGGTAAGGCAGGAGCTCCTCCCAGGGTTCTGGATTGAGGTAACCGTTGGTCACCATGACATTCTTCAAGCCCGCCGCCCGGATCCGGCCCGCTGTCTCCAGCATGAACTCCCACCAGACGGCGGGTTCGGCGTAGGTATAGGCCAAGCCAATGTTGCCCTCCGCCTGTGTCTTCCGGGCCAGCTCCACCAGGTCCTCCGGCGCTACCAATTGGCCTGCTCGGCGCTGCTGGGAGATCTCCCAGTTCTGGCAGAAGCTGCAGCCAAGGTTGCAACCGAAGGAACCCACCGATAGGATGGCGGCGCCGGGATGGAAGTGGTAGAGGGGTTTTTTCTCGATGGGGTCTAGGGCCAGGGCGGTAACCTGCCCATAGTTGGCGGTAAAGAGTTGCCCGTCTTTGTTCACCCGGACCCGGCAGAGCCCCGTTTCCCCGTCACCAAGGACGCAACCCTGGGGGCAGAGCAGACAAGCCACCCGGCCGTCGGGCCGCGTCCTTCCATAAGCAGCTGTGTACATGCGCCAACCTCCTTGCCCCTCCGGGCCTTCCCCGCTTCTATTTAATAATACCGTTTAATAATACCGGACCACCCGGAAACGCTCCAGTTGCACCGGGCTATCGGCGGGAATTCCTGCCTTCCGCCGGGCAATGGCCACCTGCTCTTCGGCGGTGTCGATCCCGGGCAGATCCGGCAAAAGCAGGCCGGAACGGCCGTTCTGCCGCACGATCACCCCATACACCTTGGGGTCCAGCTCCGCCAGACTCGCCACCGGCTCCGGCGGCGTCAATACATCCACGGAATAGACCAGATCATTCAGTTCCTCCGGTTCCACCGGGTCAAAGCGGGGATCCCGGAAAGCGGCGGAAATGGCATTAGCCCGGATCTCCTCCACCACATTTGCCTGAACCGGCTGGATGGTGCCGATGCAGCCCCTGAGCTCGCCGTGCTTCTTGATGGAGACAAAGACCCCTGCCCGCTCCCGGGCCACCGGGGGCAGGTCCGCCACTTCCTTCGGCGGCAAGCCCAGGGCTCTGCTCTCCACGGTATAGCGGGCCAACCGCACCAGCGGGGACTCTTGGGCGCGGCGCTGGGCCATGGCTGCCTTCTCCTCGACCACCAGCTGTTCATAGCAGGAAGGGGCGGACCCGGCCGGGCCCGGCCGCAGGCTGACCACGCCGTAGCCCACGCCATAGGGGCCTTCGTAACTCAAACAGTTCGCCTCCACCCAGCGCCCGTCCAGGACCCCCGCCAGCATCAGCAGGGTACGGTAGCCGCATTCCGCCCCCTTCTCTTGCAGCTCCGGATCGAGCCGGGCCAATCGTCCAAAGTCTGCATCCTTCAGGCAGGCCATGATCTCCCGGTCCAGTTTTTCCCCATTGGGGTTATATGGCACGGGGGCGTCATGGGTCAAGCAATGGGAGAGGTCGCCGCTGGCGATGACCACCGTGCGCCGGCCGACTTTTTCGATGGCGCGGGCCACCGCCCGCCCAAACTCCATCAACTGCAAACGGGGCATGAAGGCCATGCCCATGGCCACCACAGCCGCATCCACCTCATCCAGAAAGGACAGGGGAACCAACACACCATGGTCCAGCAGGGGGTCGATCCCATGCCGCTGCAGAGCCGCTTCATCCATCACCATGGTGTAGATGCCTGCCGCCACCGCCTCCCGGGCCACCGCCTCGGCCAACTCACCATCGACCCGGCGCACAAACTCCCGGGCAGACCCGAAACGGCGCAGGTGGCCCCGGAGAACCAGCTCCCCGCCGCGGATGGCCATCCCGTCACTGAAGACCGGTCCGTGGGGGGAGAAGATGATAATGGTCTCCGGCTGCAGCCCTTTAATCTCCGCCGCCAATTTTTGCATGGCCTCTGCCGTGGCGCGGACCTTGGCAATCTGCTCCTTGCCCACATCGGGCACTAGCAAAGGCGGGTGCGGCATCAATGCGCCCAGCAACAACATGTCCAATCCCTCCTTGCCTTCCCTGCAAGGCTATCCCGTTGGGGAAGGCCGGTATTAGGCGCCTGGCCGCCAGGCCTATGAACAGGCCGACCGGCGCGAACCACTTTCATTAACCGCTATTTGAAACAGCCTCTTAACCGACTCATTTTTGGTGACATTATTTAAAGTAATACGTTGCCTGGAGCCAACTCCCTGCATTGGTTCCGGATTTATTATAGTGGTAAAAAAGGCGGGTTTGGAAGAAGACCTGGCCCAGTTGCCAATCTCGCCCCAGATCAAGCTGTGAGCCTAGAAAGCCATCGTCGTAATCCGTCAGTTCTCCCCCAAGCCACCAAGTGTTCTTATGCCCCAGCCGCCATGTCCATTTTACATCCACACGCTTGTAACCGCCGTTTCCGGCAGTCTCTTCGTCGGTGTAGACTTCCAGCCAGTCCACATTGCCCTTCCAACGCCGGTGTAGTCCAAAGCGAAGTTCCCCGGGGCCCAGGGGCAAGGCATGCAGGAGATCCAGCCCGATGCTCTCCGGCCTGGTACCGTCGCCCTTCTCCACCCGATTGTAACTAGCCCTGATCTCCCATCTTCGCCTGTTGGCCCGAGGCAACCGGTATTTGACCGCAAGGCCCCGACTGAAATAATTTTTCAGAGTGCGATGGGGGTACTCGCCAACGTTTTCGCTGTATGTAACCGTATATTTATTTTTTCCAAAATAGCCTTGGTATTCCAGTCTCCCGCTCACTTTCTCTACGGTATAATCCTGCCGTTTGGCATAATCCTTCTCGTAGAGAACCAGTTCACCACTGAGACGCTGGCCGCCCAGGCCGTGCCATTTGCCTGTGAGCTTTGCAAAGAGGTCTTCATGGCCATAGTCCGTCCCTGTGGCGGCGCTGAGCCTCTTGAGGTAGTTTCCCCCGCTTAATTCCATTTCAAAGGGGCCCCAGGCATAACCCAGGAGATAAGCCCCTTCCCCCAGCTTGTAACGCTCCTCCTGCCCCACATAGCCCTTAAGCTGCCAGCTCCAGGCTATATTACCGGGCCCGGCTAAGGTCAATTGCAGCCTTTGGTCGGCTTTCGGCCAGTCCAGCCGCCCGTCCAGCTCCGCCTGCAACCAGCCCCAATCCATTTCCAGCCCGCTGTCGAGCCGGCAGTAACTCCCCCGGTTATCGGCATACCCCACCCGGCCCCGCACCGGCTCCCACCGTAGCTCCGCCGCCCGGGTCGCGGGGGCCAGCAGCAAGGTCCCGGCCAAGGCCAAAAAAACAACCGGCAAATTCATCACGCACCACCTCCCGCCAGGGCGTGATTATTCGCCGGTTGCTCCGTCGTTTCCTTTTAATTTTCTTAAATTTTTAATTTGTTGTTTTCTTTCCTCATTCATACCGCAAGGCATCGATGGGATGCATCTCTGCGGCTTTCTTCGCCGGGTAGACGCCAAAGAAGAGGCCGACGGCGACGGAGAAGAGAAAGGCGACGAAGACCGAGCCGGGGGCCAGCTTGGTGGGCAGTCCCAGGGTCATGCTCAGCCCGATTCCACCGACAAAGCCCAGGAGGATCCCAATGAGCCCGCCAAAGGTGCTCAAGGCGATGGCCTCTAGGAGGAACTGGAGCAGGATATCGCGTTTGGAGGCGCCGATGGCCTTCCGGATGCCAATTTCTTTGATCCGTTCCGTTACGGAGACCAACATGATGTTCATAATGCCAATCCCGCCCACCAGCAGGGAAACGCTGGCGATCCCCGCCAGGAGCAAGGTAAAGGTAGCAGTGGCGCTCTGGGCAGTGTTTAAAATATCCGCCTGATTTCTGATCTCATACAAATCTTGGTTCTTGACCTTTTCGCCGATCACCGCCATGGCTTCCTCCTCGGCCAAGTCCATGTCCACATCCTCTTTGACCTTGAGATAGATGGTGCGGAGGTACCGGTCGCCAAAGACCCGGTAGAGGGCGGTTTCCAGGGGGATGTAAATCCGGTCGTCAACGTTGTTCATCCCCTCCTGGCCTTTGGCCTCCGTCACCCCCACCACCCGGAAACGGAAGTTGTCAATGCGGATCTCTTCACCAATGGGATTCTCGGTCCCAAAAAGCTCCTCGGCGATGTATGGGGTGATGATGGCCACCCGCCGCTTGCCCTGGTAATCGCGGTCGCGGAAGTACTGGCCGGCCACCAATTGGATGTTCCGTACCTCCCAATAGTCGGGGGAGACCCCGACAATCCTGGTGGTAAAGGAGTTTTTGCCGTAAACCACTGTCTTTGACCCGCTGGTTTCCCCGGCCACGCCATCCAGGGTGGTCATACCCGCACGGATGGTCTCCATCAGGGCGGTTGTCAGGACATTGGCGCTGCCGGAAGCGCCCCTTCCCCGGCCGCCCCAACCCAACCGGCCCGGGGTCACCATCAGGAGGTTGGAGCCCAAGCCTTGGATCTGTTTGGAGACCTGGTCCTTGGCTCCTTCACCCAGGGAGGTCAGGATAATGACGCTGGTGACACCAATGACAACGCCCAGCATGGTCAGGAGGGAGCGGACGGTGTTGTTCCGCATCCCCTGCCAGGCGATCTTGAGAATCTCGATGAACTTCATGCTTCCTTCCCCCCTGCCGTCACCTGGTCGGAGATGATCTCGCCGTCCATAAACCGGATGATCCGCCGGGCATAATGGGCAATCTCTTCTTCGTGGGTGACCAGGACGATGGTGATCCCCTGCCTGTTCAAATCCTCGAATAAGGTCATGATCTCCCGACCGGATTTGGAGTCCAGGTTACCGGTGGGTTCATCGGCCAGGATGATCCGGGGATCACCGGCCAGGGCGCGAGCAATGGCCACCCGTTGCTGCTGCCCGCCGGAGAGTTCCTTGGGGCGGTGGCTGATCCGGGCGGCCAGGCCCACCTTTTCCAGGGCTTCCTTAGCCCGCGCCCGCCGTTCTTTGATGGGCAGGCCCCGATAGATCAAGGGCAGTTCCACGTTCTCCAGGGCGGTTAGTTTGGGCAGCAGGTGAAAGGACTGGAAGATGAAGGCCAGTTCCAGGTTGCGGATCTTGGCCAGTTCGGCATCGCTGTAGGTGGTGACATCCCGGCCATTCAGAAAGTAGTGGCCGGAGGAAGCCCGGTCCAGCAGGCCCATGATCCCCATGGTGGTGGACTTGCCGGAGCCCGAAGGGCCCATGACGGCGACAAACTCGCCGGCGGCGATGCGGAGATTGACGTTTTTGATGGCCCAAACCTCGTTATCGCCGTTGCGGTAGACCTTGCTGATCTGCTCCAGCCGAATCATCGGCGTCTACCTCCTCCCATCGGAGGCCTAAAGCCCGGTAGCATAGTGGGTCCCCGCCGCTCCCGGTCCTGTCGTTGCTGTTTCTGTCCGTTCTGGCCCATCCCGGTCCGGTTGGGGGCCAAGACCCGTTCCCCCTCGGCAAGTCCCGAACGGATCTCAATAAATTCATCGTCTTCGATCCCCACCTCCACCGGCTGCATGCGGGGACCGTTCTTGTCCTTCACCATAATCAAGGTCCGGCCTTTCTTTTGGAGCACGGCTTGGCTGGGCAAGCACAGAACATTTTTGCGTTCTTCCACTAGCACCGAAGCTTCCACACTCATGCCCGGTTTGAGCAGGTCATGGCCGGCCTGGAGGTTGGCGGTGACTTTATAGACAATTACGCCACTGCTGTCCTCCCCCTTGCTGCTGACCATATCCACCACCGCCGGGAAGGCCCTGTCGCTGGCGGTGGGTTTGACCATTACCTTTTGGCCGATGGCAATCTCGTGGATCTCGCTCTCGTCAATGTCAAACTCAGCTTTTAAATCGTTGAGATCCGCCATGGTGATCAAGGGGATCTCCGTTTGGCCGCTGAAGGCTTTTTTGGCGCCAACTTTGATGTTGACCGCCAGGATCACACCGTCAATGGGGGCAATCAGGGCGTACTCCCGGCCCTTGATATCCTTGGCCCGCTCCTCCAGGATTTCCAGGTTGACCTTGGCCGACTCCAGTCTGGCCTTGGCTGCGGTAATCTCCCAGTCCTGGGCCTTCTCAAGCTCCAATTCTTTCTTGGCTTTGGCGATCTTCAGGCTTTCGATGGCGGAGAGGTATTTGACCTGGCTCTGCTCCAATTGTTGCTTGGAGACAATCTTTTCCTTCTCCAAGCGGACCATGCGTTCATAGTCGGCCTTGGCGCTCTCCAGGTTAGCTTCAGCTTGTTTGATATTGGCGTCCAGCTGGGCCAGTTCCGCCTCGGAGGGCCCCTCCAGGAGCGCCAGGTATTGTCTTTTGGCCTCCAGATAATCGGCACGGACCCGTTCCAGTTGGTTCAGTTCCACCTTGGCATCGACCAACGCCAGTACCTGGCCCTTCTTCACCTTTTGTCCGGAGACCACGTCGAGCCGGATGACTTCCCCGTCCACATCGGAGTAGATCTCCACCTCCTCCAGGGGCTGGATGAAGCCGGTGGCTTCGACGGTACGGGTGATATTGCCCCTGGTGACGGTAAATTCCTGGACTGCCGCCTGGGTGGCGGCGGAGTCCGCCGCTTTTTTCCTGTTGTAGACGGTGATTGCCGCAATCGTCAGGACAAGCGCCGCCACAATTAGCCAGACCCGTTTCTTTTTCATGGTGTTACCTCCTCTGTCCATGGCCAGGGTTGGATGTTCAGGGCCTCTCTGAGTCTGAGCTGGGCAATGAGATAAGAGTATTTCAGGTTATTGACGTTAGCCACTCCGTTAACTACGTCTTCCTCTGCATCCAGGACATCGTCGAGGTTGCCCAGGCCTTCTTGGTATTTGATAGTCTCCAGTCGCAGGATCTCGGTGGTGTTCTCCTGTTTTTGCAAGCCGCTTTGGTAACGGGACCGGTGGATCTCAATGGTCCGGACCAGGTCCTCCAGTTCCAACCGGATCTGCGCCAAAAGGTCATTGTGCTTTTCTTCTTTAAGCCGGAGGTTCTCGGTGGCCTGGGTCACCCGGGCTTTTTTGGCGCCGGCGTCAAAGAGGGGCACCGAGAGCTTGAGGGTGATGAGTTGGTCCTCGCTTTTGGTATCGTAATCTCCGTCCCAGGCAGCGCCGGCAAAAGTAACCTCCCCGGTGGTCAGGTTGACGGAGATCTCGCCCTCGGCCTGATCCTGGGTCTTGCTGATCCCGGCGGAGATCTGGGACCGCTGTTCGTTCTTCAAGCGGGCCAGGGCGTTCTTAGCCAGCTTCATCTCCATCTGGGACTTGGTGACGTCGGGCCGGCCGGCGATGGCCGTCTCCCAGTTGTTCCTGGTATTGGCCCCCGTCTCTTCGGGCAGCTCAACCGGTTGAAAAACGGTCTCTTTGGAGAAACTCTGCCCGGCGTGATATTCCAGGTTGCGCAGGGCTTCTTCCAAGTCTTTTTCCGCTTCGAAGAGGTTGTCTTGGGCGTCGATGACCGCGCTTTCGTAGCGAAGCAGGTCCAGCCCGGCGACAGTCCCTTCTTCCAGCTGGATCTCCAAGCGGCGTTTCTCTTCTTGCATCCGGTTCAGGTAATTCTCGCGGATTTTCAGGTTTTCCTGGCTCCGCAGGACTTCCAGGTAGGCCACAGCCAAGTTGGTCTCTGCCTTGTACTTGGCCGCCTGGTACTCGGCCCGGGCCTGGGCCAGTTGCCAGAGGGCCTCCTCAGCTTCGCTGGCCGCCTTTTCGCCGAAGATGGCCAGCTGTTTCCAGGTGTTTTGCAGTTTGATCCGGACGCCGACAAAGGTTTCCTCGTTACTGGGTTGGCCGTCCCGGTCGGCGGCCAGGTATTGGATCTCCGGGTCCACCGACGGCCAGTAGCCGGCCAGCAGTTCTTTGAGGCGCGCTTCGGCGATGTTGAGTTGTCGGGCAGCGGTCTTTACTTCGATGCTGTTGGCGCTTAGGCGCAGCACCTCGGCAAGGGTGACCTCTTTTTGCGCAGGGGCGGCCAAGACAGTGCCGCCAATGCCGAGACAAACCAGGAGTATGCTATTGAGCCATCGCCTTTTCACTTCTTCAAGTCCTTTCTTCCCACTTTGGGGTATTTCTTTCCTATGCCATTATAATAGGAGAGATTTATTAATTAAATATGGAAGACTTGTGAAGATTTTGTGTAGATCCATATTTGCTGTCATGAAAAAAGCGCCTATTCCTCTGGGAATAAGCGCTTTTTTACTATTATGGCGGTCCTTTCCTTTATTCTACCCCTGTGGTGAAGAAGAACGGGCCGTTGTTTGCCCCTATGCCGTTACCGGCAAAACTAAAGGCTATAGAATAACCTTTTTCGTCAAAAGAATGGGTATAGGTGGCGGTACTATTGATAACATTCCAACTGTATTTGGTGTTGGAGCTCAATACGGAATCCGAA
>DGDV01000003.1:14989-16218 GCA_002385625.1 Firmicutes bacterium UBA3943
CCGCCGGCATTGGTGAGCTTACTTGATATTGCCAAGAAAGAGTTGGGTTAAGCGACACGCCGGTGGCGTTATTGGCCGGGGATTGCAGGTAAACATTAAAGGTCGGCAAGGGCGTTACCTCCCGGATCAAGGCCGCGCCTTCCTGCGAATCGATGTAGGGGGCCACTTTGTAGTAGGTCTTTTTGCCAACCGCCAATTGGGCGCTGTAATCATCGTAGTGTTCACCTTGGGAGGCCAGGACAGAGCCGATCTTTTGGTAGTTTACACCGTCAAAACTGCGGTAAACATTATAACCATCCACCCCCGGCACCTCTTCCCAGGAGATAATGATGTGAATTTGCCCGCCGGTGGGTGCGGTTTGTATTTCTACGGTGGGACCTCCTTGAAGCGCTTGGAGTTTTGCTGCGATTTTGGGTTGGAACTTGCTCAACTGTTCAAGCGGACGCAGTGAATATGCGTTCATGCTTGTACCGAGGGAAAAAGAGTTCAAATATAGTTGGGTCAATGGGGGAACGGTTGCGCCGGTGTCTCCCCCGTTTTGCACTATGACCGGAAGATAATACAAGGCAGCGTTATCCTTTTCATCATAGGCCAGGATCTTTATGTAGTTTGGACCGTCGGGATATCCAGTGGTGTTGATGGTCAAAGGCAGATTATCCATCTTCATGGAAATGCCGGTGGCCGGCTCCCTTTGTTCCCCGCTAAAGTAGATATAGACTAGATTGATGGCTTCCTCGCCTGTTACTTTGATATTAAGATTCAACATTCCTGAGACAGTGCCGCCGGGGGTAACACCGGTGACGGTAATTTGGGGCGGGGCATTCGACCCTTCATCCACCTGGGCCCGGCAAGGAATCTCCAGTTCCAGTGTTTCGTTCTGTTTCAGTTTAATGCCCTGAACCCGTGTTTTAGCCCTGCCTGCTTTTTGGATAATAATATCGTAGGGATTGCCATCGGGAAAATTAAGCTGGAAGCGGCCTTGCGCATCCGTTTTGGCGGAGGCGAAGGGAGCAATCACGTCTGCTCCTGCCACTGCGGAGCCGCCTCTGCTGTCAACGACTATTCCTTTGAGCACCGCACCGTACTCCACCGGTTTCTGTTGGGAACTGTCACCTCCGCCACCGCAGCCGGCAATTAGCAGGAGGACAAGCAAGGAGACGATGCTTTTAAAGAGTAATTTTACTAAATACACCTCCGTTGTTTTTATGGCTTACCATAAGGATACCGTA
>DGDV01000045.1:0-142 GCA_002385625.1 Firmicutes bacterium UBA3943
AGATGTGTATAAGAGACAGGTCCAGAATGTTGTAACGGACAACATAGGAAGGATTGTGGCAGGCAATTAAGTCTGCTTGATCAATCAGGTAGGTGGATTGAATCGGCGTTTTTCCAAACCGCAGGTGGGAAATGGTGATACC
>DGDV01000045.1:343-32740 GCA_002385625.1 Firmicutes bacterium UBA3943
CAAGACCCCAGAATTTGCAGCGGAAAACGCCTTCGGGCGCCACGTCAATCTCCTCTTTGATCTCAAGGGAACTCCCTGTGACATCGTCCACAATCCCCACGGTAAAGTGGTTCTTGGGCGTGCTTTCCTTCAGGTTGTCAAAGACGGCTTTGACCATTGACGGGGTGAACTCCTTGGAACCCAAACCGTAACGGCCGCCGACGATAACCGGGTTCTCCGAGCGTTCCATGAAGACGGTGCAGATATCTTGATAAAGGGGTTCGCCCAGGGAGCCGGGTTCCTTGGTCCGGTCGAGAACTGCAATGCGTTTGCAGCTCTGCGGGAAGACTTCCAGGAAGTGTTTGACGGAGAAGGGACGGTACAGGCGGACTTTGATCAAGCCGACTTTTTCTCCCTTCTTTACCAGGTAGTTAACGGTCTCCTCAATTGCCTCGCAACCAGAACCCATGGCGACGATCACGCGTTCCGCATCGGGCGCGCCAACATAATCAAAGGGCTTGTAGCTGCGCCCGGTCAGGGCGGAAACTTGTTGCATCACGCCAGCAACGATATCGGGAACAGCCAAATAGTAGGGGTTGGATGCTTCGCGGCCTTGGAAATAAATGTCGGGGTTCTGCGCTGTACCGCGTTGGTGAGGATGCTCAGGATTGAGGGCGCGTTTCCGGAAATCCTTGACCGCTTGCCAATCCACCAGCTTGGCAATGTCTTCGTAGTCGATGACATCAATCTTTTGGATCTCATGGGAGGTCCGGAAACCATCAAAGAAATGCAGGAAGGGAACATGGGCTTTGATGGTGCTTAAGTGGGCCACCAGCGCCAGGTCCATGACTTCCTGGACCGAGGCGGAGGCCAGCATGGCAAAGCCGGTTTGGCGGCAAGCCATGACGTCCGAATGGTCGCCGAAGATGGAGAGGGCGTGGGTGGCCAGTGCCCGGGCGGAAACATGGAAAACCGAGGGAATGAGTTCCCCGGCGATCTTGTACATGTTTGGGATCATCAACAAAAGACCCTGGGATGCGGTGAATGTTGTGGTGAAAGCGCCGGTCGCCAAGGAGCCGTGTACTGCACCGGCAGCGCCAGCTTCGGACTGCATCTCGGCAATGCGCAAGGTTTGACCGAAAATATTCTTCCGACCGTAAGCCGCCCACTCGTCACATACTTCAGCCATGGGCGAGGAGGGGGTGATGGGGTAGATGGCCGCGACGTCGCTCAATGCATAGGCGATATGGGCCGCCGCCGTGTTGCCATCAATCGTCATTTTCTTGGCCAATGATAAGTCCTCCTTAACTGATAAATTTGTTAATTATGAAATCAGCTGGGGTTTTCCCCTTGCTGGTGAAGAAATTTACGGCGATGTGTGTATAGAACACACAATCCCTTATCATTGTACCGCGACGTTACATTTGAATCAATCCCGGTTTGTTAAAAGCTCGTAAAAACCGCGCCAAATCCCAATGAATGGGGAGAGTTTTCCCCGATTTGATCAGGAATTCAACGGGTACAGGCAACTTGATCTCCGGCCGGAAGTGTTTTACCATATATAACAAGGAATACCCGTCGGCAAGTGGGTCGTGACAGGGGATTCGTGGCGAATTATGCGGATGGAGGCGGTTTTGTTGCGTGTTTTACTGGTGGGAGGAGGACCATTGTCCCCTGAATTTTTAAAAGCCGTGCTCCAAGAGGGCTTTGATGCTGTTTATGCCGTGGACGGCGGCGCCCGGCGCCTGAAGGACCTTGCGGTGGTTCCCCAGTTGTTGTTGGGTGATTTTGACTCCCTTGATCTTGGGGAGGTTGAGGAATGGAAACAAGCGGGAACGGCCATCCGGTCCTTCCCTGAGGAAAAAGACTGGACCGATATGGAATTGGCGCTGGACGCCGCCGTTAAAAACGGGGCTGCTTCCGTTACCATTCTCGGTGGGCATAGCGCTGGCAGGCTGGATCATACTTTAGCGAATATTGGCTTGTTATACCGGGCGGAACAACAAGGCGTCCAGGCGATGCTCCGCGGTGAAGGCCTGGAGGTCCGCCTGATCGGTCCGGGACAGGAAGTGACGCTGGATCCGGAGGATGGAAGGGATTTTTCCCTGCTTCCACTGGGCTATGAGGTTCATTCCGTGCGGGTGTGGGGGGTAAAATACCCCCTGGAGAACGGCTCCCTCCATCTGGGGGATACCTTAGGAATCCACAATCAAATCAGTGCCCGCTCGGCCCACATTGTGGGGGGCGACGGTTTTCTGATCCTGATCCGCTTTAAAAACGAATAATAATGGTAATAATAGATGTAACGGAGCGGTTGTGACTCCCATTGACTGGGTTTTATGAGAATGTATATAATAAAGTTGAAAGTTGACAACCGAGGTGATTAAGCATGCCCCACAACCGCCGAGTTGCGGTAAATCTCCCGGAAAACCTTTTGTCCAGGGTGGACAGGATCGTCCGAAGAGAGAAGGGGAGTCGTAGCGCATTCATTCGGGAAGCCATGTTAAAACTTGTGGCGGAACGAGAAAGGGAACGGCGCGTGGAGCAGCTGCGCCGCGGTTATCAACAGATGGGCCCCCTCAACTTGGCCTTGGCGGAAGAAGGCCTTTGTGAAGATGCAAAAGAATTGGTTGAATATGAAGCTATGCTGGCAGGAGAAAAATAGTGCAGGTTCGTCGTGGTGATATTTTCTTTGCCGATTTGAATCCGGTGGTTGGTTCGGAACAGGGAGGCCTACGGCCGGTGCTCGTGGTGCAGAACGACATCGGCAATACCTACAGCCCGACAACCATTGTGGCGGCTTTGACGTCGCGGATTAAACGGGCAAAGCTCCCCACCCATGTGGAAGTCGCCAAGGAGAAATATAATCTGGACCGGGATTCGGTGATCCTGTGTGAACAGATTAGAACCATTGACAAAAGGCGTTTGAAGGAACGTATCGGCGAGCTTGATGACGAGGCAATGCAGCGGGTTGACGCTGCCTTGGCCGTCAGCTTGGGCCTAAAATCCATGGAATGACCGTGAAGGCGGTCTTTTTCTTTGCGCTTTTCTCAGGCAGAATGCGGCTCTAAGATGGTTTTTTGGCAGGGATTTCCCTATGGCGTGGCGTATTGTTTCTTGTTCAAAGAAACAACGGGCGGTTGTTGTTCTTTGCCGTCTGTCTATGCGCCGGCATTAGGAGAGGATGCTTTATGGAATTGGGGAAGGAAAACGACGCACCTATTGGCGTCTTTGATTCAGGGCTGGGCGGGGTCAATGTTCTGGCGGCCTTGTTGAGGTTGTTGCCAGCGGAGAACTATATTTTTTTTGGCGATACTGCCAACAATCCATATGGCGATAAACCCCTGGCCCAGGTGAAGAGCCTGACCAAGCAGGGTGTTGATTTCCTGCTTAACCAGGGAATCAAGGCCATCGTAGTGGCGTGCAACACCGCTACCAGCGCGGTCATCGCAGACCTGCGACAAACCATAACTGTTCCAGTCTTCGGCATTGAACCTGCCATCAAACCGGCAGTTTTAACGGAGGGACATGGGAAGATACTCCTATTGGCCACCCCTCTGACAATCAAAGAGAAGAAATTGGTGCGGTTAATGAACTCCCTCCCTGACAAAGAGAGCATTATTCCCCTGGCCTGCCCTGGTTTGGCGGAACTGATCGAAGCTGGTGATATAGCGGCTGCGGCCAACCGGGTAGAGGAACTGCTGGCGACGGTGGATACCACTGGCGTTACCGGGGTAGTGCTTGGATGTACCCACTATCCACTAATTAAACAAGAGATCCGGCAGGCATTGGGCAAAGAAGTGAGATTCTATGATGGGGCGGAGGGCTTGGCCCGGAATGTCCGGCGGGTCTTGGCGAATACCGGGAGATTACGTGCTGCAGGGGGTAGCGGACAAGTACGTTATGTCTTTACCGGCGAAGATCAAGAGGCGCGGACCCGGCGGGCCCACGCGCTGGTGGCGCAACTGCTGGCGGCCGACAGGCAGTCGGCTCAGGCTTGATTAAATTACTTGATTAAATAAATTAACTTCAGATCTCAATTAAAACTTCATCATTCCTATTTTAAAATCTCACCAAGATTAATCGCAAATTTTGACACGGGCTGGCATCCGTGCCTTTTTAATATCATTAACATCACACGAATAAGACACGACATTTTAATACCTCATAACCACCAAGGGGGGAACGGGGAAATGCCAGCGGGGAAGAGATGAAAATTAACCATAATTTAACGGAGGATTTTGTTCCATGTGGCAGAAAGCTTGATTGTGTTTTATACCGGCGTAACGCTTTTGACAAAAGGGCCAAAGTAAGTTAGTATGGGTTTGATAACATTTGCAAAAAATAGGCCCTTAGCTGGTTTGAATTAATGCATCCCACGGAGAAGGGGGAGTTTTTCTTTGGCTGGTATGCAAGTTGGTCTGGAACTACTGTTTTTGGGCATAGTGAATGTTTTTGCCGTGTTAATTGTCCTGATGGCTGTTATAGATCTCCTTGCTGCACTGACAAAACCAAGGAAAGCCTCCGTGACGGAGGCCGGCGGTGAAGTGACCCCGGAAGAGATTGCCGTTATCGCTGCAATCATGGCCAAGGTGGCCCCTGGGAGAACAATAACGGAGATTAGGGAATTGGGAGCGTTTGATGGACAATATGGAATGGGGGAGTAAGAATGCAAAGCTATAAAGTTACTGTGAACGGCAGGGTATTTGAAGTCACCGTGGAAGAAACCGGCCAAGGCCAGAGCCCAGAAAACCCTGTGACACAACAGGTGCCGCCGGCCCAGGCGACCCAGGCGGCGCCCGCTGCTGCTGCGTCATCAACTGTGGCGGAGAAAGCGTCGTCGGATCCGGGAACCCCGGCTCCGGCTGCGGTAGGCGCGGGTGAGACACCGATTGAAGCACCGCTGAGCGGGACGATCCTGTCTGTGCTGGTTAAGACGGGCGACGCCGTGAAACCCGGCCAAGTCCTGTTAACGTTGGAAGCGTTAAAGATGGAAAATGAAATCGTGACTCCGACCGCTGGCATTGTCAAGGGTATTTTTGTGCAAAGCGGCGATGCTGTCAGCGTGGGGGACATTATGCTGATAATCGGTTCGATGTAAGGAGTATTGGCAATGCTGGAGATGATTATGGATTTTTGGCAAAATACCGGTTTTGTGCATATTATCTGGCAGCAATGGTTGATGATGGCCATTGCCTGTCTGCTCATCTACTTGGCCATTAAGAAAGAGTATGAACCTCTCCTGTTGTTGCCCATTGCCTTTGGTATGCTCCTGGCCAACCTCCCCCTGGGCGGTTTGATGGTCGGCCCAACGACGGTTAATGGCCAACTGCAGCCCGGTGGTTTGCTTTATTACTTGTGTCAAGGGGTAAAGTTGGGGATATACCCGCCTCTGATCTTCTTGGGCATTGGTGCGATGACCGACTTTGGGCCTCTTTTAGCCAATCCCCGCAGTCTTCTCCTGGGGGCAGCGGCTCAGTTGGGTATTTTCATTGCGCTGTTGGGCGCCTTGCTTCTGGGGATGGATCCCAAGGCTGCTGCATCCGTCGGGATCATCGGCGGCGCGGACGGCCCGACGGCCATCTTTTTGACCAGCCGTTTAAAACCGGAACTCTTAGGGCCGATTGCCATTGCGGCCTATTCGTATATGGCCTTGATTCCCATCATCCAGCCGCCCATCATGAAATTATTGACCACTGAAGAAGAGCGGAGGGTGGTCATGGAACAACTCCGCCCCGTCACCAAGACGGAGAAGATCCTCTTTCCCATCGTAGTGACCATCATTGGTGCATTGATTGTGCCCTCTGCCGCCACGCTCCTGGGTACGCTGATGTTCGGCAACCTGCTCCGGGAAGCGGGCGTGGTGGAGCGGCTGGCGAAGACCTCCCAAAATGAGCTGATCAATATTATCACCATCTTCCTTGGACTCTCTGTGGGGGCTACCGCCGATGCGCAGGTCTTTCTCTCCGGCCAGACATTGAAGATCATCGTTTTGGGTCTGGTTGCTTTTACCTTCAGTACAGTTGGTGGTGTGTTGTTCGGTAAATTAATGTATAGATTCAGCGGCGGGAAGGTTAATCCCTTGATTGGCGCAGCCGGTGTTTCGGCGGTGCCCATGGCTGCCCGCGTGGTGCAGAAGGTCGGGGCGGAAGCTCGGCCGGGGAATTTCCTGTTGATGCACGCCATGGGCCCGAATGTGGCTGGGGTTATCGGTTCCGCAGTGGCTGCCGGTGTGCTTTTGTCCCGGTTGCAATAGTTATTCCGCCGGGAGCCGGATTTGTATTAAGCAGAGGTGAAGTGTATGGCCAAATTAGGCATTACTGAGACTTGCTTTCGCGATGCCCACCAATCATTGTGGGCAACCAGGATGAAGACCGACGACATGATGGCTGTGGCAGAAGCCATTGATGAGATAGGCTTTCACTCCCTGGAGTGTTGGGGCGGGGCCACCTTCGACAGTTGTTTACGCTTTTTAAATGAGGATCCCTGGGTCAGGTTGCGCCGGTTAAAGGCAGTGATCCGTAAAACCCCCCTCCAGATGTTGCTGCGGGGCCAGAATATCCTGGGTTATCGCCATTACCCTGATGATGTGGTGGAGGCCTTCTGCCAGCGGGCGGTGGATAACGGCATTGATATCATCCGCATCTTTGACGCTTTGAATGATGTACGCAACATGGAAACAGCCATCCGTGCCGCCAAAGGGGCGGGCGCTCATGTCCAGGGAACGGTGGTCTATACCATCAGCCCGGTCCATGACACAGATGCCTATGTCAAGTTGGCCCAATCCCTGAAAGAATTGGGTTGTGACTCGGTCTGCATCAAGGATATGGCCGGCCTTTTGAAACCATTTGTGGCCGAGGAGTTGATTAAACGGCTGAAGGCCGAGGTGGGCCTGCCCATTCAGCTTCATGCCCACTATACCAGTGGGTTGGCCTCGATGACTTATTTGAAGGCCATTGAAGCTGGGGTTGACGTGGTGGATACCGCCATTTCTGCTTTAGCCTTGGGCACCTCCCAACCGCCCACCGAAACACTGGTGGCCGCCTTGCAGGATACGCCCTACGATACCGGGCTGGATCTGACCAAACTGGCTGCAGTGAACCACCATTTTAAAGAAGTCAAGAAGAACTATGCCGGTTTGCAAGCTCCGACCGAAGTGGATACTGCCGTTTTATCCTATCAGATCCCCGGCGGGATGATCTCCAACCTGCGCAACCAGTTGGCCGGGCAAAAGGCTATGGACCGCTATGAAGATGTTTTGGCCGAGGTGCCCAGGGTCCGCGCGGAACTTGGTTATCCGCCGCTCGTTACACCCACCAGCCAGATGGTTGGTACGCAAGCGGTTTTGAACGTCCTGACGGGGAAACGGTATAGTGTAATTCCCAAAGAGATCCGGGACTATGTCAAGGGCATGTACGGTCGCCCGCCGGCTCCGATTGACCCGGAGATCCAAAGGCTGATCATCGGTGATGAAGAACCCATCACCCACCGGCCGGCGGATGATCTTGAACCTGTCCTGGATAAAGCCAGGAAAGAAATTATCGAGTACTATCAGCAAGAAGAGGATGTCTTGAGTTATGTGCTCTTCCCCGAGGTGGCGTTGGAGTTCTTCAAACGCCGGGCTGGATTGAAACAACAGTAATGCTGTTGCGGCTAGAGGTATTGTTGCGGTTGTGTATGCATAATACATTAGCCAAAATCATTCCGGCGAATTGACCCATCGGCGTCGGCAATGTTATAATTATTCTCAATTCTGGGTGTGTACAGGGAGGAACGATTGATGATTCGTGTAGCGATCATTGGCGCCACAGGTATTGTGGGCCAGCAGTTTTTGGTGGGTTTAGACGGGCATCCTTGGTTTAAAGTTACAAAACTCGCGGCGTCCCAACGTTCGGCCGGGAAGAAATATATTGACGCCCTCCGGGATGATGCAGGCTCCCTGAAATGGTGGTGCCCGGAGCCCATCCCCGCCGGTGTGGCGGAGATGGTGGTGGAGGATGCGGAGGAGTTTGACCCCACCCAGGTGGATTTAATCTTTTCCGCCGTTGATACGGCCATCGCCAAGAAATTGGAGCCGGTTTACGCCAAGACCACCCCGGTGGTCAGTACCGCTTCGGCCTTCCGCTATGAAGCGGATACCCCCATCCTCATCGGTGGGGTGAATATGGACCATGCCCAGCTTATCCGCGTCCAACAAGCCAACCGCGGTTGGAAGGGTTTTGTGGTGCCCAAATCCAACTGTACCATCTCCGGATTAACGGTTTCCCTCAAACCAATTCTAGATACCTTTGGCGTGCGGCGGGTGGTCATGACTTCCCTGCAGGCCATGTCCGGCGCCGGACGGACCCCGGGGCTTTCGGCTATGGATATGATGGAGAATGTGATCCCCTATATCCCCGGCGAGGAGCCGAAGGTGGAGATGGAACCCCAAAAGATCTTGGGGATACTGAAGAATGGCGCCATCGAACCTGCCCCCTTCCCCATTTCCGCCACCTGTACCCGGGTGCCGGTCCTCGACGGTCACCTGGTTTGCGCTACCGTGGAGACTGAGCGGGAGGCTACGCCGGAGGCGGTGAAGAAGGCCATGGTGGAGTTTGGCAAGGACTTTGCGGCTTTAGGGCTGCCCAGTTCACCGCAGCATTTGATCGAGGTAACCGACGATCCCTTCCGGCCCCAACCCCGGATGGACCGGGAGCGGGGCGGCGGTATGACCACGACAGTGGGGCGCATCCGGCCCGATACCGTGCTTGGCCCCAACGGCATCCGCTATGTTTGCCTGGCCCATAACACCAAATTGGGTGCAGCCAAGGGTGCTATCCAAACTGGTGAATATCTAGCAAAATACTTCTTAAACTGGCAAGTTTGAGTACTGACCGTAACAAGCAGATAAAGACCCTCTGCCCTTATAAGGACGGAGGGTCTTTTTTTGGTTATAGTTGCATTTGTTGCGTTTCGCATGGACACTGTCCCGGAGGCTGGGGCTCAGTTGCCCTTTCTGCCCGATCCGGAAAGCTACTGGATATCTCTTTCATCATTGGATACCGTGTTAATGGGGTTAAGGGCCATGTCGTTACCTTCGCCGGAGACTAGTTCAAAGACGGTCCAAACTTTTCCCGCCTTCTGCGGTACATTGTAGGTGGCGATGAGCACCCGGTTATTGATGACCCGGTAAACTTTGACAACAGCGTTGGATTTGGCCAGCTCCAGCGGGTCGTCGAAGAGATTGCTGACATAAAACCGGTAGGTGCCCACCACCCGCTTGAGCAGGGAGACGGTCTCTGGACCAAAGCCTTCGGTTTCATCATGCTCCACCTGGGCGTAGGTGACGCCGTTATAGCTATAGATACCATAGCCAGCGGTCCCTGGGTTCCAATAGATATGGAAACGATCACCGTCACTTGTGTCTTCCGGTACTTTAGGGCCGGTCAAATGGGCGTCCAGGTCCTGCGGTGTTTCACCCCAGGTCAGCACGATCTGGAAGGCACCGTTGCCCAACATGGGTGAGACGGCGAAGTTCTGCCGGGTGGTGGTCCCCACGGTGATCCGCAGGGTAAAGTGGTCTTTGATATAAAGGGGTTCACCGTCGATTTCCAGGGTATAGTCGCCCTCGGCCAGCCCGGTAAAGGAATACTCGCCTGCGGCGGTGGTGGTGGTGGAGGCCAGCACCTCGCCGGTGGTCTGGTTGATCCCTGCCCGGAGCCGGAGGTTTAAATTGGCGATGCCTTCCCCGGTGAGGGAGTGCAGCACTTTGCCCGTCGCATCGCCAGTGCTGGTCTGGTCCTCCCGGACCAGGCGTATGGGTTGGAGATGGGCCACGTCATTGGCAGGTACATCAATATTGGCGTAGGTAAAGGGCAGGTAGCCCTCGAGGTAGCACGAGATGCTATAACCGCTGCCCGGCGTGACATTGATAAAGGTAAAGGCGCCGTTTGCCCCTGTCTGGGTGGTTTGGCCTTTGTTTAATGTGACCTGAACTCCGGCCAGGGGAGTCCCGTCGGTTGCCGTGACAAGGCCCTCGATGCTCCCGGGCACCTGCGGCAAGGGGGGATCCGGCGGGTCATAACCGCCACGTCCACCGCCCCCGCCGCCACAACCGGGTTGCAACAGGAGGATGATGATGGATAGAACCAGCAGAACTTTGTTTTTCATCTTTCCTTCGCTCCCTTCTTCCAAGGGATGAATTTTCGGGAATCTGCCTTCTTTTATGAAATAATCATAAAACCCTGTAATGTTATTATCGACCTTTGGCCCGGAAAAGGAAAGGGGCGAGGGAAAAAATGAGACCGGAGCCCTAGTCCATATAGGCCCTTTTTACCAGAGATTAGAGGTTGGAAAGGGAAAGAGTAATGTGTAAAGGGTAAAAAAAGAGTAAAGTGAAGAGGGGAAAGGGTGGAGCATTCTGAATTCTGACTCCAGAGAAAATGCTTGATGTGGAAGCTCGTGCTTAACTTGAAGGAGAAGAAAGGGCGAACACGAATTCATTGTACAGAAAAAGCTCCGGAAGGGAGTGGGAACAATGGCGGAAATCATTGATTGGAACGAAGGCGGGCTTGCCGGGTATGCCTGCAGGTCCCGGTTTAGCCGGGGCCGGCGGTTCCCTGAGGAAGATGAGGTCTTCCGCAATGCGTACCAGCGGGATAAAGACCGGATCCTCTATGCCACGGCCTTCCGCCGCTTACAATTTAAAACCCAGGTCTATGTAGTGCACGAAGGGGATTTCTACCGTACGCGGTTGACCCATTCGTTGGAAGTGGCGCAACAGGCCAAAACCCTGGCGCGGTTGGTTCGGGCCAACGAGGACCTGGTTGAAGCGATTGCCCTCGCTCATGACCTGGGCCATGCTCCCTTTGGCCATGCCGGTGAGACGGAACTAAATAACCTGATGAAGGAGTATGGCGGGTTTGATCACAATTTGCAGAGCCTACGCGTGGTGGATGAATTGGAGCACCGCTACCCCAGGTTCAACGGTTTGAATCTCACCTTCGAGACCCGGGAGGGTTTGGCCAGGCACACGACCCACTTTGATAACCCGCTGGTCCCTGAGGAATTTCGGACGACGCCCCAACCCGCTTTGGAGTGCCAGATTGTTAACTTGGCTGACGAAACGGCCTTTGCCACCCATGATCTGGATGATGCCATCGAACAAGGGTTGTTGACCCTGGAGCGGTTGCGGGAGGAGGGCCTGCCGGCGCTGGAGCGCCTCTTTGTCCGGGTGGAGGAAGAATTGGGACCCCTGGGCAAGGCGGATAAGACCCTGTTTCGCAAGCGGCTGGTCCGGCACTTGATTAATGATTTAATCTGGGACGCGTCCAACCAGACTAGGGAGACCCTGGAGAAAAACGGCCTGGCAAGCCCGGATGAGGTGCGGCGTTTTCCGGAGGAGATCGTTGGGTTTGGCCCGGCGTGGCGCAGTGACTTCCCGAAGTTGGTCCGGCTGTTGACGGATCTGGTCTACCACCATCCCAATGTGGTCATAATGGTGGAGAAGGGGCGCTTGATCATCCGGCGTATTTTTGAGGCCTTTGTGGCCAACTCCCGCTTGCTCCCCGCTTCAACCCAGAAAAAGCTGAGCGGCGACGCCGCCCATGACAAACAAGTGATCTGTGACTATATTGCCGGGATGACCGATACCTATGCGGCCCAGGTCTATAACGCCTTATTCACCCCGCTGTTTCGGGTGCCCGAACGCTACGGCGGTTGACTTGGGCAGCGTTGGTTGCAGGTAAGTAATGATGCCCCGGCCAATTGCCCCGGCGATTGCTGCAAAGTAGCGCTGGTCTTGCAAGCGGAGACGCTCGGCGGGATTGGAGAGGAAGCCGGCTTCCACCAGGATGCCCGGCACCCTTGCCGTCCGTAAGATAAAATAGTCCCCCGGCGCTTCCCGGCGGGTGATCCCGGCCAGTTGGTTGAGTTGGTGTTGGACTGCTTGAGCTAAGCACCGCGAGGCCTCATTGTTTGGATGGTAAAAGACCGCCGGGCCGTAACGGGAGGAATCGCTGGACCAATCACAGTGGATGCTGATGAAGACAACGGCCCCGGAGTCTTCAATTAACCGCACCCGTTTAGTCAGGTCCCGCCGGTGCCGGCCCGGCCGGCCAAAGGGCTCCAGTGGGTAATCACCGTCCCTGGTCAGGCCTGCCGGGATCCCCGCTTGCTTTAGCCAGTCCTTTAAAGCCAAGGCAATCCTGAGGTTCACGTTTTTTTCCTGCATGGATCCGCCCTGGCAACCCCCGTCCACGCCGCCGTGGCCGGGATCGATCATTACCATGACCCGGCCGGGTTTGGAGATAACCTTGCGAATGGCCGGGCTGCGCCAGAGAAGCAGCAGGGCCAGGAGGACAGCGCCGCAAATAAGTCCGTGGTAGACCCGGCGGGAGACAATAACGACCATGGGGGTTCACTTCCCTTTGCTGTTCTGCTTCGATTTTATGACAGGTCCCCTCCGGCAAGACCTGGCGATTGTAAAACAGCCGGCAGCAGCAGGTGAAGGATGGAGGGGTGAAAGGTCTGATGAAAGCAAAGGCGTCGGCTAAGGTCATTCCCCAATATGTGCTGGAAGTTCTTCTGCGATTGGCAACTGCTGGCTTTCAAGGCTATCTGGTAGGTGGCGGGCCCCGGGATCTGCTGCTGGGCCGGGCGCCCCAGGATTGGGATGTGGCCACGGATGCCCGGCCGGAACAGGTGGAGGCTATCTTTCCCGTGACCTACCCCACGGGCAAACGCTATGGCACCATTACCGTCCGGCTGGGCGAGGCCCAGGTGGAGGTGACCACCTTCCGCGGGGAGGGTCCTTACAGCGACGGGCGCCGCCCCGACTGGGTCCGCTTCTCTGCGACGTTGGAGGAGGACCTAGCCCGCCGGGATTTTACCATCAATGCCATTGCCTACGATCCCTTGGGGGAGGTCTGGGTGGATCCTTTCCACGGCCGGTGGGACCTGCGCCGGCGGTTGGTGCGGGCCATCGGCGAGCCAAGGGAGCGCTTTCGCGAAGACGGGCTGCGAATGCTCCGCTACTTCCGTTTCCAGTCCACCCTGGGCTTTAAGGGCGAGCGCCGGACGATGCAGGGTATTGTTCCAGAATGGCTTGTGGGCGTGGCCCGGGAACGGATCCGGGAGGAGTTGGACCGCCTGCTTTTGGGGCTTGCTCCGGGCCGGGCTTTGCACGGAATGACCGCGTCTGGTCTGTTGCAAGTAATCCTGCCCGAGGTCGCTGCTTTGCGTGGTTTAGCCCAAGGTTCCAACCACCGCTTTGATGTCTTTGGGCACACGGTGGCCGCGGTGGAGGCCATTGCCCCCGACCTGGTCCTGCGCTGGGCGGCGCTGCTGCATGATATTGGGAAAGCGCAGACCAAGACTGCTGACGAACGAGGTATTCATTTTTATGGCCACGAGGTGTGCGGTGCGGCGCTGGCCCGGGCGGTCCTCCAAAGACTGGCCTGCCCGCGGGAGCGGACGGACCGGGTGGAATGCTTGGTGCGCCACCACATGTTCTACGCCGGGCCGGAGCTTACCGATGCGGCTTTGCGCCGGCTGGCAGCCCGGGTGGGGTCCGACAATCTCCTGGCTCTTCTGGAGTTACGCCGGGCGGACATTGTCGCTTCCACCCACCGGTACGACCTGGCCTGGGCGGATTTTTACCGGTTCAAAGAACGGGTGGCGGCGCTGCTTGCGGGGGAACAGGTCTTTTCCCGGAAGGACCTGGCCATCAACGGTAATGATCTTAAAGCGGTCTTTGGCTGGCCGCCGGGGCCCAAGTACCGGGAGGCACTGGATCAGCTGTTCCACTGGGTCCTGGAGGATCCGGCGCGCAACCGGCGGGAGACCCTTTTGGCCTATCTGCATAGCCTTTATGATCAAGGGGATGAACAATACGGCAAAAATCACAACGGTGAAAATAACTGACGATATTGAGTTGGTATTCATATTGTCTTCATACTATAAATGGCGAAAATGCTTAATAAACGGGCTTGGCCGACTGGCCGAGCCTTTTTTGTTGATGTTGCATAAAGCAACTATCATTGAATAGGTTTGGTAAGAGGGGGAATGGCTTTGGGGGAAAAGTGGAGCGAACGCCTGGCTGATCTGTTGGATCTGCCCAGGGATGTTGTACTTGATTTACCCCGTATCATACTGACCGGCAATCGCCGCCTGGTGGTGGAGAATCATAAGGGGGTAATTGAATATACTTCCGAGCTTTTGCGGTTGAATACCGCCAAAGGGGAGTTGCGCATCAGAGGAGAAGGCCTGGTCTTGCCCGCGATCTTCCGTGAAGAGGTCTGGGTTGAGGGTCGCTTGCAGCAGTTGGAGTTTTACGACTGGGGGGACTGAAGCTTGATCTGGTACCGGATTCTGGCTTTTCTCCGGGGTTACCTGGTCTTGACGGTATATGGCAATTCCTTGGTTAAACTGGTGAATCTGGCCATGGCCGAAGGGATCTACCTTTGGGATCTGCAGCGCCCGGGGAAGGATCTGATCCGGGTAAAAGTGGGCGTGAGCGGCTTGCGGGCCCTACGCCCCTTGTTGCAGCGGACAAAAAGCCGGGCGCGGATCCGACGCCGTCGCGGACTGCCTTTTTTGCTGCAAAAGATCCTGCGCCGCCGGTTCTGGTTGGCTGGCATGTTTCTAACTATCATCGCCCTGTTTTTTTTCTCCGGCATGATTCTTTTTGTACAAATTGACGGAGTAAAGGATACCGACGGGAGGCTTTTTGCCGAGCTGAAACAGTACGGGGTTGGCATCGGCGCCCGCCGGAACCGGATTATCGGGCGTATGGAGGAGATTGAGCGGCGCCTGCGTATTAACCACCCGGAGTTGCTTTGGGTCGATGTGGAACTGAAGGGCGTCCTGTTCAGGTTGCGGGTCATTCCGCGCAAGGTCCCGCCGGCAGCGTCGGGCCCGGCGGATCTGGTTGCCAGGAAGGACGGGCGGATCACCAGGTTAACAGTGGTGCAGGGGACACCTCAGGTGAAGGAGGGGGATATCGTGGCCCGGGGCGATCTTTTGATTGCCGGTTACAGTATGATCAAGGATTTGGACGGCAGCGTGTTTTGGCGGGAACTGCCGGCCAAGGGGCGGGTGGAGGCCGTCGTGGGCTATGAAGTCACAACAATGGAACCCTTGGATCTTTGGGTGGTCCGGCCGCTGAAAAACCGCAAGACCGTATTCTGGCTGCGCTGGCGGGGCCGATTATACCCCATCTTTTCCTGGGGTAAAATAAAATCCCCAGCCCTCCACTGTTTGCAACGCAAGTGTTTGAAGACGGGAAGGAATCCCTGGGATTTGGTCGAACTTATTAAAGATGATATAACAGAGGTTAAATGGGAACACCGCAGGCTCTCTGTGCCGGAGGCTTTGGCCCGTGCCCGGGCCGCCTGTCAGCAAAGTTTGCGCCGTCAAGTTCCTGACAAGACCAAACCCCAGCGGGTATGGGAGGATTGGCGGCAAGAAGGGCGGATCTTATACTACCGGCGCGTGGTGGAGGTTGTGGAGGAAATCAGTGGGATTCGGCGGCGGGAAAAGGAGTCTGGATCGGGAATTGGTTCAAAAACAACTGAGTATTGAATTGGACCCCAAAATTGCGCCAGAACTGTTTGGTAAATTTGATGAGCACTTACGTTTGATTGGGGAAGGGTTGGGACTGGAACTTTCTTCCCGGGGTAATGTCTTAAACGTGCAGGGGGAAGAGAAAACAGTGGCCCAAGCCCTTTCTGTTTTGGAAACTTTGCGCAACCGAGTGGCACAGGGCATTAGTCTGACCCTCCACGACATCCGGTATGCCTTGGACTTGGTCCGGGAAGGAAAGGGCCGGGAGAGGGAGTGGGAGAGCGCTACGGCGGAAGTGATTCAAGTCACTGCCCGGGGGAAACGCATCCGCCCCAAGACCTTGGGGCAGAAGCTGTATGTGGAGGCCATCAAGAACCATAATTTGACCTTCGGGATCGGGCCGGCCGGCACCGGCAAGACCTATTTGGCGGTGGCCATGGCTGTGGCAGCCCTGCAAGCTAAAGAAGTGAACCGTATTGTGCTGACGCGACCGGCGGTGGAAGCCGGGGAAAAACTGGGATTTCTCCCCGGAGACCTCCAGGAGAAGGTCGACCCTTACCTGCGGCCGCTCTATGATGCCCTTTTTGACTTGTTGGGCAATGAGTTGTATGGCAAGTTTATGGAACGAAAGATCATCGAGGTTGCACCGCTGGCCTATATGCGCGGCCGCACTCTGGATGATTCCTTTATTATTTTGGACGAAGCCCAGAACACCTCATCCGAACAGATGAAGATGTTCCTGACCCGGATGGGTTTTGGTTCGAAGGTTGTGGTTACTGGTGACGTTACCCAGATTGACCTGCCCCGGGGCACCAGATCCGGCCTGGTGGAAGTGATCGAAGTCTTGCGGGATGTGGACGGGATTGCCGTTGTTCACCTGTCGGACAAGGATGTCGTCCGACATGAACTGGTGCAACGCATCATCCGGGCCTACGAGCGCTACAATCATTCCGGCGCCGCCGGCGCTGACCCGGGACAGGGGACGGGAGAAAGCAGTAGGGAACAGGAAACCGGGAGACTGTAACCAGGAGAAGACGGAGTTTTTTTAAACTTAGCTCGTTTTGAAGGCGGACTCCTGACTTCTCGTTTATGTGCGCCTGTTGGGGGAGTGAGACTATGGGGGTTAAAGAGAACCGAAACGGCGAAAAGACTGCAAACAGCGGTAACCGACAAGCTTCTTTCGGCGTCTTTCTCAAGGAGGCGCTGCAAAATCCGGTTGTGCGGCAATGGCTGATTGCCATCTTTGTCTTCTTTACCCTTGTCGGTATCCTGCAAATTGATCTTGTGCCGCAGAACTACAAGATTAAGGTGGGTGAGGAGAGCAAGTATTACATCGTCGCTCCCCGCACCATTATCAACCGGTATCAGACCGAGGAAGCCAAAAAGGAGGCGGCAGCCCAGGCTGTCCAGGAGAAGAGCCGGCTGCCGGAGTACCAGACCATCTCTCCCAGGGCTGGTTCCAATGCCATGGAGAAGGTGGCCGACTTCTTTAACCAAGCGGAACAGGTCAGAAACCGGTTGCCAAAGAAGTTTTCCCTTTTGTCGAAGGCGGAGCAAAGCCAAGCGGGCGAAGAGTTCCGCCGGGCCTTAAAGGAAACGGATCCGGGCACAGCCTCTATTGGTGATCAGGAGGTCTTTACCTTGCTTGCCATGGACGAGGACCGGTTTGAGCGGATCCGGAAGGTGACCCGCACAGCCCTGGTGGCGTTGGTGACAGAGGAGCGGATTGGCAGCGCCCAACTGAAGACGGTCCGGGAGAAGATGGACCTGTACACCCAGTTGCCCCGCTTTGCCATTCTCCCCGAGGACCGGCCTGTGGTCACCGAACTCCTGCGTTTGCTGGTCTTTAAAAACCTGGTCCCCGATCAAGCCAAATTGCACCAAGTGGCTGCAGAGGCCCGGAAGAACGTCCAGCCCAAACGGGTGGTTCAGGGACAAGTCATTTTGCGGGAAGGCGACTTGGTCACCGAGGAACAGTACCAGTTGTTACAGGACTTAAATCTTGTGGACAACCGGGGCAACCGGCTGAAGATCTTTGCCACGCTGTTCCTGTTCATCCTCTTGTTACTCAGTGTTGGCCTGTTTTATATCCTGTTGTTCAAGAACAAATACCTGCGGCAGGAACACTTGTTATATTTACTCGGGCTGATTGCCATTATAATCTTATTGACGGCGAAGCTGTTAACCCTGCTGCCCAGCCCCAGCCTGGACTATTTGATCCCGGTGGTGCTGGCTAGCATCCTGCTGACGGTGTTGCTGGATCCGGAGATGGCTTGGGTCTTTACGGTGCTGATCAGTTTGTTTGTGGCGGTGATTGCCGATTACAACCTGTCGCTGGCCATTTACTATATCATCAGCGGCAGTGCGGCGATTTACAGTGTAACACATATGTACAGCTGGAGTCAGCTCCTGCGGACCACGGTGATTGTGGCGGCGGTGAACTTCTTGTCCATCCTCACCATTGGGCTGTTGTTCGGTGAGCATTCCTTCATTACCCTATTGGGCTTTGGCCTGGTGGGCATGTTGAACGCCTTGCTCTCCACCGTCCTGGCCAATGGGATGCTGCCCTTCCTGGAGCACATGTTTGGCCTGACTTCCTTCTTCAGCCTGATGGAGTTGGCCAACCCCAGTCACCCCTTGTTGAAACGGTTGTTGATTGAGGCGCCCGGCACCTACTACCACAGTATTATTGTGGGGAACCTGGCGGAGACGGCGGCGGAGGCCATTGAAGCCGATAAGCTCCTTGTCCGCGTCGGCGCCTACTACCATGACATCGGCAAGATCCGCCGGCCCTACTTCTTCGTGGAAAACCAGCATGGCCAGAATAATCCCCACGAGAAGCTCAACCCGGCTTTAAGCTCACTAATCATAACTTCCCATGTCAAAGACGGCGTGGAATTGGCGAAGGAATTCGGCCTGCCCGAAGTAATCCAGCATATCATCGAACAACACCATGGGACCGACCTGATCCGTTACTTCTACCAACGGGCCTCCGAGGTGTACCAGGAGGAGAAGGAGACCGTTACCGAGTCCGCCTACCGTTACCCCGGGCCCAAACCCCAGACCAAGGAGGCGGCCTTGATCATGCTGGCCGATGCGGTGGAAGCGGCTGCCCGCTCCCTGAAAAATGTGACCCCGGCCAAGCTGGAGGGGGTTATCCAACGTATCATCCAAGAGCGGATGGAGTACCGCCAGTTTGACGAGTGTAACCTGACTTTCCGGGATCTGGACAAGATCCGTGAGGCCTTCATGAAGGTTTTGAGCGGCATTTTCCACCACCGGATCGAGTATCCGGAGGCGATTATTAAAGAGATGGAAAGGAAGAAGATTAATGTCGGCGGACATTCGCAGTGAAATGGAGCATCCCCTGGTCACGCCGGAGCTCCTGGCGGAGCTGGAGACTTTAATTAATCAGGGGTTGGAAAAGCTAAACCGGCCCCTGGCCCATGTGGACATTACACTGGTGGATGAGGCGGAGATCCAACGGCTCAACCGGGAGTACCGGAAGATCGATGCCGTCACGGATGTTCTCTCCTTTGCTCTGGAAGAGGGGGAGGAGGAACCGGCGTACCTCCGGGGGGAAGGCCTGCCGGAGCTGCTGGGGGATATTATCATTTGCGTGCCCCGGGCCCAGGTGCAAGCCGAGGAGTATGGCCATGGTTTCCGGCGGGAACTGGGTTACCTGGCCATCCATGGCCTATTGCACCTGCTGGGGTATGATCACAATAACCCGGAAGAACAAGAAAAAATGCGGCAACAGGAGGAGGCGCTGCTCGGCGCGGCCTGGGGGAGGGACTGATGCGCAACAGGAATCTCCTGGAGAGTTTTAACCGGGCGTTTGAAGGAATTATTTACGTTTTTCGAACGCAGCGTAATATGAAGTTGCATTTTTTAGCAGCTTTTTTCATCCTCCTGATCAGCCTGTGGATTCCTTTGACCAAGGTGGAGGTCCTGGTGCTCTTCTTCGCCATCGCCTTGGTGCTGTTGGCGGAGATGTTTAATACTGCCATTGAAGTGGGAATTGATTTGGTGACCAAGGAATATCACCCCTTGGCGGCCATCGCCAAGAATGTGGCAGCCGGTGCGGTGCTGATTGCCGCCATTAATGCGGTGGTTGTCGGGTATTTAATCTTCTTCCCACGGCTGGACAAAGAACTTCCGGTGGTGGTGGAGAGTCTCCGTAAGTCCCAGCCCTATTTGGTGCTGGCCACATTGATTTTGGTGGTGGCTGTAGTTATTTCTGCCAAGGCCTATTTCGGCAAGGGACGCCCCCTGTCGGGGGGAATGCCCAGCGGCCATGCGGCGCTTAGCTTCGCCTTGGCTACGGTAATTTTGTTTTTAAGTTCCAAGCCCCTGGTGGGTTTGCTGGCTTATCTGATCAGTTTTTTGGTGGCCCAGAGTCGTTATGAGGCCAAGATCCATAACTTTTGGGAGATTGTTGCCGGCGCGGTGCTCGGCGTCTTGGTGGCGATTGCCATCTTCCAGATTTTTCGCACTTGAGGTGAGATTATGACCGCTGAAATACAGGTTGAACAGCTATTGCAGGCGGCCAAAGCCGCCCGGGAACAGGCTTATGCACCCTACTCCGGCTACAAGGTAGGAGCGGCCCTTCAGACCAAAAACGGGATCTTTGCTGCCTGTAATGTTGAGAATGCTTCTTACGGCGGGACCATCTGCGCGGAAAGGGCAGCGGTTTGTGCGGCGGTGGCCGGGGGTGAACGGGAGTTTCTGGCCTTGGCGGTGGTGACCGATGGCCCCGAGCCCGGGCCGCCGTGCGGGCTTTGCCGGCAGGTCTTGGCGGAGTTCGCCGCTGATCTGCCGATTTACCTTGGCAACCTGGCGGGAAAGGTTGTCGAGCTTAATTTGGCCACGCTTTTCCCGGCGGCCTTTGGCAGCGGGTTTTTGGAGGGGAAGAAGAACGGATGAGTGGTTATCGCTCGGGATTTGTCACTTTGATCGGACGGCCGAATGTGGGGAAATCTTCACTGCTCAACCGCTTGGTTGGACAAAAGGTGGCCATTATCTCCGATAAACCCCAGACGACGCGACGGCAGATTCAAGGGGTGCTGACCGGCGATGGTTTTCAAGTGGTCTTTGTGGATACACCCGGTCTACACCGACCCAAACACCGCCTGGGCGAGAACATGAACCGCCAGGCTATAGAGGCCTTGGAGGCTGTGGACCTGGTCCTGTGGGTGCTCGATCCAAACAAACCGGTCCAGCAGGCCGACGCGGAGATTGCCGAACGTTTGAAAGGCCAATCCAGCCCGGTTTATGCCGTCTTCAACAAAGCCGATCTGCCGGTGCAGGTGGAGCCGGAGGAGTACCTTAAAGCCTGTAACGCCGATTTTCCCTGGCTTAAAGTCTCCGCCTTGACCGGTGTGGGGATTGAACACCTGTTGGCGGTGGTGCAGGATCACCTGCCCGAGGGACCCCAGTATTACCCGGACGGTGTGGTCACCGACCACCCGGAACAATTCATTGCCGCGGAGTTAATCCGCGAAGCCATCCTCCGCCACACGGAGGATGAGGTGCCCCATTCGGTGGCGGTGGTTATTGATGAGATGACCGCCCGCTCCAACGGGAAGGTCTATATCCGCGCCGAGATCTTCGGGGAGCGGGAGTCCCAGAAGGGCATCTTAATCGGGGCCCAGGGCAGGCTGTTGAAGGAGATTGGAGCGGAGGCCCGGCGGGAGATTGAGGCTTTGCTGGGTTCCCCCGTTTATTTGGACCTTTGGGTCAAAGCTAAGAAGGACTGGCGCAACTCCGATGCCATTCTGAAACGTTGGGGATTGGATTAAGGAACTGATTAAGTGAAGGGGGTTGCCGATGAATCCCTCACTGTTGGCACGGCTCATTGATCATACTTGCTTGAAACCCACAGCGGACCGGGCGGAGATCCGCACCTTGTGCGCAGAGGCCACCAGGTACCGGTTCCGGACGGTATGCGTTCCCCCGGCCCATGTGGCTTTTGCCGCTGAGTTGCTGGCGGGTGTGCCGGTGGATGTCTGCACGGTCATTGGCTTCCCCCTGGGTTATGATACCCCGGCGGTAAAGGCCTTTGCCACGGCTGAGGCCATCCGGGCCGGCGCCAGGGAGAACGATATGGTGCTGGCCATCGGCGCCTTAAAGGCTGGCAGGATAGGTGAGGTTGAGGAAGAGATCCGCCGGGTGGTGGCAGCGGCCGACGGTCACACGGTGAAGGTGATTTTGGAGACGGCTTATCTGACCGATGAAGAGAAGGTCCTGGCCTGTCAAGCCAGTCAGCGAGCGGGGGCTCATTTTGTCAAGACCAGCACGGGCTTTGGCCCCCATGGCGCCACGGAAGCCGATGTCCGCCTGCTCAGGCAGGCAGTGGGCGAGGCGATGCTGGTCAAAGCCGCGGGGGGGATCCGGGATCTCCGGACCGCCCTGCGCATGATTGAGGCCGGCGCGGATCGGATCGGAACCAGTTCCGGACCGGCCATTGTCGAAGCAATGATGGGGCAAGAACAATGAGCGGCGGTTTCCTGCGAAGGGAGAATAATTGGTGGCAAGATCAGGAATGTTTTTGGATAGAGGGCGAAAAGGCCGCGGCATGATCCGCCTTTTCGCGCTTTTGATCGTGATTTGCGGTTGGTACCTGACGCCAGTGGGTGAGGCGGAACCCCATTTCCCGGAGGAGATCCGGATTGGCTTAGGTGTCAACCAGAAGACCATCGAGCTGGTCCTGCCGGAGGCGGGAGAGATCATCTCCGACCAAGGAAAGCACCTGGTTTTGGAGGCGGGTTGCCACCGGCTACGCTGGGAGTCGGGGGGGATCTACCTGGGCAAGCTGCGCTTGGCTGCTAACCGCCTCCATGTCCTGAGCCGGAATGCCGGTTCTTTCTTGGGTTACCGCAACAGGTTGTACCGGGGAAGCTTTCAGGTGCTACGGACCAAGGCGGGTTTGACCTTGGTGAACCTACTTGGCCTGGAGGAATACTTACTGGGTGTGGTTCCTTGGGAGATGCCGGCGGGTTGGGCGCCGGAAGCATTAAAAACCCAGGCGGTGGCAGCGCGCACCTATACCATCGGGCGAATGGGTGTTCACAGTGCGGAGGGTTTTGATCTTTGCGCCGGCACCCATTGCCAGGTCTATGGTGGCGCCTCGGCGGAGCATGAGACCACCAACCGGGCGGTGGCGGAGACCCGGGGAGAGGTCATGCTCTTTGACAACAAACCCATTACAGCGGTCTATCACTCCGCCTCCGGCGGTTATACCGAGGACTCGGCAAATGTTTGGGGTTGGATCTCCCCTTATCTCCAGGGCGTTCCGGACCAGGACCGGTCGCCCTATGTCTCATGGGAGAAGGAGATCTCCTGGAGCGAATTTATCGGGAAGATCCTGCGAAAATATCCGGAATTAAAATATGTCCGGGCAGTGGAGCCCACGGCCTATGGCGTCTCCGGCCGCATCAGCCGGCTGCGTTTGGACGGGGGAGCCGTTACCCTTGAAATCACCGGCGAACAATTCCGGCATCTCTTTGGTTTGCGGAGTACGCTATTTGCCCTGATCTTCGAGGGGGAGGCCGGCCGGCTGCTTTATCGGCCTGGCGAAACCCTGCCCCGGTTTCTGCCTTGGCAGGAGGAGGAACCGGCCTTTGGAGTGGACCCCGCCTTCCCGGAGGAGGGACTTTTCCGTCTCAAACCCGAGAACTTCCGGGTGGAACGGGTCCGGATAGTCGGCAGTGGTTGGGGGCATGGCGTGGGTTTAAGCCAGTGGGGGAGCAAGGCCCAGGCGGAGGAAGGCAAGACCTACCGGGACATCCTGGGGTATTACTACAAAGAAATTCGGATTCAATCCATGTATGTTCTTTGATGCAAGGAAGGACTCCGATGATACAACAAGCTGGAGGATATTATGCGGGTTGCTGATTTTGATTATGAACTGCCAGAAGAACTCATTGCTCAACACCCTCTTAAGCAGCGGGATGCTTCGCGCCTGTTGGTGTTGGATAAAAAAACCGGAGCCGTTACGCACCGGGTGTTTGCCGAGATAGTTGACTGCCTGACTCCCCAAGACTTTCTGGTCTTCAACGATACACGGGTCATCCCGGCCCGGATCATGTGCTCCCGCCATCAGGACGGGACCGGTCAGGCGGAGGTGCTGCTCCTGCGCCCCTTGGAGGATGGACGGTGGGAAGCACTGGTCCGCCCGGGCCGCAAACTCCGTCCGGGTGCAGAGGTGTTCTTCGGTGATGGAGGCAGGATCCGGATGGAGGAGACAACGGACTTTGGGGGAAGGATTGTTTCCTTTCCCGACATGGATCAGGCTGCTACCAAACAGGCCATTTACCGTCATGGCGAGATGCCCTTGCCCCCCTACATCCATGAAAAGTTGACGGATAAAGAACGTTACCAGACGGTCTATGCGCGGGAGGAGGGGTCTGTGGCGGCGCCCACCGCCGGCTTGCATTTTACCCCAGAACTGCTGGCGAAACTAAAGGCCAAGGGAGTCCCCATGGGTTTTGTCACCCTCCATGTGGGACTGGGGACCTTTCGCCCGGTGATGGTGGAGAATGTGGAGGAGCATACCATGCATGCCGAGTTCTACCGGGTGGAGGAGGAACTGGCGGCAGCCATCAATGCCCACCGGGCGCGGGGCGGCCGGGTGGTGGCGGTGGGGACCACCAGCGTCCGGTCACTGGAGAGTGCTGCGGCTCCCGATGGCAGCCTCCGGGCTTGCCAAGGATGGACGGATATTTTCATCACTCCCGGTTACCGTTTTAAGGTCATTGATGCCCTAATTACCAACTTTCATCTGCCCAAGTCCACCTTGTTAATGCTGGTCAGCGCATTGGCCGGGCGGGAACGGATCCTGGCCGCTTACCGTGAGGCCGTGCAGGAGCGCTACCGTTTCTTTAGTTTTGGGGACGCCATGTTCATTCGCTGACTTGGCGGCCGCCGGAAGAGCGACAGGGGTGTTAAAATGGGTTCATTTGCTTTTCAAGTCGTACACAAATCCAGGGAAAACCGGGGCCGGCTCGGGCGTTTAACCACGGCCCACGGGGAGTTTGCTACGCCGGTCTTCATGCCCGTGGGAACCCAGGCAACGGTCAAGGCGATGCGGCCCGAGGATTTGCAGGCCATCGGGTTCCCGATCATCCTGAGCAATACCTACCATCTTTACCTGCGGCCCGGGTCGGATTTGGTCCGGGAGGCCGGCGGGCTTCATACCTTTATGAACTGGCCCGGCGCGGTGTTGACGGACAGCGGTGGGTTTCAGGTCTTCAGCCTCTCGAAATTGACCAAGGTCACGGAGGAGGGTGTGCTCTTCCGCTCCCACATTGACGGCTCGACCCACCTCTTTACCCCGGAGAGTGTCATGCGGGTTGAAGAGGACCTGGGGGCGGACATCATCATGGCCTTTGACCAGTGCTTGCCACATGTGGCCAGCTATGAGGAGGCCAAGGCGGCCATGGAACGAACCACCGCCTGGGCCCGGCGGTGTTTGGCAGCCAAGCGCCGGGAGGACCAGGCCCTCTTTGGGATTGTCCAAGGCGTGACCTACCGGGACCTTAGGGAGCAAAGCGCCCGGGACCTGGTGGCGTTGGATCTGCCCGGCTATGCCATTGGCGGGCTTAGTGTGGGCGAACCCAAACCTGTGATGTATGAGGTGCTGGATTATCTCGTTCCCATGTTGCCCGAGGATAAACCCAGATATTTGATGGGCGTAGGTTCGCCCGACTGCCTCTGGGAAGGGGTGGAGCGGGGGATTGACATGTTTGACTGTGTCTTTCCCACCCGGATTGGGCGCAACGGGACGGCACTAACCAGAAGGGGGCGGATCATTGTCAGGGATGCCAAGTATGCCAGGGATTTCTCCCCGCTGGACCCGGACTGTGCCTGTCCCACCTGCCAAAATTACACCCGGGCTTACCTCCGCCATTTATTCAAGGCCGAGGAAATTTTAGGCTTGCACCTGGTGACTTATCATAACTTGTATTTTCTCCATAAAATTATGGAGGAGATCCGCACTTCTTTGGTGAATGGAACGTTTGCTGCAGCAAAACAGGCGTTTTTTAACGATTTTTATGGAGGTGCGCTCAAGTAAAAAAGCTTGGCGCAACCTGACCTAAAAATACATTTAAAAAGAAAGGTGGGAAAGGATATGCCGCAAAATGCCCAAGCTTTGCAGGGAATCGGGGCTTTTTTGCCGATGATTCTGGTCTTGGCTTTTATGTGGTTTGCTCTGATCACTCCCCAACGCAAACAGCAGAAGGAACGGCAGAAAATGTTGAGTGAGTTGAAGAAAGGGGATAAGGTCATTACCATCGGTGGGATCCATGGCGAGATCATTGATCTGGATGAGGATGATGTCAAACTGCGGGTGGCTGACAAGGTGGAGATCAAGATGCTGCGCTCGGCCATCTCTCGGGTTAAAGGGGAATAACCAGGGGAGTAAGCAAGAACATTATGAGGCCGTCCCGGCAAAAACAACCGGGACGGCCTTTTTATATACTTGGATCATTGTCTCAAGGCGCAGGCCAGCCCATCTAGCCGGGGAATGCCATTTGTAACCCATAGGATTGTTTTTTGGGCGGCAAGATCTTTTCCGGCATGTGGAGGGTTAGTTTCTGAAAATGCGAATTGTCTTCTACAACTGCAGGATCTTTTCCTGAAGATGTGGAGTGGTTCCCTGCAGGTGTGGGCTCTTTGCCTCCATGTGGAGGATGGTTTCCTCAAGCTTTAGGAATCTGTCCTCAACCTTGAAGAGGCTTTCCTCAATTTGGAGGCTCCTTTCCTCCTGTACTATAGTCTAAAGGCTTAAATGGTCAAAACAATCGTAAAACCAGTAATTTACTGAAAGTATGGTGCGAAATATAGTAAAGTTATTAAAATAATAACAAGAATTATTTACTGCAACTTTTAGGTATTATAAACTAAAATAACATGATAGAATAATTAGGAGTTAGGAGTGGGTGGTTTTGAGTCTAGGTTACAGCGAACGAAAGAAATTGAAAGAGATGTTGCTGGAATCTGAGGCGAATATTCCTTGGATGTACTGTGATTCCAGAGGAAACGTTACAGTTGGAATTGGTCATCTTATTCCTAATGCTGAGGCCGCAACAAAACTACCATTTTAAGCTAAAAGAAATTGCGGCAACCCCAAAGCAGATCGCTGATGAATACAATAAAATTCTTGAACTTGGTAAAAAAGTATAAGAACCGCACTGCAAATTGGTATAAACAACACGCAACACTCCGTTTAAGCTCGGAGGATATTGATTTATTGTTTAAAGAGGATATAAGGTCAAGAGAGGCAGAGTTGAGGAGAAGATTGAGCGAAAAAGCAATAAACTATGATGAACTTCCGCCCGAAGTTCAACTTGCGATCTTTGACATGGCTTACAATTTAAGGGTAGATGGTTTATTACAGAAATTCCCTAGGATCTTAACAGCTGTAAAGGATAGAAATTATTGGAAAGCAGCTAATGAATGTAACAGATTGGGTATACCGGCAAGACGTAATCAAATGACAAAGAAACTATTAAGACAGGCAGCTTTGCTTAAATCTATCCGCGGAGGACCATATTCTGCTGTCCATTAACCAAGATTATGTTTAGAAATCGGAGGGGAAGAAATGAGCTTGAAGAGGATAAGTATAATTTTGGTTATAATTATGGTCGGTTTTTGGCTGGCTTTTCACACCATAACTACCAATGCCGGCGTTAAAAAAGACGGGACAAAGGTTTTGTATTACGATTGGACAGTAAACTTATCAAGACCATCGATCTAAAGACGCGACGAATTGAATACGCCGATGAAACTAGTAAGTATTTAAAGGTATTCAACAGTACTGCAAAAAGACGTTTTCTTAATGCCTTGCCCGTTAAAGCTATATAGTGACTGGTTATAACTATGACATTAAATCAGTATATTATATAAAATTTGCTTATAATGATCTTGGTTTACCCGTATCTATTGAGAAATACGAGCAAGACGGAATATTAAAGCTGCGAAAAGTTCATGAGTATGATAAACAAGGATTACTGACAAAGCTGACTAAGTTTGATGATATTAAAAAGACTACTTCTATTACCAGATATTCATATGAATTTAACTCTGATGGCTCGCTGGCAAAAGGTTACTATTGGGAAGAGGGTAAAGAAAAGCAAAAGTACACCGATTGTTATGAATACGGTAGAAAGAATTGGTTCGTGTAAAACATATCCTTCCCGAGGGTGATGTTGGCAGTGGGGATGAATATGGGTATGATAAAAACGGGAAACTGGTTTCAATAAGTTATGTCCTCTTCAATCAATATTACCCGGACGGAAAGATGGAAAACCTGATTTCTATCCAATACAACGGGGGAGGAAGGGTCAGCGAAACCACATGGTATAATCAGAAGAACGAACCGGTCGTCTGCTACAGTTATACCTACAATAGCTCCGGGTTATTAACGCAAGAGAAATCCTTCGAACCCGACGGCAGCCTGCGCACGGAAACCAAACTGGAATACGACCGTTTGGGTCGGTTAGTGAAGGAGATGCACCATAACTACTGCAACGGAGAAGGTCTGTTGGAGGTCATTGAATATAAATATTAAGCCAATAAAACCAAGGACGAACAGGTAAAAAGCCTTCCCTTGTCAAAGCAGGGGAGGGTTGTTTGTTAATTATCGGTGGCAAAAGGGGTAAGGTGGAGGTAAAAAAGAAAAATTTTGGGCATCCTTGAGCCAAAATTAACCCTGACTCTTGTCTTGACCGTTTTTTTCGAGTAAGATATGAAGGATGAGATATTGGGGGTATACGGCCATGAAATATGTAAGTACACGCGGAAATGCGGCGCCAGTTAGCGGCGCGGAGGCAATTATCGCGGGGATCGCCCCGGACGGAGGGCTTTACCTGCCAGAGAGCTGGCCCCAATTTGCTTTGGTGGAACAAGAAGGTTTGTGTCACCAAAACTATGCGCGCTTGGCGAAGGAGATTTTGGTGCGCTTCTTTCCCGAATGGCCCGACGAGGCCCTGGAACAGGCAGTGGCAGCCGCCTATGACCCCAAGCGTTGGAGCAGCCCGGAGATTGTTCCCCTTCGCTCTTTGGATACTGGATTGCATGTAATGGAACTCTGGCACGGACCCACCTCCGCCTTTAAGGACCTGGCCTTGCAGTTGTTACCGCATTTGCTGGTAAATTCCCTGCGGGTGGTGGGGGATAAACGGGATGTGGTCATCCTGGTGGCCACCTCCGGCGACACCGGGAAGGCGGCGCTGGAGGGCTTTCGTGATGTGCCTGGCACCAGGATTATGGTTTTTTATCCGGAAAATGGCGTTTCCGCGATCCAGCGGTTGCAAATGGTGACCCAGGAGGGTAACAATACCCGGGTTGTGGCAGTGCAGGGTAATTTCGACGATGCCCAGACCGGGGTGAAGAAAATCTTTACCGACCCGGCATGGTTACGGCTGCTCGAGGAGCATAATCTCACCTTCTCCTCGGCTAACTCCATCAACTGGGGCCGGCTGGTACCGCAGATCGTCTACAATTTTTCCGCCTACTTTGCCCTGGTCCGCAGCGGAAAACTGGCCATGGGAGAAAAAGTCAACTTTGTGGTCCCTACCGGCAACTTCGGTAATATCCTTGCGGCTTATCTGGCGCGGGGGATGGGACTACCCGTCCATCGCCTGATCTGTGCTTCCAACCGGAACAAGGTCCTGACCGATCTCTTCCGGACAGGGGTCTATGACCGCAGGCGCGAATTTTATACCACCAACTCCCCGTCCATGGATATCCTGATCTCCAGCAACCTGGAGCGGCTGCTCTTTTTGTTGAGCGGTAAGAACCCTGAAATGGTCCGGGGTTGGATGGCGGACCTTCAGGAGAAAGGCTACTATACCTTGGATGCCACCACCCGGGAGCGCCTGACTGAGGTGTTCTGGGGCGGTTGGGCTGACGAGGAGAGTACTTTGGCGGCGATCCGCCAGGCATACCGGGAGTTTGGTTATGTGATGGATACCCACACGGCGGTAGGCTTGAAGGTATACCGGGATTATCTCCGGGAGAGCGGTGACAAGCACCACACCATCCTGGCAGCAACCGCCAATCCCTTTAAGTTTAACCGGGCGGTGGCCACAGCCGTCCTGCCGCCGGAGAAGCTGCAGACGCAGGACGAATTTCTGCTGCTTAGGGAGTTAGCTGCGGCTACCGGGCTAAGTGTTCCCGAAGGCCTGCGGGGTTTGGACAGTCGTCCCGTCCGGCACAACACTGTTGTGGCGCCCGACCGGATGGGAGCTGCGGTGGCGGACTGGCTTGGTTTGAAGTAGATTATTGGATTGATAATTAGAACAAAGAAAAAGCGGGTAAATCCGCTTTTTCAATTATATCCGGTAATCCGGCCCGGCGTTGGACCATTGGGGTTATTGGGCCTGAGGCGTTTCTTGACGGCTGTGGAAGATCAGGTCGATGGCGCCAAGGATGATATGGGCGACGCCGAACCCTAAGATGAACCAAGCCCAATTAACCGGCAGGAAGCTGTAGCCGATGGCAGAGACGAGGGCGCCGAGGCCGATGACGATCCAGTCTGCTGTTTGCATCGCAGTGCACCTCCTTCGGGCTTAGTTTGACCCGAAAAAGGTGGAACAACCATTAATCAGGCAGGAAAAGCCGGTAAACCCTGCCAGAAGTTGTTAGATTGGGTTGGTGTTGGAAGAAATGGCCGCAATGACGTCAATCTCCACAAAAGCGCCTTTGGGCAGGGCGGCCACTTGGACGCAGGATCGCGCCGGCGGGTCGATGGGAAAATAACCGGCGTAAGCCTTGTTGAACTCCTCGAATTGGGAGAGGTCGGTCAGATAGACCGTGACTTTAATAATATCGGAGTAGTCCAGGTTTTGGGTACGTAGGATGGCGCCGATGTTGGCCAGGACACGCCGGGTCTGGGTGGCCAAGTCCCCGATGATCAATTGGCCATTGTTGGGATCAAGCGGGAGCTGGCCAGAGACAAAGAGCAGGTTTCCGCAGATGATCGCTTGTGAATAAGGTCCAACTGCTGCTGGAGCAGTAGTTGTGCTGACAACACGTTTCATAGATGAATCCCTCCTCATGAACAAAAGAATGATAGCCGTTGCAACCACCGAGTAGAACAACGAATAGAACAATCCTATATTTTTATCGGCAAAACCTGCCGGTTACTGCAGGGTGGATTAGTAGGAATAGAGACGGATGCGAAACGGACGGGATTAAAAAAGGACGTTGCTCTAAGCAGCGTCCTTTTTTTCAAAGGCCAGTCCGATTAGGGGATTAACTCGAGGGCTCGGCCAACTTTGGCGAAGGCAACCAGTGCCCGGTCTAGTTGGGCGAAGGTGTGGGTGGCCGTCAGGCTGGTGCGGATCATGGTGGAATCCGGCGGGACGGCGGGGGCCACTACGGGGTTGACGTAAACTCCCTCGTCAAAGAGCATTTTACAAGCCAAAAAGGTTTTGTTCATGTCACCGACCCAGACCGGGACGATGGGGGTGATGCCTTTTTTGATCTTAAATCCGAGCTTTTCCAGGCCTGCTTGGAAATACTGGGAGAGTTGGCTTAAGTGCTCCCGGCGTTCCGGTTCGGTCCGGATGATCTCCAAGGACGCCAGGACGCTAGCCACAGCTGCCGGAGTCATGCTGGCGCTGAAAATCAGCGGGCGGGAGGTGTGTTTAATGTAATGGCAAACTACCTCCGGCGCGGCGACGAAGCCGCCCAGGGAAGCGAAACTTTTGCTGAAGGTGCCCATGATCAGATCCACCTGGTCCTCGACACCAAGGTATTCAGCGGTACCGCGGCCGTTTTTGCCCAAGACCCCAATGCCGTGGGCATCATCCACCATCACCCGGGCGTTATACTTGCGGGCCAATTCACAGATGACGGGGAGATTGGCCAAGTCTCCCTCCATGCTGAAGACGCCGTCGGTGACGATGAGCTTGCCCACATCGGGACCGAGGTTTTTCAGTAACCGCTCCAGGTCGTTCATATCGTTATGTTCATACTTCAAGGTTTTGGCGAAAGAAAGCCGGCAGCCGTCGTAGATGCTGGCGTGGTTCAGCCGGTCGCAGAGGATGTAATCGCCCTTGCTGGCAATGGCGGAGATGATGCCCAGGTTGCTTTGGAAGCCTGTGCTGAAAAGCAGGGCGGATTCAAAGCCCATAAACTCGGCTAATTCCTTTTCCAGCTGTGTGTGGAGGTCAAGGGTTCCGTTGAGGAAACGTGAGCCGGAACAGCCTGACCCATATTTTTTCACTGCGTCGATAGCCGCTTGTTTGACTCTGGGATCCGAGGTGAGCCCTAAGTAGTTGTTGGAACCGATCATTAGGACGTTTTCCCTGTGACTCATGGTCACTTCTGTATCTTGGCCGGTCTGGAGCTCATGAAAGTATGGATAAAGTCCGATGGCGGAGAGTTCTTTGGCGGCTGTAAATTCATGGCACTTCGTGAATAAATCCATCGTATCCACCTCGTTTGTTTCTTAAAACGATATCTATTTCGTTTATTTTTTGCATATTCCTGCTTTATGGTTAAAAATAACAAGGTGCTTACTTTTTTTAACAGTTGGCGGCGGATGCTGCGGCATGGAAAAAGCGCCGCGTGGGCGGCGCTTGCTCTGAGTTTATCATTTGTTCATTCCGTAGGAGGGGTTTCGGCTGCAGGCTGGGTTTCAGCCACTGTTTGAGCTTCGGCTCCCATTTCCTGGCCTGGCCGGGGAACCGGGATGCAGATACGTTGGCCGATGACCAGCCGGTTGGGATCAATACCGGGGTTGGCGTTGATGATGGCCTGGACAGTGGTGTTGTAACGTTGGGCCAAGGCAAAGAGGGTATCTCCCGCCTGGATAGTGTACATGAAACCGGGGCAGATTGGTGGCTGGGGTGCTACCGGGAT
>DGDV01000045.1:33045-33385 GCA_002385625.1 Firmicutes bacterium UBA3943
GACGGTGGTGTTGTAGCGTTGGGCCAGGGTAAAGAGGGTATCCCCTGCCTGGATGGTGTACATAAAACCGGGACAGGCCGGTGGCTGGGGCGCCACAGGAATGCAGATGATCCGACCGACCACGAGGAAGTTGGGGTCTAAGCCGGGGTTGGCGTTGAGGATCGCCTGAACGGTGGTATTGAAGCGTTGGGCCAGGGCAAAGAGGGTGTCACCGGCTTGGATGGTGTAGTTGAAACCGCCGGGGCAAGCCGGAGTCGGCGGCGCCACGGGGATGCAGATTTGCTGGCCGATAAAGAGCCGGTTGGGATCAATGCCCGGGTTGGCGTTGATGATGGCCTGG
>DGDV01000038.1:0-5307 GCA_002385625.1 Firmicutes bacterium UBA3943
TTTACTCCAGAATCTTGGTAACAACACCGGCACCGACGGTCCGGCCGCCTTCACGGATGGCGAACCGCAGGCCCTCTTCCATCGCAATGGGGGTAATCAGGTTGATGGTCATCCGGATGTTGTCCCCCGGCATCACCATCTCCACGCCCTCCGGCAGATGAGCCACACCAGTCACGTCGGTGGTCCGGAAGTAGAATTGGGGACGATAACCGTTGAAGAAGGGAGTATGCCGTCCGCCCTCTTCCTTCGTCAGGACGTAGACTTCACCTTCGAATTTGGTGTGCGGGGTGATTGTGCCGGGCTTCGCCAGGACTTGGCCCCGTTCCACTTCTTTGCGCTCAATACCGCGGAGCAGCACACCGATGTTGTCGCCGGCCTCCGCTTGATCCAACAGCTTCCGGAACATCTCCACACCGGTAATCGTGGACTTCTTGATCTCGTCCCGCAAACCGATGATCTGCACCTCGTCACCGACTTTGACCACACCCCGCTCCACACGGCCCGTAGCCACGGTACCGCGACCGGTGATGGTGAACACGTCCTCCACAGGCATCAGGAACGGTTTGTCAACCGGCCGCTCCGGTGTGGGAATGTAGGTATCCACTGCATCCATCAGTTCCCAAATGCATTTGCACCACTGGCAGTCCCGGCTCCCACAGCCGCATTCCAAGGCTTTGAGACCAGAACCCTTGATTACGGGAATCTCGTCCCCGGGGAACTCGTACTGGGACAACAGATCCCGCACTTCCATCTCCACCAGTTCCAACAGCTCGGGGTCGTCCACCATATCAGCTTTGTTCATCCACACAACAATGTTGGGAACACCCACCTGACGGGCCAGAAGGATGTGCTCCCGGGTTTGGGGCATGGGGCCGTCTGCCGCCGAAACCACCAAGATCGCTCCGTCCATCTGGGCAGCACCGGTGATCATGTTCTTGACGTAGTCGGCGTGGCCCGGGCAGTCCACGTGGGCGTAGTGCCGCTTGTCGGTTTCATACTCCACATGGGAAGTATTGATGGTGATACCGCGCTCCCTTTCCTCCGGCGCCTTGTCAATCTCGTCAAACTTCTTGAAGTTGGCTTTACCGGCTTTGGACAGCACCAGGGTGATCGCTGCGGTGGTCGTGGTCTTCCCATGGTCCACGTGCCCAATCGTCCCGATGTTGACGTGGGGCTTCGTGCGTTCAAACTTTTGTTTGGCCATTTTTTCTTCCTCCTTTGGAATCCATTTATATTATTGAAAATTTATAAGTCAGCTAGTGGTCAGCTGATAACTCTTATAACCCTTTTAACCCTTCTCAATGATGGCTTCCGCAATACTCTTCGGAACCTCATCATAATGGGAGATATGCATGGTATAAGTGGCCCGGCCCTGCGACATGGAACGAAGGGCAGTAGCATAACCAAACATCTCGCCTAAGGGAACATACCCGGTGACTACCTGAGCGCCCGCGCGTAACTCCATCCCTTCAATCCGGCCGCGCCGGGAGTTGAAGTCACCCATGATATCACCCATATACTCTTCCGGTGTGACAATCTCCACTTTCATGATGGGTTCGAGGATAACGGGGTTCGCTTTCTTGCAACCATCTTTAAAGGCCATCGAAGCGGCAACTTTAAAGGCCATCTCCGATGAGTCAACCTCATGGTACGAACCGTCAACCAATGTTGCCTTGACATCAACCACCGGGAAGCCGGCCAGTACACCCGATTGCATGGCTTCCTTGACACCAGCCTCAACAGCCGGCACATACTCCCGGGGGACCACACCGCCCACAATCTTGCTCTCAAATTGAAAGCCTGCGCCAGGTTCCAACGGCTCAAGTTCAAGCCAGACATGGCCGTATTGACCGCGTCCACCGGATTGGCGGACAAACTTTCCTTCCACCTTAACAGCCTGGCGAATGGTCTCCCTGTAGGCAACCTGGGGTTTACCAACATTCGCCTCTACTTTGAACTCCCGCAGCAACCGGTCAACGATAATCTCCAAATGGAGTTCGCCCATGCCGGCAATAATGGTCTGGCCAGTCTCTTGATCTGTCCAGACGCGGAAGGTGGGATCCTCTTCCGCCAACCGTTGTAACGCAAGGCCCAGTTTGTCCTGGTCCGCCTTGGTCTTTGGTTCGATGGCGATATTGATCACGGGATCCGGGAATTCCATGGATTCGAGGACAACTTGGGCTTTATCGTCACAGAGGGTGTCGCCGGTGGTGGTATCTTTCCAACCTACTGCAGCGGCAATATCGCCCGCACGTACCTCCTCAACTTCTTCCCGATGATTGGCATGCATCCGCAGAAGCCGGCCAACCCGCTCCCGTTTTCCTTTAGTGGAGTTTAAAACGTAGGACCCGGTCTTTAACACACCGGAATAGACACGGAAGAAAGCAAGTTTACCCACATAGGGGTCAGCCATAATCTTAAAGGCCAATGCAGCAAAGGGTTCGTCGTCGGAGGATTTTCGTTCCACCTCCGCACCGGTGCTGGGATCAACACCTTTAGCAGCCTCAACATCCAACGGCGAAGGCAGATAGTCGACCACTGCATCCAGCATCGGTTGGATCCCCTTGTTCTTAAAAGCAGAGCCACAAAGAACCGGGGTAATCTGCGCAGAAAGCGTGCCAAGGCGGATGGCCTTTTTGATCTCTTCTTCCGGAATCTCTTCTCCCTCTAGGTACTTGGTCATCAGTTCTTCATCGAAATCCGCCAAAGACTCCAGGAGCTTCTCCCGGTACTCGGCGACCAGGTCCGCCATATCCGCCGGAACATCTGCGGCCTCACTGTGGGTCCCAAGGTCATCCGTATAAACGATGGCCTTCATGGTCACCAAGTCAATGATCCCTTTGAAGTGCTCCTCAGCTCCTATGGGAAGCTGGATCGGCACCGGATTGGCCCCGAGCCGCTCCCGAATCATGTTGACGCCGCGGAAGAAGTCGGCACCCACCCGGTCCATCTTATTAATAAAGGCAATCCGGGGAACGCCATACTTGTCGGCCTGGCGCCACACGGTTTCGGACTGGGGTTCAACCCCGCCGACGGAACAGAATACTGCTACGGCGCCGTCCAACACCCGGAGAGAACGTTCAACCTCAACGGTAAAATCCACGTGGCCGGGTGTGTCGATGATGTTTATTTGATGGCCCCGCCATTGACAGGTTGTAGCCGCGGAGGTAATGGTAATACCCCGCGCCTGTTCCTGGACCATCCAGTCCATGGTCGCCGCGCCGTCATGCGTCTCACCCAACCGGTGCACCTTTCCGGTGTAGAAAAGAATGCGTTCGGTGGTTGTAGTTTTCCCGGCGTCAATATGCGCCATAATTCCTATATTTCTTATCTTTTCTAATGTAAAAGCCCTAGCCAAGAATTGTTACCTCCACAGTTCGTCGGATTAAGACTTACCACCGATAATGGGCGAATGCCTTGTTGGCTTCTGCCATCTTGTGGGTATCGTCTTTCTTCTTAATCGACGCGCCGACACCTTGGGCCGCGTCCATTAATTCACCTGCTAATTTCTCTTGAATAGTCCGTTCTCCACGGTTTCTGGCGTTGCCAATGATCCAGCGCATCGCCAAGGAAACCCGCCGGTCGGGACGAACTTCCACCGGCACCTGATAAGTGGCACCGCCAACCCGGCGCGGTTTAACCTCCAGGACAGGCATGACATTCTTCAAAGCCTGTTGGAAGGTTTCCACGGGATCTTTCCCGGTTTTTTCGGCAATTATCTCCATCGCGCCGTAAAAGGCTGATTCGGATACACCCCGTTTACCGTCGTACATAACCTTGTTGATGAACTGGGTGACTTGTTTGCTTTGGTAAATCGGATCAGGCAAGATTTCACGCTTCGGAACATTACCACGACGTGGCAAGATTTATCCCCCCTTACTTCTTGGCCGCCGCGGCCTTCGGACGTTTCGCCCCATACTTGGAACGACCCTGACGGCGATTTTGAACGCCTGCGGTGTCTAAGGTACCGCGAATAATATGATAACGCACACCAGGCAGATCCTTCACACGGCCACCGCGAATCAAAACAACGGAGTGTTCTTGGAGGTTGTGGCCTTCGCCTGGAATATAGGCAGTAACTTCCATCCGGTTGGTCAAACGAACACGGGCCACCTTCCGCAGGGCGGAGTTGGGTTTCTTCGGTGTAACCGTAGAAACACGGGTACAGACACCCCGTTTTTGCGGGCTTCCCTTTTTCGCCTGAAACATCTCTTCGTTGTTGGTGTTGTAGGACCAGCCCAGAGCCGGAGCATCACTCTTGGAGGTGATCTTCTTCCGACCCTTTTTCACGAGTTGATTAATGGTAGGCATCCTATCCACACCTCCTTCCTAATCTTCAACAATGGCAACAATTGCGGCTCCCACGTCGATCTGACAGACCCTACCCAGTTCCTTCTGGCAAACCTCTACTGCTTGGAAGGACACGCCCTTCTCTTTACAGAGGGAAGCAAGGCGCTTAACAATATGTTCCTCCGTATCAGCAGCGTAGAACACCTTCTTCGCACGTCCGGCTTCAAGCGCACGCACGGTTTGCTTGAGACCTACCACTTTTTCCTTGGCATTGAGGATCGCTTGGACCATCTGGATATTCCCCTCAGTTCGCGGAACCACCGGAAAACATTATGTTTCCGGCATTCAGACTTTTATATTTTAACATTCCGGTTTTTTAGTGTCAAGGACATTTTAATTAAGATCTTCTGGCCTTACAGATAGTTTCCCCAAATCGTAGGTTATTTTAAAAAAATTAAGGAAGACCGGCGTATATGCCGGCCCTCCTGTTCAAACCATCTTGAATGACAGTTTCCGGTTTAAAGTTTGGGCACCCACACCGACCAACCTTCGGCTTCGCTTCTTTTCACCTTAAAGACCCCTTTACCCTCGCTGTCGGTGGTGACTTCCTCGGTAATATTCCCGGTGATATCATAAAAAGTCGTATTAGGCTGTTTCGAATCTATTTCTTGTTCATAGATGCCCGATCCCGCTTTGGCAATCAGCATCACCAGCCCGTCGCCTTCCGTATCGGTTTCGGAACCGTCGCGGATATAGATATAAACATTATTCTTTTCATTTTCCTCTACTTCGATACCAGGGCCATAGGCAAAGTGTTTTCTAGCCACCAGCAACCTTTGGAGTTTGTCGCCCATCCTAAAGGTGTAGAAATCCTTCCAAAACACACAGGGGATACCCTTGTCCCGCATTAACATATAGGTGTAGGCTTGATATTTATAATTGACCATCCCGGGATCCTGCCCATCACGGTTAGTGTCATGGTTATCGGCAAACATAACCGCCCGGTCACCGTAGGTT
>DGDV01000038.1:5440-97100 GCA_002385625.1 Firmicutes bacterium UBA3943
TTTATTCAAATAGTTACGGATCTTGGTAATACTACCATCCAATATTTCTGCAACGAAAAATGCGTCTGGTTTTGCCGAAATCATCTGGCTTATCCAGTAACTAGTAAAGTCCATGTCAATATGTTTCGCCGCATCCAGCCGAAAACCGTCAAAACCGACACCGTTGCCGATGTTCGTCAAGATCCATCTGCCCCAATTGGTCACATCATTCTTGGCCCGGTCATTATCATTGTAGTCGACATCTGCACCCATAATATAGTCGTTATCTAAAGTAGTGTCCCACGATTTATTATCAAATAAAAATGTATCATTACTGCCAGTTAACTGATCATAGTCTACAGCATTAAAGAAATTTTTGTCCCAGATAACCTTCGTTGTGCCATCGGGATTGCTGGTTCTACCAGGGAAGGTGAACTTAGTCCATGCACCAATGGTCTTCCCGCCGCTCTGTACATTTTCCCACTCATCGGCGCCTGTCCGGTGGTTCAACACGGCATCAAAATAAACCTTGATCCCCTTATTATGTAGTTCTTTTACAGCCGCAATCAGTTGGTCCTTCGTCCCGTACTTTGTGCGCACCGTCCCCATCTGATTGTATTGGCCCAGATCCCAAAGGTCATAGACATCATAGCCCACCGAGGAGGTTGATGAACCTCCAATGCCACCCCAAGCCTTACTGGCCGGCGGTATCCACAACGAAGTAATCCCGATCCTCGCCAAGAAATCCGCTTTGTTCTTCAAAGTAGTCCAGTGATCGCCGTTGGATTTCATCTCCCAATAAAAGGTCTGCATCATTGTTTCGTTATCCCCGGCAATCGGCAAAGCATAGGGTGGAGTCCACACCTGATCGCCACTACCACCATTGTCACCATTACCACCGCTGCCACTACCACCTCCGCCACAACCGGCAAGCAGTCCTACAGAGATCGCCACAACCATAAGTAAAGTCAACAATTGACTTAGCCGCTTTCTTTGATGCAAAATCAGCATAGATTGTTTCCTCCTAACTTTTTGATTGATCCTCAACTATCAAGCAAGGATTAATTTAGATACTATTCGATTTCCCTATCCTAAAATCCTTTGTATTTTATTCCTTTTTACCGAAAAAAAACCCGCACCGTTAGTGCGGGTACTGGATTTGAAATGATATACAAAAACATCGCCATTGAACTCAAAGTTTAAAGATCTTTGTGTTATGCGGGGGCAGAGTTATGGTCACTTTACCATTTGTAACTGTAAGCGATTCTTCCTGATTGAACTCAGCATAGAGAATATTGCGGATTACATCACCGTTTTGGGCATATCCTCCCAGATCAACTTCCTGAGTAATCTGCTGATCCGAAGCATTAACAAAGACGAAGACATTCTCTGCGGAAACCCCGGTGTGCCGCACAAAAGCAAAAAACTTGGCGTGAGAATTTGCAGATGCAGAATCTTTCAGGACCGACATGTCACCCCGGCGTAAGGCCACATTCTCCCGGCGGAGTTTGGCCAAAACCCGGATCAAGGTGAATGTTTTATTATTAGTGGGGGCAAACACCATATCTTTTCTACCCGCATCACCTGAACTGCCCGTTGTATCATTCTCGGTATTATAATAGATGCAGGGGATTCCTTTGGTCGTCATCAGATAGCACAAGGCATTGTACAGTTTGGGCAAGCTGCCCCCGGCCTCCGTTAAAAATCTTCGGTTGTCATGGTTGTCAATGAAGTTGACAATTACCTCATTTGCTCCCAGTTCAGCCCCACCGCCGGCGATACCTGCCGTACGGTAACCTCCGTTCTCCCTCCCAGCCAATTCATCGGTCAAAGCACTGGTAGACCCTCCGCCAATAAAGACGTCTTTGATCCGGAAATAGAGTACATAGTTTAGGACCGAGTCCAGACGTTCGCCTTGAGTATACCTGTACAAGTCACTGTGGGCACCCTTCCATACCTCTCCAAACTGTAGGAATTTCTTTTCGCCGGCATAGTTACGAATTGCGGGCGAAAATTCGTCCCAAAAATCCTCTTCCACATGTTTCACGGTATCCAGACGAAAACCGTCCACACCCGTTTCCACCCATTTCCTGTAGGCTTGAATTAGTGCCTCGCGCACATCAGGATCTGTCGTCTTTAAATCCCGTTTATTATAGAAATCCCCTTTTACCCCTTGGACCGGATCATCCCACGCGCCTGCGATGGGGCCGCAATTATGGAAAAAGTTGATATTATCAAAGGGAGGAGAGGGTTTCATCACCCGTTCGGTAGCTACCCAGGATTGGCCGGAGAAGTAGTCCGAGACAAATGCAGCCGGATAACCGCTGGAGTTAAATGGCGGGCCCCACAGATCGGATTGCCCCGGATAGACGGTGATCTCACCCATATGATTTACCACCACATCCTGAATAACTAACAAACCGTTATTATGCATGTGATCGACGAAAGCTTTAAAATCATCAAAACCATCATTGGTTGTATTACTCACTAAAAACGGATCCACCTTTTGAAAATCTCGGGCGCCATAGCCATGGTAGTTAGTGTACTGGGGTGCTGTATGATCGCAAATATTGTTCTCCACCGGCGGTGTAATCCAGACCGCCGTGACCCCCAGTCTCCTTAAGTAATCCACCTCATCGCGCAGGCCCTGCAAATCCCCGCCGTGGTAAGCAGTGTCACTGCTCTTGTTATAGAAAGGCGACGGCGGGTTATTACTCTTGTCTCCGTCTTTAAACCGGTCAGTCATGACAAAATAAATAATCTCATCCCGCCAGTCCTCAGGGCCGTTTCCCCTAACAGTCACCGGGTCCAGTGGAGGTAACGTAGCATCAGCCAACAACCATTCGTAACCTGAAACATCTCCCCCACCACCGCCACCATTGCCGCCACTGCGACCGCAGCCGACAAGCAACGCCGCCGAAAGCGCTACGACTAAAAGTACGGTTAATAATGAACGGAGCCCCTTCCTTTGCCGGAAAATCAGCATAACTTGTCTCCTCCTAACCTTTTTAATTGGACCCGGACGAAAACAGGGCAGTAATCCTCTAATTTACTTCGGCCTCCCTATTCTGAATTCCTCCGTCTCATTTCCCAGTTTAGCTGAAAAAAGACCCGTACCATATGGTACGGGTCTTTTTTCTATCAGACCGGAGCCGTTTCCTGCACCGGCACATCCAATACTTCATCAAGTTCTTCAGCGACCGGTTCTTCCATTTGCACCGGTTCATCGGCCCGGCGTATCTTAACATTGCGGTAACGCGACATTCCGGTGCCTGCCGGCACAAGTTTCCCGATGATGACGTTCTCCTTCAAGCCCAGCAAGGGATCCTGCTTGCCCTTGATGGAGGCTTCCGTCAGTACCCTGGTGGTCTCTTGGAAGGAAGCCGCCGACAGGAAACTGTCGGTCGCCAGCGATGCCTTGGTAATACCCAACAGGACTGGCCTGCTGGTGGCCGGTTCGCCGCCCTGCTCCTCCACGGCCTTATTTTCGGCTTCCAGTTCAAAAACATCCACCAAGCCGCCGGGCAGGAAGGAGGTATCTCCGGGATTTTCGACCTTGCGTTTCCTCATCATCTGCCGGACGACAACCTCGATGTGCTTGTCGTTGATCTCAACGCCTTGGGAGCGGTAGACGTCTTGGACCTCTTGGACCAGGTACATTTGGACACCGCGTTCCCCTTTAACTTTAAGGATATCGTGGGGATTGGCGGAACCCTCGGTTAAGCGGTCACCGGCCTCCACCGTTTGACCATCCTTCACACGCAGCCGGGAGCCAAAGGGAATTTGGTAAAGCTTTTCCTCACCATCTTCCGTCACAACACTCACGCGCCGGATGCCCTTGACTTCGACAATCTTCACCACACCGGAAACCTCGGCAATAATGGCTTGGCCCTTCGGCTTCCTGGCTTCAAACAACTCCTCAACACGGGGTAGACCTTGTGTGATATCGTCACCTGCCACCCCACCGGTATGGAAGGTCCGCATCGTTAATTGCGTACCGGGTTCGCCAATGGATTGGGCGGCAATAATACCGACAGCCTCGCCCACTTCAACCATCTTCCCGGTGGCCAGGTTCCGCCCATAACAACGAGCGCAAACCCCATACCGGCTCCGGCAGGTCAGAACCGACCGAATCTTGACCTTCTCAATCTTGGCTTCATCAATCTTCTGCGCTATCTCTTCGGTGATCATCTCACCGGTGGCCGCAATTACTTCCCCTGTTTCCGGATGAATGACATCTTCAGCGGCCAAGCGGCCAATGATCCGTTCCTTCATTGTCTCAATGATCTCTGACCCGTCGGAAATTGCCGTCACATCAATGCCGTCATCCGTACCACAATCCTCTTCCCGGACGATCACATCCTGCGCCACATCCACCAGCCGACGTGTCAGGTATCCGGAGTCTGCGGTTCTAAGCGCCGTATCGGCCAGACCCTTCCGGGCGCCGTGGGTGGAGATGAAGAACTCCAAAACCGTCAAGCCTTCACGGAAGTTTGCCTTAATCGGCAGGTCGATGATCCGACCAGATGGGTCGGTCATCAAACCACGCATCCCGGCCAACTGGGACAACTGGGATACGTTACCGCGGGCACCGGAGATGGCCATCATATACACAGGGTTGATACGGTCCAGGTTGTTCAACATGGCATTGGACACGTCTTCTTTGGCTTTAGTCCAGATATCGATAAACCGCTGATAACGTTCTTCTTTCGTAATCAAGCCACGGCGATATTGCATCTCGACCTGTTCGACCTGGGCCTCGGCGTTCGCCAAAATTTCCTGCTTCTCGGGGGGAACGATAATATCCTCCATGGCGATGGTGGTCCCGGATTGGGTGGCGAACCGGAAGCCCAAACGTTTGATCTGGTCCAGAGCCTCCGCCGTCTTATCCGTTCCCAACCGGCGAATACATTCAGCCACGATCTTGCCGAGCTCTTTTTTACCGACGCCCCCGTCGCCGATCTGTTTATAGATTCCGTCGATGACTGATTCATCGATCCCAATACTGTCTTTGAAGATCATTCGACCAAGGGTGGTATCAACCAGCTTACCGTTCCAGCGAATCTTAATCCGCGCCTGCAGATGGATATCACCCTCGTTATAAGCCATCAAGGCTTCATTCAACGAGGAGAATACCTTGCCTTCCCCACGGACGCCGTTCCGAACAATGGTCAAATAGAAGATACCCAAGACCATATCCTGTGTTGGCGTGGCTATTGGTTTCCCATGGGCCGGCGAGAGAATATTATGGGCCGACAGCATCAAAACCCGCGCTTCTGTTTGGGCCTCTGCCGACAAAGGCACATGAACCGCCATCTGGTCGCCGTCAAAGTCAGCGTTATATGCAGTACACACCAGGGGATGAATCTGAATGGCCCGGCCTTCAACCAAAACCGGCTCAAAGGCTTGAATACCCAAACGGTGCAATGTCGGCGCCCGGTTGAGCAAAACCGGATGCTCCCGGATGACCTCCTCCAGGACATCCCAGACCTCGGACCGTGCCCTTTCCACCATGCGTTTCGCGGATTTGATATTATGAACGAAACCCTTATCCACCAACCGTTTCATCACAAAGGGTTTAAAGAGCTCCAACGCCATCTCCTTCGGTAAACCGCACTGGTGAAGTTTCAACTCCGGACCGACCACGATAACGGAACGGCCCGAGTAGTCCACCCGTTTACCCAAAAGATTCTGGCGGAAACGACCCTGTTTCCCTTTGAGCATGTCACTGAGGGATTTCAAGGGACGGTTGCCCGGCCCTGTGACCGGCCGACCACGGCGGCCGTTATCAATCAGGGCATCCACCGCTTCCTGGAGCATCCGCTTTTCGTTGCGTACGATGATATCCGGAGCACCAAGCTCCAATAATCTCTTCAGGCGGTTATTACGGTTAATGACCCGGCGGTACAAATCGTTCAAATCCGAGGTGGCAAACCGCCCGCCGTCCAATTGCACCATGGGCCGGAGTTCCGGGGGAATAACCGGTATCACATCCAGAATCATCCACTCCGGACGGTTATCCGAACGCCGGAAGGCTTCGACCACCTCCAAGCGGCGGATGGCGCGAATCCGCCTTTGACCGCTGACCTCCCTGACTTCTTTGCGCAGTTCTTCCGCCAGTTGTTCCAGATCGATCTCTTCCAGGAGTTTTTTGATCCCCTCGGCGCCCATTAATGCTGTAAAGGAATTTCCATAACGCTCCCGCGCTTCCCGGTACTCGCTCTCCGACAATAACTGCTTTTTCATCAGGCCGGTATCACCGGGATCGACCACTACGTACGAGGCGAAATACAAGACCTTCTCTAAAGCCCGCGGCGACATATCAAGAAGAAGCCCCATTCGGCTGGGAATCCCCTTGAAATACCAGATGTGGGAAACCGGAGCCGCCAGTTCAATATGGCCCAACCGTTCCCGGCGCACCTTGGACCGGGTAACCTCCACACCACAACGGTCACAGATTATCCCTTTATAGCGAACCCTTTTATACTTACCGCAATGGCACTCCCAGTCGCGCTGCGGTCCAAAGATCTTCTCACAGAAAAGGCCTTCCCGTTCCGGTTTGAGGGTACGGTAGTTGATGGTCTCCGGTTTTTTAACTTCTCCGCTGGACCAGGCTCGGATCTGTTCCGGAGAGGCCAAGCCGATCTTCAACGCATCAAAGTTATTCGCGTCCAGCAAGCTCTCTCACCTCTCATCATCAGAGCACCGATTTTGTTCTCCGGTCGGTCGCCCTTGTCACTTCTACCCGGATTCCTTAAAGTTCCTCCGAATCATCGAATTCCAGATCTTCTTCGGGAAACTCTTCTAAATCTTCCACATCGTCGTCGAGGTTTTCATTGGAGCTTTCGAAATCCTCGTCCGTGGCATCTGCGGAATCATAGTCCTCGTCCGCCTCGGTGTCATCTTCCTCCATGCTAACCGCATTGCTGCGCTCCTCAACCCTTCCTTCAATCTCCAATCCAAGTTCCTTCGCCATTTCCTGGACGTCCTCATCTTCATCGCCAATCATGATCTCCTCTTTTTCTTCACTCAAAACGCGAACATCCAGCCCTAGGCTCTGCAACTCTTTGATTAGGACCTTAAAGGATTCGGGGACACCCGGCTCCGGTATATTCTCGCCTTTAACAATGGCTTCATATGTTTTAACCCGGCCCACCACATCGTCGGATTTGACCGTCAGCAATTCCTGCAGGGTATAGGCGGCGCCGTATGCTTCAAGAGCCCAAACCTCCATCTCCCCGAAGCGTTGTCCGCCAAATTGCGCTTTACCGCCCAGCGGTTGCTGCGTAACCAAGGAGTAGGGACCGGTGGACCTGGCATGAATCTTGTCATCAACCAGGTGGGCCAGTTTCAACATATAAACTTGACCGATGGTAATGGGGTTATCAAAGGGTTCACCCGTCCTCCCGTCACGAAGTTCAATCTTACCGCTCCGCGGGAGGCCGGCCTCTTCCAGCGCTTTGGCTACTTCTTCCTCCGTGGCGCCGTTAAAGACCGGGGTAGCCACATGGATGCCCAAAGCTTTCGCGGCCCAACCCAAATGGGTCTCCAACACCTGCCCGATGTTCATCCGCGAAGGCACGCCCAACGGGTTCAGGACAATCTCCACCGGTGTACCGTCGGGCAGGAAGGGCATATCTTCCGCGGGAAGAATTTTGGAAATAACACCCTTGTTACCATGGCGTCCGGCCATTTTGTCGCCTTCGGAGATCTTGCGTTTCTGAGCGATATAGACGCGGACCAGTTGATTAACTCCGGGAGACAGTTCATCGCCATTCTCCCTGGAGAAGACCTTGACATCAACAATTTTACCGGATTCGCCGTGGGGCACCTTTAACGACGTATCCCGGACTTCACGGGCCTTTTCACCAAAGATAGCCCGTAACAGTCGTTCCTCCGCCGTAAGCTCCGTCTCACCCTTCGGCGTCACTTTACCGACCAGGATGTCACCCGGCCGCACTTCCGCCCCGATGCGGATGATTCCGCGTTCATCCAGATCATCCAAAGAGCCCTCCGAAGTATTGGGGATATCCCTGGTGATCTCCTCAGGGCCAAGTTTGGTGTCCCGGGCTTCGCATTCATATTCCTCAATATGAATAGAGGTGAAAACGTCATCTGTCACCAACTTCTCGCTGAGCAAGATGGCGTCCTCGTAGTTATAACCTTCCCAAGGCATAAAGGCCACCAAAACGTTGCGGCCCAAAGCCAACTCGCCATGATCCGTCGAAGGACCGTCGGCAATGACCTGCCCGGCCTCGACACGTTCACCCGGCAGGACGATGGTCTTCTGGTTGATGCAGGTGCCTTGATTGGAACGTTTAAATTTCTGGAGTTTATAGCGGTCAAGCTGCCCGTCGTCGGTCCGGATGACAATTTCGTCGGCGGAAGCAGCCTCCACCACCCCTGAATTCTTTGCCAAAACAACGACACCAGAATCTACCGCGGCCTTATACTCCATCCCTGTACCGACCAGCGGCGCTTCCGTCCGCAAAAGAGGAACGGCCTGCCGCTGCATGTTGGAACCCATCAACGCCCGGTTGGCGTCGTCATTCTCCAGGAAGGGAATCAGCGCCGTGGCAATACTCACCAATTGTTTGGGGGAAACATCCATTAATTCCACGCGATCGCTGGACTCGACTAAGATGGCATCTTTAAACCGCACGGATACCTTTGGATGAATGAATTTACCGGTCTCTGGATCAAACTCCTCATTCGCCTGGGCAATAACATACTTGTCCTCTTCATCGGCTGTCAGATAGACAATTTCGTTGGTTACCACACCGTTCTTCACCTTGCGGTAGGGTGTTTCAATAAACCCGTATTCATTGATCCGGGCATAGGTGGTCAACGAACCAATCAGACCAATGTTCGGACCTTCAGGTGTTTCAATCGGGCACATCCGCCCATAGTGGGAATGGTGAACGTCGCGGACCTCAAACCCCGCACGCTCCCGGGAAAGGCCGCCGGGACCCAGGGCCGATAGGCGCCGTTTGTGGGTCAACTCCGCCAAGGGGTTGGTTTGGTCCATAAACTGGGATAACTGGCTGGACCCAAAGAACTCCTTGATCGCCGCCACCACCGGACGGGTATTGATTAAAGCCTGGGGTGTAATAACCTCCACATCCTGAATGGTCATACGTTCCCGCACAACCCGTTCCATCCGGGACAAGCCAATCCGGAACTGGTTTTGGAGCAATTCTCCCACAGACTTTAACCGCCGGTTACCAAGGTGGTCAATATCGTCGATCTCGCCCTGGCCTTCCAGCAGGTTCAGTAAGTAACGGATGACCGCATCAATGTCCTCGGGAACCAGGGTTTTCACAGCTTCCTGGGCCGGAACCGTCTCCCCGTTTTCATCGATATGGGCGGGAATTGTCTTGGGTGGGAAGTTCAATCCCAGCTTCTTGTTGATTTTATATCGGCCCACAGAGCCCAAATCATAGCGTTTCGGGTCAAAAAAGAGGGCTTCAAATAGCGTCCTGGCGCTGTCCACCGTCGGCGGTTCGCCCGGGCGCAAACGTTTGTATATTTCGATCAGGGCTTCCTCTTCCGTCTGGGTGTTATCCCGATCGAGGGTGTTTTGGATCGCTTCATGCTTATAACGTTCAATCAGTTGCGGGCCATTGCCAAGGCCCAAGGCCTTCAGCAGGATCGTGGCAGCCAGCTTCCTGGTGCGGTCAATCCGGACATACAAGGCATCATTGGTGTCAAATTCAAATTCCAGCCAAGCACCGCGGTTAGGAATAATACTGGCGGAATAGAGGGTTTTCCCGCTGCTGTCCAACGTCTTGTCAAAATAAACCCCCGGTGAACGCACCAACTGGGAAACTATAACCCGCTCGGCACCGTTGATAATAAAGGTCCCCTTCTCCGTCATCAGGGGAAAATCACCCATAAAGACCTCTTGTTCCTTGACTTCCCCGGTCTCCTTATTAATCAGCCGGACACGGACCCGGAGGGGAGCGGCATAGTTAGCATCCCTCTCCTTACACTCATCGACATCCCACTTGGGTTCACCCAAAGAAAAATCGATGAACTCAAGCACCAGATTGCCGGTGAAATCCTGGATCGGCGAGATATCGCGAAACATCTCCCGGAGCCCTTCCTCCAGAAACCATCGGTATGATTTCTGTTGAATCTCAATGAGGTTTGGCATCTCCAAGATCTCTTCGATCTTCCCGTAGTATTTTCTTTGCCTCTGTTTGGCTAAAGCCTCCGGCAAAACTACCTCACCTCTCCCTTTTTTGCATGGTCCAACGGGCGGCCTTCTGACCTTCAACATCCAGATAACAGAGAAAAGCAAGGCTAACCATGGTTATCCTCGCTTGTCGTTCTCCAAGATTCTCTCCTTATTAGTTCTTATTGGTTTGCGTGCTTTATATTGTTCTCCGGATGAACAAACCCGTTTCCGACCGCATATTGCTATTTTGAACTGGAAACCTTTTTATGAAACGAGTTCAGCATTGCAGTATAATATCATAACAGTTTATTATTGTCAAGGGCTCCCATTCAAGGTTTTTAATAGACGATAAATCACTGTCAAACCAGTATAGTGGGGATAAGCTACTGTCATACCGGACTGTCCGCAGTTTGCTCCCTTTATTATTATTTTGCACCTGTTTTTGCCCTTCTATTTTTTTGAATTAAAAAACGCCTCGTAAAGAGGCGTTTTTTGTACAATCGCTGGCTTTGCTTATTTGAGTTCGACGGTGGCGCCGGCCTCTTCCAATTTTGCCTTGATTTCCTCGGCATCTTTTTTGCTGACGCCTTCTTTGATCGGCTTCGGAGCGCTGTCCACCAGGTCTTTGGCTTCTTTCAAGCCAAGGCCGGTAACCTCACGGACAACCTTAATCACATTGATCTTCTTGTCGCCAGCGTTGGCCAGGATCACATCAAACTCGCTCTTTTCTTCAGCGGGAGCGGCAGCGGCGGCGCCACCAGCAGCAGGTGCAGCAGCGGCAACGGCAACAGGCGCGGCGGCAGAAACACCAAACTCTTCCTCAAAAGCCTTGACCAGTTCATTCAGCTCCAAGACGGTCATACCCTTAACTATTTCCAAAACCTCATTAACCTTAGACATGTTCAAAATCCTCCCTTTATTCTTTTTAGATTAGATTACTTAGTGGCTTAAGTTAAAATTAAGCTTCCCCCGCTTGTTTTTTGCGGATTGCTTCCAAAGCATAAACAGCATTGCGCATCGGTCCAGAGAGAACCGTAACCAATCCACGCATCGGCGCTTGCAGCAAACCTGCCAACTGGGCCAAGAGGGCGGTTCGAGACGGCAGGTTCGCCAAAGCTTTCACGCCGTCCACGTCAATCACTTTATCGCCCAAAAGCCCGGCTTTCAGTTCTAGATTCTTATGGTCCTTGGCAAAATCCGACATGATCTTGGCAGGAGCCACAGGATCATCATAACCAAAAGCAATGGCCGTCGGTCCTTCCAGGTAAGGATCCAACCCGTCAATCTGTGCGTTCTTGGCTGCAAGACGGATCAGGGTGTTTTTGATCACCCGGTACTCAACGCCAGCTTCCCGGAGTTTTTTACGGAGTAGATTAATCTCTTCAACGTTCAACCCACGGTAGTCCGCTAGCACCACCGCCTGGGAGCGGGATATTTTCTCCTGTACCTCGGCAACAATGGCCTCTTTTTCCGGTCGTGCCACTGATTAACACCTCCTCTTATTTATAATTGGCACCAAAAAGGGTCTCCCGGCCATAAACAGCACGGAAAGACCCGACAAGATCAGGTGGCTCCGGCCTCGGCAGGTCGTTTTACGTTATGCCCAAGGGCACCTGCTGTCTATGGCCTTTAAATTAAATTGGTTACGAACTACTTTGATTGCACCAATCCTCAGCGTTCGGCAGCCGCGGACTGGATGGCCGCTTGAGGAGCGATGCGAACGCCCGGACCCATGGTAGAAGAAACGGTGATACTCTTAATATAGGTACCTTTTGCCCCGGAGGGTTTGGCTTTAATCACCGCATCCATCAGCGTCCGGAAGTTGCCCAACAATTTATCCGCGTCAAAGCTGACTTTGCCGATGGGAACATGGATAATACCGGTCTTGTCCACCCGATACTCCACTTTACCGGCTTTACTGTCACTGACTGCTTTGCCCACCTCAAAAGTGACCGTTCCGGTTTTCGGGTTAGGCATCAAACCCTTGGGACCAAGGATTTTACCAAGTTTACCGACGGCACCCATCATATCCGGGGTTGCGATGGCCACGTCAAAATCCAGCCAACCCTTTTGGATGTCTTCCACCACATCTTCTGCTCCAACACGGTCGGCACCGGCTGCTTCGGCTTCCTTAGCTTTTTCACCCTTGGCAAAGACCAGGACCCGCACGGTCCGGCCGGTCCCATGGGGTAAGACAACGGCTCCGCGCACCTGTTGATCCGCGTGGCGGGGATCAACACCCAGGCGCATAGCCACTTCTACTGTCTCGTCGAATTTCGCCTTAGCAATGGACTTGACCAGTCCAAGGGCTTCAGCGGGTTCATATAACTTTTGCCGGTCGATGGCCGCAGCCATCTCCCGATAATTCTTACCATGCTTCGGCATGTCAAATCCTCCCTTATTGTGGTCGTAACGGATTTAATCCTCCCACTTTCGCCATGGTGGGATCAGTCTTCAACGACAATGCCCATACTACGGGCAGTTCCGGCCACCATGGACTCAGCCGCCTCAATTGTGGCAGCATTCATGTCTTGCATCTTCAATTCGGCAATTTCACGCAGTTTTGCCCGGCTTAAGGTACCGACCTTGTCCTTGTTCGGCACCCCTGAACCCTTCTCAAGGTTAAGCGCCTTCTTCAACAGAACCGGAACGGGCGGTGTCTTGGTAATGAATGTGAACGAACGGTCTTCATAAACCGTGATCACCACAGGGATAATCATCCCTGCCTGCGCAGCCGTCCGCTCGTTAAAGCTCTTGCAGAACTCCATAATGTTGACACCGTGTTGACCTAGGGCTGGGCCGACGGGCGGCGCAGGATTAGCTTTTCCTGCAGGTACCTGCAGTTTAATGATGCCCGCAACTTTTTTGGCCATTGCCCTCCACCTCCTATCAAATTAAATGTGGTCATAACGGGGGTGCTCCCCTCCCACCAGACCGCCATGGGTACGATTGGGTGCACCGGTCAGATCTTCTCCACTTGATTATAATCGAGCTCCACCGGCGTTTCTCGTCCAAACATCGAAACCATCACCCGCAGTTTGCCTTTCTCCGGATAAACCTCTTCAATCTGGCCGGAAAAATTCTCAAACGGCCCCCGGGTCACCCGCACCGGCTCCCCAACCTCAAAGTCCATGCGGAAGCGAGGTTCTTCCATCCCCATTTGCTGCAGGATCAAACCAATTTCACGCTCCTGCAGGGGAACGGGCTTGGAACCCATGCCAACAAACCCGGTGACTCCCGGTGTGTTGCGTACAACATACCAGGAATCGTCCGTCATGATCATCTCCACAATTACATAACCCGGGTAGATCTTTTTCTTTGTCAGCCGACGCTTGCCGTCCTTAAATTCCATCTCTTCCTCCATGGGAACAAGCACACGGAAGATCTTGTCCTCCATCCCCATGGATTCGACACGGTGTTCAAGGTTGGCCTTGACTTTATTTTCATAACCCGAATAGGTATGAATGACATACCATTTCTTTTCCATCTTCACTCTACCCATACACTAATTTTGCCAGAGCGGTCAAAACCGTGTCAAACGCTCCGATGGCCAAAGCAACCACAATCACCGTGGCAATAACAACAATGGTATAAATGGTTGTTTCCCGATGTGACGGCCACGCGACTTTTTTTATCTCGGCCACGACGCTCCGGAAAAACTTCCCGACTTTACCCGGCTCTTGACTGGCTTTCTTTTCCCCCATCATTTCTCACCCCATTTTAGCGGGTCTCGCGATGAACAGTCTCCTGACGGCAGAACTTGCAGTATTTCTTCAGTTCCAGCCGTTCCGGATTGTTCTTTTTATTTTTTGTGGTCCGGTAATTACGGTTTTTGCACTCTGAACAAGCCAGTGTGATTCCCTCACGCATCGTGTCCACCTCCCACGGATTGACAGAAAAAAATAGACCCCCGGGAATAAGTCACTCATAAAATTTACCACACTTGCCCTGGGGTGTCAAGAGTTTTTGCGTTTTCGTACCTTTTACGGCGGTTGAGCCGTGAATGTCTTATGTTGCTTTATGGGCATAACTGCTTATTCCACGTCATAACCCTGCTTGGCAATGGCATTTTTAATCGTTTCCACCGAAACCCCTTCCGCTTGATAGACCACGAATACTTTTCCCTGTGCCAAATCCACCCGCACCCTGTCAACCCCGGCCAATTGGCCAAGGGCCCGTTCAATGCTTTTTACACAATGTTGACAGGACATGCCACCCACTTTTATCTCCGTCTCTTGTCGTGCCATCTCCGACACCTTCCTTAATTAAATAATTATTAATAAATGCCCTAAGATAACCGCCATGCTTGTCCAAACCCAAGGGCAGCGGCCTTGCCGGGGATCCCTCGTCCCTGGGCCCTTATGCGAGCTTAAATCTTTTCAAACTCAACGAGTTCATCACCACGGAAAACGAGCTGAAGGCCATGGCCGCCCCGGCAATCACCGGATTTAGCAAACCAACCGCCGCCACCGGAATGCCGATGACATTATAGAAGAATGCCCAGAATAAATTCTGTTTGATCTTGCCCATCGTCATCCGGGACAGGCGGATGGCCGCCGGGACGGCCCGCAGATCCCCGCGCATCAGGGTGATTCCCGCCGCCTCCATCGCCACATCCGTGCCGGTACCGATGGCCATCCCCACATCGGCAGCAGCCAAGGCCGGGGCATCATTAATACCGTCACCCACCATGGCTACAATTCGTCCTTCTTCTTTTAGCCCCGCCACTTCCTTTGCCTTATTTTCCGGCAGCACCTCCGCCAAGATCCGGTCAATACCCACCTTTGCCCCAATGGCCCAGGCGGTTCTGGCATTGTCCCCCGTAATCATCACCACTTCAATACCCATATCCTGCAAAGCAACAACAGCCTCGCGGGAGCCCTCTTTCACCACGTCAGCCACACCGATCACCGCTTCCGGCCGACCGTCCACAGCCAGCAGCATTGCGGTCTTACCCGCCTCTTCCAGCGCGGACAGTACTGGTTCGGCGGTGCCAAGGTCGATACCATTCTCCTCCAGCAGGCCGCGTGTTCCCACAAGCACGCTAACCCCATCCACCTCCGCCCGGACGCCCTTGCCCGGAATGGCCGTAAATTCCCGGGGATCCGCCACATCACCCAGGACCGCTTTGGCATGGTTATAAACAGCTACTCCCAACGGGTGCTCGGAGAACTTCTCCGCCACCGCCGCGATACGCAGTAGATCTTCCCTGGTCCGCTGCCCTAGCGGGTGCAGATCTGTCACCTCCGGTTGACCTTTGGTAATGGTACCCGTCTTATCCAATACCACCGTATTGATCTTGTACGCAATCTCCAGATGTTCGCCACCTTTAATTAAGATCCCGTTCTCCGCGCCCTTGCCGGTGCCGACCATGATCGCTGTGGGCGTCGCCAGGCCAAGGGAGCAGGGGCAGGCAATGACCAAAACAGAGACAGCATTAACCAACCCCTGGGTAACATCGCCCCGGACCAGAGCGGTCACAAGAAAGGTCAGGAGGGCAATGCCTAGTACCACCGGGACAAAGACCCCGGAGACCCGGTCCGCCAGCTTTTGGATGGGCGCCTTGGAACCCTGGGCCTCCTCGACCATCCGGACGATCTGGGATAACACCGTGTCCTTTCCCACCGTGGTTGCGTGAAACTTAAAGGAGCCGAATTTATTGACGGTGGCGCCGATGACCCGATCGCCGGGAGCCTTCTCCACCGGAATACTTTCGCCGGTTAGCATCGCCTCATCCACCGCCGAGTGGCCTTCCACGATTATCCCGTCCACGGGTATCTTCTCCCCTGGCCGGACAAGCACCAGATCACCGGAGACCACCTCCGCCACGGGGATCTCCATCTCCCGCCCCTCCCGGACCACCCTGGCCACCTTCGCTTGCAAGCCCATCAGTTTTTTGATGGCCTCCGAAGTCCTTCCCTTGGCCCGGGCCTCCAGGTATTTGCCTAACAAGACCAGGGTGATAATGACCGCGGCCGCCTCGAAATACAGGTCCTTCATTATTTTTCCAGACTCCACAGGCTGGAAGAAGGAATTGTAAATACTGAAAAAGTAAGCCGCCGATGTGCCCAGGGCAATTAAAACATCCATATTGGGGCTTTTGGCTTTCAAGGCAAAGTAGGCATTGCGGTAAAAACGAAATCCGACAAAAAACTGGACCGGAGTCGCGATAAGAATCTGCAAGCGCCAATCGTGCAAAAAGGGCAGATCCCAGCCGATTAAGGCCAGCAACATCCCCAAGATCAGCGGTGAACTTAATATCGCGGCAATGATGAAGTCCCGTCGCAAGCTGCGAATTTCCCGTTCCCGTTCTTCTCGTTCGCGGTCCTGGGTCTCCTCCCGGACAAGCTCGGCACCGTAACCCAACTCCTGTACCGCTTGGAGCAAATCGTCCACCTTTACTTGGGCCGGATCAAAAAGCACCATCGCCCGCTCGGTGGCCAGATTAACGGTGGCTTCTTGGATGCCCGCCAGGTTCGCCAGTTTCCTTTCGATCCGAGCGGCACAGGCGGCGCAGGACATCCCCGATATCTTAATAATCTTCTTTTGTTTCTTATCCATAGTTTCACCCGCTTTCGCCACAGTACCTCAAAGTCCGGTCCGCCGGTTTTTATCTGCTCTTCCGCTAATTACCGCCGTTTTTATCATTTTGATTTTAACCGCAAGGTCAAAACAGCGTTTCTCCTCCGCAGGGCACAAATACTATATTGCCACCAAGCTTTAGTGCTAATTCCTACTATTTTACTTGGTAATACCATCTTATCTAAACAGGTTATTTTTGTCAAGGGCGGCTGCAGCAGGGCGCCGGCAGCCTTGCAACCACATTCCGTCGGCAGGCCCGGCAAAGCACGGTCAGCCCCTTGCGGCCAAAGTCCTCTCCCCTGCCCACCGTGGAATTTACCCAAATTCCGCCGGATCTTTCAAAAAGCAAGGGGACGGCTTTGGACCGTCCCCCACCTTCAAGTTTAAAGCATTATCCACTTTAATCTGCCTGCTTGTCCCGTTCCCGGATCTCCACCCGCCGGATCTTACCGCTGATAGTTTTCGGAAGTTCCTCAACAAACTCGATGATCCGGGGATATTTATACGGAGCTGTCACCCGCTTGACGTGCTCCTGCAGCTCTTTTTTCAACTCTTCGCTGGGTCGGTAATTCTTGGTCAACACCACGGTGGCTTTGACCACAGCCCCCCGGATCTCATCAGGTACACCGGTGACCGCGCACTCCAGCACCGCCGGGTGTTCCAGCAATGCACTCTCCACTTCAAAGGGGCCAATGCGGTAACCGGAGCTTTTAATTACATCATCAGTCCGTCCGACAAACCAGTAATAGCCATCCTCATCCCGCCAGGCGGTATCACCCGTGTGGTAGATCCCGTCGTACCAAACGCTGTTTGTCCGTTCGTCATCCCGGTAGTAGCCGTCAAACATCCCCACGGGTTTTTGCCGGTCGGTCCGGATCACAATCTCACCCACCTCACCGACCTCACAGGAATGGCCCTCCTCATCAATGAGGTCAATGTCATAGCCGGGGGCCGGTTTACCCATGGAACCTGGTTTTGGCTCCATCCAAGGAAAAGTGCCCAAGGCTACGGTGAGCTCGGTCTGGCCATATCCCTCCCGCAGCTTTATACCGGTTTGGTTATAAAATTGCTGGTATACTTCGGGGTTAAGGGGTTCCCCAGCCACTACACAGTACTCAAGCTTGCTTAGATCGTACTGGGACAGGTCTTCTTTGATGAGATACCGGTAGATGGTGGGCGGCGCGCAAAATGTGGTCACACCGTTCTCCGCCACCCTTTTCAAGAGTTCTTTGGGATCAAAGCGATCAAAATCAAAGACAAAAATGGCACTACCGGCCAACCATTGCCCGTAGATCTTACCCCAGGCTGCTTTGGCCCAACCAGTCTCGGCCACCGTCAGGTGCAGCCCGCCTTCCCGCACATTTTGCCAATACTTGGCAGTCACAATGTGTCCCAAGGGGTAGGCAAAATCATGCTGGACCATTTTGGGATACCCGGTGGTCCCAGAGGTAAAGTAGAGCAGCATCTTATCCGCAATGGTCGTCGCTTCAGCTCCGGTAGGCCGGGTAAAGGACTCGGCGGCCGCCTCCACACCGGCGGTAAAATCCAACCAACCCGGCCGTGCGCCACCGACCAAGACTTTCAACTTTAATGACGGTGATTCAGCCTCCGCCGCTTCAATGCTGCTAAGCAGCGGTTCCTCGTTCACTGCCACAATCATCTTTACATCCGCGGCCTGGTTGCGATAGATAATATCCTTTGCTGTCAACAAATGGGTTGCCGGAATACCCACTGCACCGATTTTGTGTAAAGCCAGGATACTGAACCAATATTCATACCGGCGCTTAAGAATCAACATGACCGGGTCACCCTTACGGATGCCTAAACTTTTAAAGAAATTGGCCGTCTTATCGCTGTACTTTTTCATCTGTGCGAAGGTAAAAACCCGATGGTCCCCTTTTTCGTCGCACCAGACCATAGCCACCTTATCCGGAGTTTCCCTGGCGATCTCGTCCACCACATCGAAGGCAAAGTTAAAGTCGGGCGGAACATTGATCTTAAAATTCTGCCGAAATTCCTCATACGAGTTGAAGTCACCTGTAACATACCGTTCCAACATTAGCAGTATCCCTCTCTTTAAAATCATAAGATAATCGCCAGGAATTTGGCGGTCTTTCCGTTCAATGCTTTCATACCGTGTCTCACACTGGAATCAAAGAAGAGCGAGTCCCCCGGAGATAAGATCAATTCTTTGCCGTCCAAGAAAATCTTCAGCTCACCCTCCAACACATAGTTGAATTCCTGACCTGGGTGGCTGTTATAATGGACCGGCGCGTCCGGAGCCTCAGGCTCCACCGTAACCAAGAAGGGCTCGGCCTTTTTGTTGATAAAATTATAAGCTAGGCTCTGGTATTTATAGTCCTTGCGCCGTTCTACGGAAACGCCCTTATCTTTACGGGTCAAGGCGTAAGTATGCAAACGCGGTTCTTCTCCAGTCATCAACGTGGTCAGCGCCACACCGAACCGTTGGGCCACCTTCATTAAAAAACCCACCGGAATATCGGTGTTTCCCCCTTCGTAACTTTGATACACTTCGACGGGCACCTCCAGTTGTGCCGCTAACTCCTCCACGGACAAGCCGGCAATCTCCCGCAGGTCCCTAATCCTGGCGGAGACAAGTTTGATCTCTTCTTGCATCCCGACAACCCCTTTCAAAAAACCTTTACCTCAAAACAAAAAGCTATTGACGGTCTTGTATTCTACATAATTTTTAATTCCCCTGCAATATGTCTGACAAACCAGTAATAAGATAAATCGCCTTCCACTGGGCCACATTAGCCTTAAACCACGGAAGAAGAACAATAGAAAATGAGGGAACACCAAGACTGTTTTAACTGTTACGCCATGGTTACGCAGAAATTGGTAAATCTTTACGCAATTAAAGGATAATGCCATAGCATAAAGAAATTAAAATGTCATAATTATCCCCCCGCAAAGGAGGAGATTCCTTGAGGAGACGTAAACCCATCGCCTTGACCTTAATTATTTGCCTAATCGCCAACTTCTTCATTGCCGCTCCCGCCGGTGCCGACACCGGCCCGTTACAAAACGTCGGTGACCTAATCAGTCTTGGCGCCAATACCATCCGGGAGCTCCAAGAAGCAATCAAAGTGGCGGGCGTAGAGGTCCGGGAGACTCTGGTGACTTTGTCCAATGAGATCCAAAGGACCATCGACCAATTGAGCCAAACCTACCAAGACAACTTACAGATCACCATCAGCAGCCTGGATGAGTTCACCCGGAGAAAGTTGATGGAGTTCCAAAACCTGTTGCTCAACGTCAACGCCGCTTTACAAGAGGATATCCGCCTGATTGGGCTAGAAGCCAGGAACACCATTCAGACGGCGGCCAACCAATGCGCCCTGTTAAGCGCCGAAATCACCCAGAATCTCAACGAGCTGATCATCGTCGCCGGGAACACCGCCTCCTTTGTGGTGGATAAAGCAACCTTTAATCTGATTCTGGTTATTGCGGTGCTCCTCTTCGGCATCGGCCTAATTGTCTTTGCCTGCCTGCTTTTCACCAAAAAGCTTCCCCAGAATATGTTTGCCCGGGTTACCTCCATCGTGTTTATCTTTGCCTTTCTGGGTATCTTTGCCGCCCTGATCTTTATCCCCTCCACCAGAATCTATGCCATCACCGCCATGGGGGGCTCAGTCACAGAGTTGCAAAGTAGCCCGCGGACGCCAAAAATTCTCTTCACCAAGCCCGATACGATCACCGTCGGCGTGGACAGAACCATCACCCTCACCGGCATTAACCTGCTCGCCGAGGACAAACCCCGGGTCTTCTTGGGCGAGATCGAACTGAAGGTCGATGCCCATGATGACAATAAAATTATTGCCAATATCAGCCAGTTGGTACCTAGTTACAACCGGACCTATCTATTGTCAAGCGGTAATGCACAGGCCAAAGCCGTTCCCGCCAATCTTCTGGCCCGGGAGGAGGACGGGCAATACCGCTACATCGGCCAATACAACCAACTGGTACCAGTGGTTGTCGACGGCAAAGTGCCGGTGCTCGCCAAAAACAAGGTATCCCTGGTTAAGCCGGAAAATATTCAGGAAGCGCCTGCCACCGAAAGCGGCGCATCGTCAAGAATAACCCCAAGAAAGCTCCGGCTTCCTACGGCGCTGAAAAGTTCCGACACCACCAGCCACCCCATCTATGAAGGTTCCTACAATGTCACTGTTTACTACGGGGACAAAGTCGCTGGAACCTCCATTTTGAATGTCATTGTCCCACCGCCGCCAAAGAAACCGGCTGACCTGGTCATCACCGATCTGCAGATCACCCCGGCGGTTCAAACCAAAGGCTTGAATGTACAAGTCGACATCACCATCGCCAACCATGGCGAAGAGAAGGCCGGACCCTTTACCGTGGTCTGGGAGCCCTCCATCTATCAGGACGGGGTAATGAAAGACGTCAAAGGCTTGGAGGCAGGGGCCGTAACCAAACTGAGTTTTCATTATAAATATACAAAAGCCGGCACCTACCAACCCGTTGCCCGGGTGGACTATTACAACCAGGTGGCAGAGGGTAATGAAGAGAACAACACCAGTGTCACCAGGACGGTGCAAATCAAGGAGCCCCAACCGCCGCCAGTCGCGGTCTACGACGTGACAGTTGAAATATATAAGATCTATGTGAAAAACTGCGGCGATAGCGGTTTAACCGGCAATACCGGTGAAGTGTGGTTTGACTTTGACATCAACGGTCACCGCCGACGCTTTCCCGCCAGTGGCGAATATAGAGTAAAAAACGGCGAGACCATTGACCTGCGGCCAGCCTCCTTCTGGGGAATATATATCCTTTCTCGAACCATCAAGGTCGATCTGGTCCTTACCGCCAATGACACCCTCCGGATCTGGTGCAAAGGCACAGACTTGGACGACACCTCCAGTAATGACTCTTTAGGCTTAATTGAGAAAAGCCATCCGGCAGCGTACATGTTTGGCGCCGGTGACCAGGAGGCCGAAAGCGACAGCGGTGATTTTAAGATCTATTATAAAATCACCGCCACCAAACGTTAAAATGATCTTAATGCGCCATATTTTTCCTTTACAGAACAATCATCTTGATCTATAATCTAACCAACATCATATCCGGGCTCCTAAAACTTGCAGCCCGGAGCTGAAATAAAACAAAATAGCAGGCTAGGGGTGCCGTATGGCTGAGAAAGGGCCCACGCTCTTAACCCTAAGAACCTGATGTGGATAATGCCACCGTAGGGAAGCCGCACAAAAATCATAATTATTTGATTTGCAAAGCTTGCCTTCGGGCAAGCTTTATTCTTTTTAACCAGGCTAGTACAAGGCAGGTGAGGCAAATGGAGGTACTGATCAACGGTCAACCGACGGCGGTGGCGCCCGGGACCAAACTGCTGCATTTTATTACTGCCAAAGGACTTGAGCCCAAAGCCATCGTGGTGGAGTACAACGGGGCAGTTCTCGCCCCCGAAGCCTTTGGCGCGACCACCTTCCAACCCGGCGACCGCATTGAGATCCTGCGCTTTGTAGGAGGAGGATGAATCATGACACAACCATGGCAGATTAGGGACTTAACCTTCAATTCCCGGCTCATCATCGGCACAGGCAAATACCCGTCCCATCAGGTGTTACGGGAGGTAATCGAAGCATCCGGCGTGGAACTGGTGACTGTGGCCGTCCGCCGGGTGGACCTGGATTTTCCGGAGGAAAACATTTTAAATTATATCCCCACGGGCTGCCGGCTGCTCCCCAATACATCCGGCGCCCGCACCGCCGAGGAAGCGGTCCGCATCGCCCGCTTGGCCCGGGCCTCCGGCTGCGGGGACCTGATCAAGCTAGAAGTTGTCAATGATAACAAATACTTGCTCCCCGACAACATGGAGACCCTGCGGGCAACGGAGATCCTGGTTAAAGAGGGGTTCACCGTCCTCCCCTATGTCTCGCCCGACCTGGCCATAGCCAGACGTTTGGCGGAAGCGGGCGCAGCGGCCATCATGCCCCTGGGTGCACCCATCGGTTCCAACCGGGGGCTTAAAACCAAAGAACTAATCCGGATTCTAATCGACGAAATTCCCCTGCCCATCATCGTCGACGCCGGAATTGGCCGCCCGTCGGAGGCGGCTGAAGCCATAGAGCTGGGCGTCACGGCAGTGATGCTCAACACCGCCATAGCCACCGCCGGTGACCCCGTCAAGATGGCCCTGGCCTTTCGCCATGCGGTCCAAGCTGGTCACCTGGCCTACCTGGCGGGGCTTGGCCCGGTCCAGGAGACCGCCGCGGCCTCTTCGCCGCTCACCGGCTTCCTGCAGTAATTGGCAACACCATTGAACAATGGATCCCAAGGACCCATAAAGGAGCACAAACCCATGTCTTTTTATCATGTAATCGAAAGCTTTGACGCTGCGGCATTTCAGCGCCGGATCCAGTCCATCGGACCCAGCCAGGTGGAAATCGCCCTGGCCAAAGACCGGCTAAGCCTGGATGATTTGTTGGCGCTCTTGTCCCCCGCGGCGGCTGCTTACTTGGAACCAATGGCCCAAAAGGCCCACCGTTTGACCGTCCAACACTTCGGCAGGACCATCCTGCTCTACACCCCGCTTTATTTGGGCAATTACTGTTGCAATACCTGCGTCTACTGCGGGTTCAACGCCACCAATAAGATCCGCCGTTCCAAACTGACCATGGCTGAAGTGGAGGCAGAAGCCCGGGCCATCGCCGGCAGCGGTTTGAAACACATCCTCATCCTGACCGGGGAGAGCAGGGCGCAAACGCCCGTCTCCTATCTAATTGACTGTGTTAACATACTGAAGAAATACTTTCCCTCGATCTGTATAGAGGTCTACGCCCTCACTGAAGAGGAATATACCGAACTAACCGCCTACGGGGTAGATGGCCTCACCATCTACCAGGAAGTTTACCAGCGGGAGATCTATGACCAGCTGCACCCCTCCGGTCCGAAAAAAGACTACCGGTTCAGGCTGGAAGCCCCGGAACGGGCAGGCCGGGCAGGTATGCGCACCTTGGGCATCGGGGCCCTCTTCGGCCTCCACAATTGGCGGGAGGAAGGTTTCCTCCAAGGACTGCACGCCGCCTACTTGCAGGACACCTTCCCCGGGGCGGAGGTCAGCGTTTCTTTCCCCCGGATCCGGCCCCAGGTGGGCGGGTTTACTCCCCCCTCCCCGGTCTCCGACCGGGACCTGGTCCAGCTGATTACAGCTTTCCGCCTCTTTATGCCTAGGTTAGGGATTACCATCTCCACCCGGGAACGGGCACAGTTGCGCAATCACTTAATCCACCTTGGCGTCACAAAAATGTCCGCCGGTTCCTGCACCGCCGTGGGCGGCCATGCCACCCCCGCCGGCACCGGCCAGTTTGAGATCTCTGATGAACGTTCCGTGCCGGAGATGGCAGCGGCAATTTACGGCGCTGGTTACCAACCGGTTTACAAGGATTGGCAGGGATACTGATGGCTTTTTACGAGGAAGTTCTGGGCAGGTACTTGTCTGCAGAGCAATTGCAGGAGATTGGCAGCTGGAAGATCGGCCTGGCCGGCCTGGGCGGTTTGGGCTCAAACTGCGCCGTACACCTGGTCCGTACCGGTTTTCGCCGCTTGGTTCTAGTGGATTTCGACCTGGTGGAACCTTCAAACCTAAACCGCCAGTTCTACTTCCCGGACCAGATTGGCCAGGCCAAGGCCAGTGCTTTACGGGATAACCTCCTGCGCATCAACCCCGACTTGGATCTGGCAGTCCACCAAATCTGCCTAACCCGGGATAACTTGGACCATTACTTCCACGACTGCGACATCATCGTGGAAGCCTTCGATACGCCGGAAGCCAAGCAAATGCTGGCAGCGGCCTACTTACACTCGGACAAACTGCTGGTCTCCGCTTCTGGCCTGGCTGGCTGGGGCCAGAGCGATCGGATCCGCACCCACCGTTTGAAGGACCGCTTCATCCTCGTGGGCGACCTGGAAACTGCCGTGGATGCCACCCATCCGCCCCTCGCGCCTAGGGTCCAGATCGCCGCCGCCAAAATGGCCGATGCCATCCTGGAGTATGTTTTCAACAGTAAAGGCTGACATGTGAAAAAAGCAACAGGTACGGGGAGACGGTTTTGAGGATTTTTGTTGGAACCCAAGGTCTTACCTGCAGCCCCGCTTGTCAGCGGTTGACAATTATTACAGGGGGAGTGCCATGAACAATACCTACCGCATCATTGATGCCAATGCCAACCGGGTCTGTGAAGGCTTACGGGTGATTGAAGACTGGCTGCGCTTTGTCGCAGAAAATCAGGAGCTTACCGCGGAGGTTAAAGCTATGCGCCACACCATCCGCGACACCTTGCGGGAGTTGGACGGGAAAATGCTACTCAAGCGAGCAGCCAGTACCGATGTGGGCCTGGCCGTCTCCCAGGCCGAAACCGCCCACGGCAAGGAGCAACTTCTGCCCGCCAACTTCAAACGGGTTCAAGAGGGACTTCGGGTCATCGAGGAAAGCCTCAAGCTCCTCCAATACCCCTCCCTGGCCAAAGCTGTCGAACGCTGCCGTTTTCACACCTATACCCTGGAACAGCTGGTCCAACCGCTAACCGCTATGGCCAAAAAACGACAAGCCCTGGCCACCGACCTTTACGGTCTCACCGCCCGGGAGTTTTCCAGGGGACGCAGCAACGTGGAGATGGTCCGCGCCATGATCGACGGGGGTATCCGCTTAATCCAATACCGGGAGAAGGACTTGACACCCAAAGAAAAACTGAAGGAATGCGACACCATCCGCCACCTGACCCGAGAAGCAGGCGTCACCTTCATTGTCAACGACCACCCGGACCTGGCCCTACTGGTGGAAGCCGATGGCATCCACCTTGGCCAGGATGACCTGGACCCTGTCCGCGTTCGCCGCCTGGTGGGGCCGGAACCAATCATCGGCCTGTCCACCCACAGCCCCCAGCAAGGCCGGGCCGCCCTGACCCAACAAGTGGACTACATCGGGGTGGGCCCGATCTTCCCAACCTTTACAAAGAAAGATGTCTGCCCTCCGGTGGGCCTGGAATACCTGGACTATGCCGTGGAAAACATTCCTCTGCCCTTTGTCGCCATCGGGGGTATCAAGGAACATAACTTGCGCCAGGTCTTGCAGCGCGGAGCAAAACTGGTAGCCCTGGTCACCGAAATCACCGGCGCCGAGAATATACCCCAAAAGATCAAAACCCTGCGGAAGATCATCCAGGAGGAGAGGGATAAGCATGAGTTATAAAACACAGATGGAAGCTGCCCGCTTGGGTATAGTCACTCCACAGATGCGGCGGGTCGCCGAAAAGGAACGGATGGAGGCGGATACCCTCCGCCAGCGGCTGGCAGCAGGCAAGGTTGTCATTCCCTGCAACCGGCAGCACACCGCCTTGGATCCCCATGGTATCGGCGATGGACTGCGCACCAAAATCAATGTCAACCTGGGCGTCTCCGGCGACCGCCTAGACTTCGACCTGGAGCTGGCCAAGGCCCGGCTGGCCATGGAGCTTGGCGCGGAAGCCATCATGGACCTGAGTTGTTTCGGCCACACCGAAACCTTCCGCCGGCAACTCATCGACATCGCCACCGCCGCCGTGGGTACAGTGCCCGTCTATGACGCCATCGGTTACTACCAGAAAGAATTACCGGAGATAACAGCCGAGGAATTCTTAGGAATCGTCCGCAAACACGCCGCCGACGGTGTGGACTTTATGACCATCCACGCCGGGATCACCCGGGAGACGGCTGCCCGCTTTAAAAAGACCGGCCGCCTGACCAACATCGTCTCCCGGGGCGGCGCCCTGCTCTTTGCCTGGATGGAACTGACCGGCAACGAAAACCCGTTCTATGAGCACTTCGATGAGGTGCTCCGGATCTGCGCCAAATATGATGTCACCATCAGCCTTGGCGACGCCTGCCGCCCCGGCTCCATCGAAGATGCCACCGATGCCTGCCAGATCCAGGAACTGATTGTCCTGGGCGAACTGGTCAAGCGTGCCTGGTCCCAAAATGTGCAAGTAATGGTGGAAGGTCCCGGCCATATGGCCTTAAACGAGATTGCTGCCAATATGCTCCTGGAAAAGAAGCTCTGCCACGGCGCGCCCTTCTATGTCCTAGGGCCCTTGGTGACCGATGTGGCCCCCGGCTATGACCACATCACCAGCGCCATCGGAGGCGCCGTCGCCGCCATGCACGGCGCCGACTTCCTCTGTTACGTCACCCCCGCCGAACACCTGCGCTTGCCCGAACTGGAGGACGTGCGGGAGGGGATCATCGCCGCCAAGATCGCCGCCCATGCCGCGGACATCGCTAAAAACATCCCAGGTACCAGGGAATGGGACTACCAAATGAGTACAGCCCGGAGGAACTTCGACTGGGAGCAGATGTTCCGCCTGGCCATCGACCCCGTAAAACCCCGGCAGTACCGGACCGCCTCCCCACCCAAAGAGGAAGACAGTTGCACCATGTGCGGCAAACTCTGCGCCGTCAGAACCGTCAATAAAATCCTGGCGGATTTGGAGACGGCGTAACCCCCAGAGCGCACTTTAATTAAATATTATGAGAAATAATAAGCAAAGCATAAAAAAGGGCTGTCCCACACCATTTTGGACAGCCCCTGTTTTCCTTAGTTATTGCATTCCTTCTACTCCTTCAAGCCTCCTGTTTCTCCACACCTAATAAATCCCGGATCACTACTCCTGCCATGATCAGGCCAGCGATTGGCGGCACATAAGAGATACTGCCCGGGATCTGCCGCCGCTTTGTACAGTTAAACGCTTGGTCTTCCCCGCGGTTGGGGCAGATGCACCCCTGGTGACAGGTTACCACATCCTCCTTTGGCGTAAGGGGCTTTTCCGTAGAGTAAACCACCTTAACGCCGGAGAAGATACCCCGCTCCCGCAAATGTTTTCGCACCGCCTTGGCCAGGGGGCAAGTATGGGTCCTGCTGATATCATCCACCCGGAAAGCCAGGGGATCCAGCTTATTACCGGCCCCCATCGCTGAGATAATGGGGATGCCCCGCTCCACGCAATGGGCAATTAAAGCCACCTTGGAACTAACGGTATCAATGGCGTCCACCACATAATCCACATCCCCGTGAAGTACTGCCCCTAAATTCTCCGGTCCCACAAAGTTGTCCCAGGGCACCACCACAGCATCGGGATTAATGGCTTTAACCCGTTCTGTCATCACTTCCACCTTGCGCCGGCCATAATTCCCTTGTAAAGCATGAATTTGCCGGTTAGTGTTGGTCAGACAGATCTCATCATAATCCGCCAAAACCAACCAACCCACACCTGCCCTGGCCAGCGCCTCCACAGTGTACGAGCCCACACCGCCCAGACCGATGACTGCCACCCGGCTCCGGTCCAACTTGGCCAAGCCTTCTTCCCCGATCAACAGTTCCGCCCGGCTAAACCGGTGCATCTTCTCTGCCATCATCTGCCCTCCCGTGGATAAGACCGCGCTGCGTTCCCCAAAAATGTGCCAATCATTTCTCGATCCATGCCCCAATCTCCTGCCGAAAAATCTAAAGTCCCTGCGTTAATTTGCCCTGAAAAGCTAAGAAATCACCCCTCCCGGCTTCCCGGGAGGGGTCTTGTTTCAGGTTCAAGGTCGATTTCTTAGCGGGTCGATGCTTGCAGCCACCGCTGGGCCTCCAGATGCTTCTTATAGGTACTGGAGAAAATATGTCTCCCGTCGGGCTTGGCCACAAAGTAGAGGTAAGAATGGCTAGTGGGTTTTAAGGCCGCCCGGATCGAAGCCCTGCCCGGGCTGGCAATAGGCCCCGGCGGCAGCCCCCGGTGCAGGTAGGTGTTATACTCCGACTCCACTTGCAGATCCTTATAGAGCAGACGGCTCTTCCGGGTGCCCAAGGCATACTGCACAGTGGCGCAAGATTCCAAAGGAATCCCTCTGCGGATGCGGTTTTTAAACACCCCGGCAATAATCGGTCGTTCTTCCGCATCCTTGGCCTCCTTTTCCACCACTGATGCCAGGATGATTACTTCGTAAGCAGCTTTGCCCCGCTTGTTCTCCGTGTTCTCCGCCTCCCAGACCTCGTAAAAACGGCGGATCATAGTAGTGAAGATCTCTTCCTCCGACGCACCATGGGCAAAATGGTAAGTGTCTGGGAACAAGAAACCCTCGACCGAAGAGACCTCGCCAAACCCGGTGATGTGCTCCGCCAAAAACTCCTTGTCCTTGGCGAGACTCAGATACCCTTCCTCAGTCCCCAACCCCTTGGCAGCCAAGAGATGGGCAATCTCCTTTAAAGTAAGCCCCTCCGGAATGGTCACCCGGTAGGCCAAAGGAGTCCCCTTTTTCAACTGATTCATCAGTTCACCGACGGGAAGGCCGGGCCGCAAGCGGTAAACACCAGCTCTGATCTGGCGAAACTGCCCCGTCAACCTCAGATACCAAAAAAAGCCGTCGGCGTTGCGGATAATCCCCTGGGCTTGCAATTGGTTGGCCACCGCCCTAGCCGACGAGGCATAAGCAATGGTAACCTCCCGTTCCCCTCCCTGGTCCGGCAACGGTGATAAAGACCAATAAAAAAACCCGACCAGGAACAGGACCACTGCCCCCAGCACTGCAAGAACCGTCAAAACCACTTTCCGCCACGATTTGGGGCCGTAAACAAAACTGTACCAGCCCTCGCGCCATCTATCCCGAAATAAAACGGCACGATGAAGAATCGCCTGCAGCAACCGGGCGATCTTCCACCGTGCCGATTCGCACCAATAGAGAATAAACCTCATTTTGCGGACACCCCCATACCATTATACCAGACACCCGGCAGGCATGGGTAGTCCCCAAGTTAGGGCCTATTCCTCGGTCTCGTCCTCCTCATCAAAATCTACATCGTCAAACTCTTCGTTCTCTAAAAATTCTTGAATCTTGTCAAATTCTTCGTCATCCACGTCAACCAAAACCTCATTACCTTCGTCGTCAGTATCAATGCGGAAAGGATAAGAAACCCCCTCTTCTTCGCCTTCCTCCGGAACCTCCGGCGTCATAATGGCATATCTTTTCTCATCCAACTCCAAGATCCGCTCGAGATAGTAGCGGTGTTCCACCCCTGCTTCATCTTCCAGCACAATAATGTTGTCTTCCTCTTCGTGGTCATAACCGCAACCACATTCATGATCGTGTTTGTGTTCGTCGGACATTTGCCAACCTCCTCCGCTTTTTCACTAGTCTCTCCTGACTTTTGGCGAACTAATCCTTGTTTGGGGCACCGGCATCCAAAAAACTTTGGAGGATCAGGACAGCCGAGAGTTGGTCCACTACCTGCCGGCGTCTTGCCCGGGACAGATCCGCCGCCAGCAAAACCCGGGTAGCTTGGGTAGTAGTCAGGCGCTCATCCCAGTACACGGGGGAAACACCGCAAAGCTCCCCCAGACGCTCCCCAAATTCCCGTACCTTCTCCGCCATTGGCCCCAAACTGCCGTTCATGTTCCGAGGAAGGCCGAGCACCAGTCCGTCACCGTCAAGTTCAGCAAAGCGTTGGGCCAAATACCGGAGATCCGCCTGGTCGCCCTTCCGCCGGTAAACTTCAACCCCTTGGGCGGTTATGCCCAGCGGATCGCTGACCGCCACGCCGATCCGGCGTTCACCCAAGTCCAAACCAACCCAACGTCCCAAGTTATACCTCCTCGCGAACAGAACTATCATACCACATCCATGGGATAAATAACAACTCCGGGAAATTCCGCCTATCATCCTCTGCGGAAAATTAAACCCGGTAGAGAACTGGCCGTACCACCCTGGCAAAGGGATCTACATCCACAAGCCCGCTGCTCCCTGGGGGTCTTTAGCCTGTCAGGGCTGCTCCCGCAGGATGACACGGATCTTCGGCTCCCATCCCGGCAAGGTCTTCATGCTCTTGGGCATCCGCAACTCATAGCGGCCCAGTTCGGGGAAACTGGCCAACATTATCCTGGCCGACGCCACATCCTTCCCCAAAATCGACTGCAGCAGGCGTTTCTTATCCAACCGGCCCCGTACCTTAATACTCCCCTGAAGCTCCAGGCTGTGCCTGTTATCCTTCCCGGGGCGGGCGGTAACTGCACTTAACAGAACCTTGTCCCCGACGGGCTCCAAATAGGGGGGCAGTTCCTTTTGGAATTGCGCCTTCATGTACTCCAACAACACCTTTTTGGCCACAGCCACCGTCTTCGCGGTATAATGTAATTCCCCGTCGACCTGCTCCATCTCTTCACCCACCTGGCCGTGCAAGATCAGCTCACCCGGGGTAACCCAGACCAGTTCGGGCAGGAAGACATATCCCTCACCCACCATGGCACGAATCTCATCGGTGGCCGCCAACTCCATTTGCCGTAATAGTTCTGTCCGGCACCGCTCCAGGTCGGCTTGGGTAACCACCGGTACCTGCCGGTCCTCCCCGCCGGTGATGGCGCGGAAATTGGTCACTTGCAAGCCCTTAGCCAGTTTACTGTCGAACTTGGTGATGGAGTTGGCTGGCGTATTGCCCACAGTCCCCTTTTCCACCGCTTCGATTTCCACATCGACTTGACCATAAACCTCCCCGGTGACCAGCCCGGAGACAGTCTGCCGGCTCTTGGGCGGGACCAGCACATCCTCCCGTGTGACGTAAACCGTACCCGACTTGCCCAACACGCGGGTGCCTTTCGGCAGCACCATCGACCGGGCCATCCCGTTGACCACCGTCACCTTACCGACGGCCGGGCGAAAACCCACCCTCTTTCTGCCGCTAACCGCCGTGGCAAACCGGATGGTTCCCGCATGAACAAAGGCCTTCCCCGGCAACCGGCCCTTGCTGATTTCCTTCTCGGAATAACCGGGGCTAAGCTTTGCTTCAGTGGTAAACCGCTGGTTCTCCATGACGGGGTAAGCTATCAGGGTGACTTGGGGGGCAAACAGGAGAGATAAGGCAAAAAAGAGGGTAATCCCAGCCACAATAAGAGCGGAGATCAACCTGCCGTTGACCAAGCGGCTGGCGAAAGGTCTTCTCCCGGCAGCCACCGGCGGTACCACCGGTTTTTCCTCCGCCGGAGCAGCAAATTCCAAACCCATTTGGTAGGCATCGTCATTCTCCCCCAGGGGGTCCTGCATATCCCAACGGTAGAGGCCCAACCGCTCCGCTTCCCGCCGGGCAATGGGGTCATGGGTGATAACAAAAAGTTCAAAACCGCGCTCCTGGGCATAATAACGCAACATCCTCAGGTTGGAGGCATCGCGCAGGGACGGGCTTTCACCCTCGGCAAACAGAATGATCCGGTCAGCCGTTGCTTGGCGCAGCAGACGAATCAGATCCTCCAAGTCTTCCGTGCCCGAGATAGGGTAGACCTTAATCTCCAAGTCCAATCCCTCCCGTAGTGGAAAGTGTCTTTGCCGCTAACCTGTCCCCTTCCGAAACAGACGCCTCGCCCAATAAAATGTAGAACATACCCAGCCCGCCGTAGATCATGGTGGTACCTGCCACCACAATTCCCGAATCGTTGACCAGGAAGGCCACCAGCGCCGTGCCAACGCAGGCCTTCAGCCCCGGCAGAAACGAAGGATACCGGCAGAAGGCCCGCTTGAGCAAGCCTGAGGGACGCCGGAAGATCACCGGCAAGGCCAGGACAAAGAGCAGCAACACTCTTGTCCACGGTGTCGCCGCAATTAAACCGTTATTCATCTGCCACTTCCTGGTGATGATGCGCAAGGCCGCCGTAATACCGTAGGCCCGGATCAGCTTCAGATTCTGACCGAGATGGGTATTGCCGTATCCGGTAAAGGAGTCCAGACCGGCCATGAGTGACACCACAATTACAGTGATACCCAGTAAAAACAGGCCTTCTTTAAGCCGGATCCGTTTGCCCGCAAAAAGCAGCAACGCCAGGCAAAAGCCCAGAGTAGCCGCGATCCCGCCGCCCACATTGGCGCCAAAACGGGGGTGGATGATTAAAACCGCCACACAGGCCATTACCGCAGCCACTATCAGAAGAAGAACCCGGCGACTCGGCCTATTGACCACATCATACAAGCCGGCCAGACCCATGAGAACAGCGCCAAGGACTACCCCCATATATTCATTGCCCAAACCGTAAAAACGAGCGCCCAGCATCACACTGTACCCCAGGATCGAACCCTTGAGCAGATGGGCGCCGGTCAGCAAATCCACCAGAATCACCAGGGCCGTTACGGCAGCAATGGCCGCAACCCGGTGGAGATCATTCTGAAACAAGCGCGTTATGGCATAGGCAGTTCCACCCGCCACCGCCAATGTTAAAAAGGCCGTTACCACTGGTGTATAAGGATTAAGCCAGGATATCAACAGGAGTGCCAAGGGCACGCCCAGCAGAACCAGGGCCAACCGGCGCAAGCCCTCTTGCAGCCAGCGACAGCGGTAAAAGGAGAGACCGGCCAGGCCAGCAAAGAAAACCAGGGCCAAAAGGGCCACATACCCTGTTAAGATAGGCCAACGTTGCCGGTAATTGTTCCTCCACCACCGGTGGGCCTTGAGCAATTCCCCTACAGTGCCGGGCAGTACCTTCACCGGCCGTCCATCCACATCCTCCGGCACCGGCAGGCCGTAAAAATCAAGTAAGGTCGCAGTCAAATCCGCTGGGGTCATTAAACCTTTGACCCGGGTGGAATGGGAATAGACCAAGCCTTGTCCAAAACCGGGACCGCAGAATAAGACCGGGGTCATGCGCTCCCCCGCTTGAATTAAAACATCAGGAGGCGTCGGTACCAAAACCACCAGCAAGGTTGTACCAAAATCCACCTCCTGTAACAAGCGGCCCAGGAACATATCCCAACGCCGAAGGGTTCCGGCCTTCGCCTTGGCCAGCGCCGGATCCGTAAGTTGGGAGCGGTAGCGCTCCAACCGCTCCAGGTCGCCGGTGGTCAGCACGATCAGATCCGCGGTGGCACGCACCTGGCAGTAACCCAGCAACAGGCGGCGATAATCGGTGCGCAGGCCAAAGGGAAACGCCGGATCCCGGGTCAACAGCGCCGGGCCCACCCGGCCCAGATCCAGCCGCCCCGCTTCATCCATGGCCAACAGCACTGATGCCCGGTTGATCCGGTCATGGGTATCGCAGTTACCCAGCACCGCTGTGTGCAAACCCGCCTCCCGCAGGGTCTGTCCCAAACGGCCGCAGCGGTAGGAGTATGCCTTGGCCATCTCCGCCCGCAATTTGGGTACCCCAAGATGAACCGGACCGTTGCCAGGCGTTTTTTGGTAAAAATGGCGGTAGGCTTCACCGGCTGTCTGCACACCCAGGGCTTCATCCTGATCATAGGCCCACCGCGCCGCGGCACCGGCCGGAACCATCCCACCGGCGCCAATAGCGTTATAGACCTTCTCCGTAGTCAGCTGGCCCACCGTACGCAGGGACAACAAGCCCAGGGCCGACCGGTCCATCAGTACGGTCAAATTCGGGAGTTTGCCGGTGGCCCATTCCTCCAGGGCCATTCTCTCCATGGTCAATACCACTACTTTACGTTCGCCCGAAGTTGTGGCCACTGCCGGCGGTAATTGCCCCCAAAGGCAAACTAACAGTCCGATTAGAAGGAAGGCACGGCCAATACGTCCCAGAGTCTTCGCCTCCAATAGAAACGAATCATTTTCCCCCTAATCATACTTTAATCTTCCGTTCTTTGTCAATCCGACGAAAAACAAGCAAAATCGCCTTTCGTCAGGTAATATTCACAGACAACCTTCACCACACCGCCAATGGGTACTGCCAGTAACATTCCGAATAAACCCAAATAGTGGCCGCCCAAAACCAGCAGAAAGATGACGACCACCGGATGGAGCCCTACACTGCGTCCAACCAGGCGGGGCATCAAGAACATTGTCTCCAATTGGTTTGCTACCACAAAAAGGAGCACAACATAGAGGGCCCGCCAGGGGGAGGTTAACAACCCCAAGATCACCGCGGGCAAGGCCCCCAGGATAGGCCCAAAATACGGGATCAGATTGAAAATTCCCGCCATAACCCCAATCAACAGCGCCATTTCAATGCGGAGAAGCAAAAGCCCCAGCATGATGATGCCGCCAACGGCGGCGGAAACCAGCAACTGGCCGCGGATATAAGCCCCGATCACACGCATGGTCCGCCAGAAGATAATTGTATCCCGCCCCAGCCAACGGGGGATGCGCCGGCGGATCTGCCGTCGCCACTCGGGGAGATCCCGGCTGATATAGTAGGCCAAAAAAGGAACTAGCAACAAGCGGAAAGTCTGGGAAAAGGCAGCAATAACCACTGCGGCGCCCCGCAGCAGTAGCTGGCGGAAGACTTCCTGGCTCCTGCTTAAGGAACTTTCAACATAAGATTGCAAGCCTGGAGGCAGTTGTTGAAACAGCCGGCCTGTCTTCGCTAAGGCGTGCTGGATCCGCCGGGCATATTCGGGCAGAGAGACCGCTGCCCGGTTGAGATCCCGCAGAAACGGCGGGACCAGCCATAACAACCCAACACCCAGCACCACCAGCAAGACCAGGAAGACAGAGAGCACCGCCCAGGAGCGCTTGGCGCCCTTCTGCTCCAACCACCTGATCTGCGGCTCCAACAACAGCGCCACCAGCCAAGCCAGCAAAAAGGGCCAGATGACCTCCTTGAATAAGTATAAAGTCACCAGCATGAACAAGATAAAGCCGGGGAACAACAACCTGCGCAGACCGGCCCGCTGCACCCAAGACTCCCCCTTCGAAAAACTCCGATCCACTTTGCGCCAAACAAAAACGCAAAACAAATCACGGGAAAAAACAAGGGCGCCTGTAACAAGCGCCCATCCTTACGACAAAAGTTTCCGCGTAAAAGCCAACGCACCTACTTTGACTGCATCACCTATGCGGGCTGCGCTGCTTTTCATGAGTCCCATTGTCCGCCGGGTTCGCCCGCGCAAGGTACGTTGCGCCCGGTTCATCATCCGGCTGCGGGCAAAGAGCGCCCCGCCGGTGGCGGCGCCGATGACACCCCCGATCAATAATCGCCTGGCCCATCGCTGCACTTTCCGTCCACCCCTTTCTTACAGGCCAATGACACCTAATGACTGCCTAAGCATATTATTTCCCGGAAGTTGCCCGCTCTAGTCCCCACTAGCCAAGAAAGAAAAAGCCGCAGGATACAGGTTCCCGCGGCTTCCCAGCAATTCATCAGTTTTGGATGGTTCCTCCGCCCAAGACCTTGTCGCCGTCGTAAAACACGGCGGCCTGCCCGGGGGTGATGGCCCGTTGCGGGGTTTGAAAATGCACTTTAACCCCGCCGGCCCAAGGTTCAATTGTCGCCGGAACCGCCGGCGCAGTATAGCGCACCTTCACTGTCACCGTCAAAGCACCCGGCAGCTTGTCCCAGGGTAGCCAATTCAGATCGGTGACAAAACATTCCTGGGCCAAACAGTCTTCGTGTTCACCCACTACCACCCGGTTGCTCTCCGGTTCCAGCCGCACCACATAGAGGGGTTTCCCGGCGGCAATCCCCAGGCCTTTCCGCTGGCCGATGGTGAAGAAGGCCACCCCGGGGTGTCGTCCTAAGACCCTTCCCTTTGTATCCACAATCTCCCCCGGGTGCAAGGACTCCGGCCGGTAATCCCGGAGAAAGCGCCCGTAATCATTGTCTGGGATGAAACAAATCTCCTGGCTCTCCGCTTTTTCCGCTGTGACCAAGCCCCTCTTCCCGGCCTCCTCCCGCACCTGAGCTTTGGTCAACCCGCCCAAAGGGAAGAGGGCCTTGGCAAGTTGTTTCTGGTTTAGACCATACAGCACATAACTCTGGTCCTTCCGCTGGTCCACTCCCCGGTACAGCTGATAGCGGCCGGTGGCTTCGTCGCGGCCTCTCCGAACATAATGGCCGGTAGCCACATAAGCCGCACCCAAAGCCTCCGCCTTCTTTGCCAGGGCAGCAAACTTCACCTTTTGGTTGCAGACAATGCACGGGTTGGGCGTCCGCCCCGCCAAATATTCCCCGGCAAACCGCTCAATAACTTCTTTGGTGAAAACTTCTTCAAAATTCACCAGGTAAAAGGGGATCCCAAGCCTGTCTGCCACGCGGCGGGCATCATGAGCCGCCTCCAGGGAACAGCAGCCCCCTTCGGCAGGTTCCGCTAAGGGCAGGTCCTTCGGGTAGAGCTGCATCATCACCCCGATGACCTCACAGCCCGCCTCCTGAAGCAATGCGGCGGCGACGGAGGAATCAACACCGCCGCTCATGGCGGCCACCACCCGCGTGCCCGGTTTTATTCCTTGCAACTGTTCAATCTCAACCGGCATGGCGATCACGATAGTCCTGGATTGCTTTGTGCAAGGCATCGGCGGCCAGGTTGGAACAGTGCATCTTCACCGGAGGCAGCCCATCCAAAGCCTCCGCCACCGCTTTGTTGGTCACGGCCATGGCTTCCTCCAGGGTCTTCCCCTTCACCATCTCCGTTACCATACTGCTGGTGGCGATGGCCGCACCACAGCCGAAGGTCTTAAACTTAATATCTTCAATCCGGTTATCATTAACCTTTAGATAAATCCGCATAATATCGCCGCAAACGGCATTACCCACTTCACCAACGCCGTCGGCATCGGGGATCTCCCCCACATTCCGGGGGTTCTGGAAGTGATCCATCACTTTGTCCGAGTACATGTCAGACACTCCTTTCGCACATGATCATACAGCGGGGACATGGCGCGCAGTTTCTCGACGATCCCCGGCAACACCTTAAGGACCGTCTCCACTTCCTCCTCGGTGGTCCCTTTGCCCAAGGAAAGGCGGAGGGAACCGTGGGCAGTCGCATGGCAGAGCCCCATGGCCAGCAAAACATGGGAGGGGTCCAGCGAACCGGAGGTGCAGGCTGAGCCGCTGGAGGCGGCGATACCCTGCAGATCCAAGTTCAACAGCAACGATTCTCCCTCAATATATTCAAAGCTGAAATTGGCATTGCCCGGCAACCGCTCCGTGGGATGACCGTTTAACCGCACATGGTCAAAGCCGTTTAGAACGCTTTGGATCAGGTGGTCCCGCAGCCGGGTAATCCGGGGCCGCGCCTCCGGCAGCTCGGCATTGGCCAGTTCTAGAGCCTTGGCCATTCCCACTACGCCTGGGAGGTTTTCCGTCCCGGCGCGTCTGTTGCGCTCCTGGGCGCCACCGTGAATCAGGGACTCAAGGCGGACGCCCTTGCGAATGATCAGGGCGCCAACACCCTTGGGCCCGTAGAACTTATGGGCGGACAACGACAGTAAATCCACCCCCAGCTCATCCAGGTGGACCGGGATTGCCCCGACGGTCTGCACCGCATCAGTATGGAAGAGAGCCTTGCTCCGGGCTTTAACGACTTCACTGATCTCCTTAATCGGTTGGATGGTCCCAACCTCGTTATTGGCGTGCATAATCGTAACCAGAATGGTCTCATCCCGCAGGGCATTTTGGACATCCTCCACCTGCACGCGGCCGTTCGCATCCACCGGCAGGTAGGTTACATCAAACCCTTGTTTCTCCAGGTACTTACAGGAATCTAACACCGCATGGTGCTCGACGGAAGAGGTGATAATATGTCTCCCCTTCTCCCGCAGGGCGGCGGCAACACCTTTGATGGCTAGATTATCCGCCTCGGACCCGCCGGAGGTAATGATCACCCCAGCAGGTTCGGCCCCCAGTTCCTGGGCGATGACTGCCCGCGCATCTTCCAGCGCTTTACGGGCGGCACGGCCAAAGCCATGGATACTGGAGGGGTTGCCGAAGAACTCTGTAAAATAGGGCATCATTGCCTCAACCACGCGGGGATCTGTAGGGGTTGTTGCGGCATGGTCCATATAAATTCGCTGCATCGCTCATTCACTCCTTCAGAGACCGGACCGTTCACTTTTTATTCCTACTAATTTAGTAGGATTTCAAATTTATCTTAGCACGGCCCCTGGACAATGTCAATCTATTCCTTAGTATTTTCACAGAAAGATCATGTATGCCCCTGCGCCTCAATCATGCAGTGCCTTTGGTTAACCCTGATGAACCGGGCACAAAAAATGAGGCCATCAAGGCCTCCTGGCAAACAGATTTTTGTTGGGTGTATTTATTGCTTCTTCAGGTAACAGAACCATACCAACCAGCAGCTCTCTTCCTAACCTTAGCTCCGGAAGTTTACAAACTGCAAGTCCAGGCCATAGTCTTTCTCCTTTAAAAACTGGATTACGGCTTGGAGATCATCCTTGCTTTTACCGCTAACCCGCACCTGATCACCTTGGATGGCGGCCTGCACCTTGAGTTTCAGGTCTTTGATGTCCTTCACAATGGCTTTGGCCTGCTCGGTTCCAACACCGGTCTGAATCTTGATCATCTGCCGGATGGTCCCGCCGCTAGCAGCCTCTTCCTTCCCAAACTGCAGGTTTTTCACGGGCACTTTCCTATTGATCAACTTGGTCTTGAGGATGTCGATGACGCTTTTGAGTTTGTACTCGTCATCGGCAATCACCTTGATCTCCTTGCCCTCTACAGTCACCTGGGACTTGCTGTTCTTGAAGTCATACCGCTGGCCAATCTCCTTGTTGGTCTGATTGACCGCATTGTCCACTTCCTGCATATTCACTTCAGAGACAATGTCAAAGGAGGCATCCTTCGCCAAGTCCATCCCCTCCCTTCTCAGATCGTAAGAATCACATCACCAAGGCCAAGATGGCCTTCTGGGCGTGCAGGCGGTTCTCCGCCTCGTCAAAGACCATCGATTGAGGTCCCTCAATGACCTCGTCGGTGATCTCCTCACCGCGGTGGGCGGGCAGGCAATGAAGGACAATGGCATCGGGCTTCGCCAGGGCCAGGTTCTCTTTATTTACCTGATAGCCCTGGAAGGCCTTGGCCCGGACCTCCTGTTCCTCTTCCTGGCCCATACTGGCCCAGACATCGGTGTAAACCACATCCGCATCCTTGATGGCCTCCTGCGGCGAAGTAACGACGGTGACCCTTCCGCCGTTGGCGTTGGCATCGGCTTGGGCTTGAGCCACGATCACCGGATTCGGTTTATAGCCATCGGGGGAGGCAATAACCACATCCATCCCCATCTTCGCCCCACCGAACATAATCGAGTGGGCCATGTTATTGCCATCGCCGATATAGGCCCAACGCAAGCCCGCCAGCCGGTTCTTTTTCTCCTGGATCGTCAGGAGGTCCGCCAGCACCTGACAAGGATGGAGCAGATCCGTCAAGCCGTTGATCACCGGAATGGTGGCATATTTGGCCAGATCCAGCACATCCTGGTGGTCATAGGTGCGGATCATAATCCCATCCAGATAACGGCTAAGCACCCGCGCCGTATCGGCGATAGGCTCGCCCCGCCGCAACTGCAGATCGTTGCCGCTGAGAAACAGGGGATGGCCCCCCAATTGAATCATACCCACCTCGAAGGAGACCCGGGTCCGAGTGGAAGCTTTAGTGAAAATCATCCCCAGGGTCTTTCCTTTAAGGGGCTGGATGGTCTCACCCAGTTTTTGCCCGTGTTTCAAGCGTTGCGCCGTCTCTAAAAACAACCGAATTTCGTCGGCGGTAAAATCATGTAAGGAGATGAAATCCCGACCTTTCAAACTTTTCTCCATGAACAAGCCTCCAATCACCCAAAGGGATTTATGGAAATTTGGAAACAATGTTTTGATTATACATCATTGTGCAAACCATCTTCAATACCGTCTTTATGATGATTTTACCTTAACGCGGCAGGTCCTCCCCCTGCTTTCGGGCGGCCCAGCGTTGCATCCGCCGCTTAATCTCCGCCTCATAGCCCTGGTCGGTGGGGGTATAGTACACCTTCCCCGCCAGGTGATCAGGGAGATACTGCTGAACCACATAACTACCGGGATAATCATGGGGGTAAAGATAGCCTTGCCCGTTACCCAACTGCCGCGACCCGGGGTGGGAAGCATCCCGCAAGTGGGCAGGGATCTCACCCAGCTTTTCGTTGAGGGCATCCGTGGTCGCCGCGTGAATCGCCACGCAACTGGCATTGGACTTGGGCGCAGTAGCAATGTAGATCACGGCCTGGGCCAGGGGGATCTTGGCCTCCGGCAAACCCACCAGTTCCACCGCTTGCGCCGCCGCCGTCGCCACCAAGAGCGCCTGGGGGTCGGCATTGCCCACATCCTCTGCAGCGTGGACCACGATCCGCCGGGCAATGAACCGCGGATCCTCGCCAGCCTCAAGCATCCGCGCCAGGTAATACACAGCCGCCTGCGGATCCGAACCCCGCATGGATTTGATGAAGGCCGAGATGGTATCATAATGGGCCTGCCCATCCTTGTCATAGAGGAAGGCCCGCTGTTGCATGGACTCCTCCACCGTGGCCAAATCAATGCAGCGGATCCCATCGGGCCCCGGCTCAGTGGTCAAAACCGCCAACTCCAACCCGTTCAAAGCGGCCCTGGCATCACCCCCAGCGGTGTACACCAGGTGGTCTAGGGCCTCCGGCGTCAACTCCGCCCGGTAATGGCCCAGGCCCCTTTCCTCATCGGCCAAGGCCCTTTGGATTAAGGTTTTGATCTCTTCATCCCCCAAAGACCGGAGACGAAAAATCCGGCAGCGGGAGAGGAGGGGTGCATTCACCTCATAGTAAGGGTTTTCCGTCGTGGCCCCGATGAGCAGCACCGTGCCGTCCTCCACCGCCGGGAGCAGCGCGTCTTGCTGCGCTTTATTAAAACGGTGGATCTCATCGATGAACAGGACCGTCCTTTGTTGTTGCAAATCATACCGTTCCTTAGCCTCGGCAATCACCCGCCGGATATCCGGCACGCCGCTGGTAACCGCATTTAAGGTCGCAAAGTGGGATCTGGTTGTACCAGCAATAATCATGGCCAAAGTGGTCTTGCCCGTCCCGGGCGGGCCATAAAAGATCATAGAAGTCAGCCGGTCGGCTTGGATGGATCGCCGCAACAGGCGGCCCTCCCCCACCACCTCCGTCTGGCCTAAAAACTCCTCGAGACTACGCGGGCGCATCCGGGCCGCCAGTGGCGCCTCCCGTTGCCGCTGCGCCTCCGCAGCCGCACTGAACAGATCCATCGCCAACACCTCGCAATTTCTCCCATATCCCTGATTGCCCGTTGTCAATTAAACATCGTATGCTGCAGTTAAAGTTATGCTGTTAAAGGCACTGGTAAATACGGGCCTCCCATGGTCGTAAATCCACTTGATCCCCATACCCCACTGCAGGCCCCGTATCCCCGTAGTTTCCCAGCAGCAATACCTTCTCCCGGGCGCCAGGCAGCTCAAAACGCTGATACGAAGAGCTGAAGTTTAGGATGACCAGGACCCGTTGATCATCCAGGGACCGGTAGTAAGCGAAGATATTGGGGTCACTTTCCGCTACGGGAGAATAGTCGCCGTAGACAAAGACGGGATTGGCCCGGCGCAGCCGCAACAGTTTCTTATAGTAATTAAGCACTGAATCTTCATCATGCAACTGGTCAGCCACATTAATCGCGGTGTAATTGGGGTTAACTTTAATCCAGGGCGTCCCTGAGGTAAAACCGGCGTTAGGCTCCGCTGACCATTGCATCGGCGTCCTGGCATTATCCCGGGAGCGGGGTTGCAGCTTGGCCAATGCCTCCGCTGGGGATAGTCCTTGTTTTACCAACTCATCGTAGCGGTTAATGGTCTCGATATCCCGGTAATCCTCAATGGATGGAAAAGCCACATTGGTCATGCCAATCTCCTCACCCTGGTAGATAAAGGGCGTTCCCGGCAGGGTATGGGTGAAGGTGGCCAACAGTTTCGCCGCAGGGGCCCAATATGGTCCATCATTGCCAAAACGCGAGACCTGGCGTGGTTGATCGTGATTACCAAGATAAATACTATTCCACCCGTCTCGGCTCAACATCTTAATCCACCGGCCCCAAATTTCTTTGAATTTCACCAGGTCCCACGGGTAAAACGTCCCCACTTCCAAGAATTCGAACTGGAAGATCATATTTAATTCCTTCCGGTCAGCATTGACATAGAGCGCCGCCATCTCCGGCGTCGTAAAACAGGTTTCGCCCACAGTCATAATATCATAGTTGGACAGGACCTCCCGATGCATCTCCTGCAAAATTTCGTGGATGCCCGGTTGGTTCGCATAAAGGGCCCCGGCAAAGACATAATCCCCCTCCTGTCCCGGCTTAACAGGGGCATCCGGCAACCCCGGCGCTTTCGCCAGCATATTGATGACATCCATGCGAAAACCGTCAATCCCCTTATCCAACCACCAACGCATCATCTTGTAGATCTCCTGCCGGACAAGGGGATTCTTCCAGTTGAGGTCGGGCTGTTTTTTGGAGAAGAGGTGCAGGTAGTATTCACCGGTGGCTTCATCCCATTCCCAAGCGAATGGGCTGAAAAATGACCGCCAGTTATTGGGTTCCCTTCCGTTTCGCGGCGGGCGCCAGATATAAAAATCTCGCTTCGGATTATCCTTGGAGGAACGGGACTCGATGAACCAGGGATGTTCATCGGAGGTATGGTTGACCACCAGGTCCATGATAATCCGCAGATCCCGGCGGTGGGCCTCGGCCAAAAGCTCCTCAAAATCCGCCATTGTCCCGAACTCCGTCATGATCGCATAGTAATCGGAGATGTCATAACCGTTATCATCATTGGGCGATTGGTAAACCGGGTTTAACCAGATCACGTCAACGCCCAGTTCCTTGATGTAATCCAGCTTCTCAATGATGCCGCGCAGGTCCCCAATCCCGTCACCGTCAGTGTCATAAAAACTTCTGGGGTAGACCTGATAAACCACGGCCTCCTTCCACCATGTCCGGTTCATGCAACATCCTCCTTAAGGCCCCACAAACTCAACAACCTTATCATACCATAAATCGTCTTTCCCACCAACCTTTGCCCAAGAGAAGGAAAAAGGAAGAGGCTCCCCTCTTCCTTTTTCCTTCTCATATCTTCTTAGCTTAGCGCTGACGATCCACCACGCTGATCTCACCTTGCGGGTCCACCCACACCCGCCGGGGCGGCTCGTGCTCCGTCCCGGCAAAGTCTAGCCGCCACCGGTCAAAGGCAAAGCTTTTATCCATCAAAGCCCCCAGTTCCTTCTGGTTTTCCCGGCCCCATTTCCTGGCCAAACTCAAGGCTTCGGAACCGCAATCCACCAGGCCGCCCGTCACCGCATAGTCCGACTCTTGCCAGTCGCCGTCTTTAATAACAGGCGTCTCCTGGATTAACGGTTCCGGCAGCCGCCAGCTCCCCATCTGAACGGTGATCATGACCCGGCAGCTTCCGGCCACCTGGTTCCGGCGGAATTCCCCACCATAAAAGTTGAGCTCAGCCGTGTGCTCCCCGCTGGGCCAATCATACGAAACCGCCGTAAAGTTCAGTGTTTGCCACTCGCCGGCCACCATTGTCTGCAGTTCACCGCTGATCCAGTACTCACCGGGCTGGTTCACCGTCAGCTCGATTCTATAGGTCAAGTGGTCCGGTTGTCCGTTCCCGTCCCGGTCAGTGGCGGAAAATTCACCCGCCGGGCGAAGTGCCGCCGGCGTCTTGTTTTCCTCTGGGAAAGCCTGGACTGCCAGGGCAGAAACCAGAATGAAAAAAAGAGTGCTAAGAGGAACAATAACAAAAGAAACTTTGGCTTTGGACATGTCATAACCCCTTTGCTGTGTTGTTGAGTAGGATATCTGCTGGATAGTTTTGCGGCGAATGTCTATGTATTTCTTGCCCGCTAAAGTTAAACCCTTTATGAAAAAGCTGGAGTCAGGAGGAGATCAAGCGGCGGATGGTCAAAGCCACTTGTTGATGGTTAAAAGGCTTGATTAAAAAATCTTTGGCCCCTGCCTTGATCGCTTCATAGATCATGGCCCGCTGCGTTTCTGTACTACAGACTACGATCTTGACCCGAGGATTAAGTTTTTTAAAATCCCGGATAACATCTACGCCGTTGGAGTTGGGCATAAACAAATCCTTCAATACCACATCCGGCTCAATTTGGGCAAAGACAGCAAAAGCCTCTTCCACCGTTGCGGCCTCATAAACCTCATTGCCCTCTTTTGTCAGGGTATCTTTCAACATGAGACGTAAGAGTGGGGAATCGTCCACAATTAATACTTTCGCCACCCCTACTCACCTCGCAGCCCCATCCTCCCTGAAAATCAACTCCAATTTGAATATTTTCGCCAAAGCTCCATAACCTCCTGCCATGTCCCCCCCACGACCATCCTATGTCAGCGGTAACCCTGTTATGTTCCGCCTGATAACAACCGGGATAAACTCTAAAAAACAGGGGCAAAATAAAAAGATCCGCATTGAAGGCGGATCTTTCTTATTTAGTTTGTAATGCAATTACTTCTTTTGAATGGCAAAGGACCAGTTTTGCCCGAAGTTATTGTCCCAGTTCTCGGCATCATCTTTAAAACAGATGTTTAACCGGGAACCTTCGGCCACCAAGGAAGCGGACCAGCCACCATCCCGCAGCTTCCGCATGGGGATGTCCTGGACATTCTCCCAGTTACCCTCGCCAAAACCCGCATGCAGAAAGATCTTCTTGGCGCCCGTTGTAGTCAAATAGCCCTTATATTTAATCTTGACTTCTTGACCTTGCAAAACGGGTACGGGGTCCATGAAAATGCCTTCAACAACCTCAGTGTACGTTGTTTTTTTACTTGCCATCTGAATCTCCTCCAATTCTTATGATTATATATGTACCCTAATATTTAAGTAGGAATACCTCGCTTAATCATACCGGCTGCCGCCGGGGCAACTAGACCCCGCCGGTCCCAGGAAAAAGCCTGGTTTCCACCTGCGCCGGATCCAGTTCCAGACGGGTGTCGCCACTGTGCCAAGCTACCTTGCCCGAAGGCAAAAACTCGATGGTCGGCCCATCGACCGCCATCCCCAAATCATTCATGATCACCGCGCCAGCCCGGCGCCATTTTTCCACCAAATCCAACTGCCAACTCTGAACGGTCTGGGGGAAGCGCACCCAAAACCCCACCGGCTGCTGGCAACCAAGACATCCCTGGCGCTCCAGGACCAAAAGCAGCCGATCCACGCTCATGGCAAAACCGGTGGCCGGCAGATCATAGCCAAACTCTCCCAACAGGCGATCGTAGCGTCCACCCGAACAGAGATCATACCCCAACTCCCGGGTATAACCCTCCATAACCATGCCGGTGTAATAATTCATCGCTTTCACCAGGCCTAGGTCGATGGTAATGTACCGTTCCAGTCCCGCCAGTTCCAACCGCCGGTAAACCTCAGCCAGGTTAGCCAAGGCAGGATCCCGGTCATCCTGCAATAGTTCGGCTGCTTTCTCCAGAACGACCAAACCGCCCCGGCACTCCGACAGGCCGGTCAAAGCCTTCTTCAGCCCTTCGTCAGCAATATTTTGCTGCACCAACCGCTCCAGGACGACCAGATCCTTCTGCACCAAAGCCTCTTTAATTGCCTCTTCCGTCGTCTTCAACAAAGCGGCCCGGGACAGGAGGCGATTGACAATGCCCACGTGGCCGATGTCAATGTGAAAATCCTGCACCCCGGCTGCCTCCAACGCCCGGCAGGCCAGCATAACCACTTCCGCGTCAGCTGCCGGTCCATCCACTCCCAATAATTCCACACCAGCCTGGGTAAACTCCCTTTGCCGCCCGGCCTGGGGGGATTCATACCGGAAGAGATTACCAAAATAACAAAGGCGCAGGGGTAAAGGAGCCTCCCGCAACCTGGATACCACCAGCCGGGCAATTGGCGTGGTCATATCGGTCCGTAAAGCCAAGACCTCCCCTTCCCGGTCCACAAAACGATAGGCTTGTTCGTCATCGTTATTGCCTGCCGCAAACAAGGCCATATGCTCAAGGGTGGGTGTCACCACTTCCTGGTACCCGTAGGAAGTAAACACCCGATGGACCTTATCCTCCACCAGACGTCGCCAAGCAGCCTCCCGGGGCAAATAATCCCGCATCCCCTTCGGGGTTAACAAACGGCGATTCTTCATCGGCTTTGATCCCCCATCCTCTTCGGAGAGCCATCAAGATAGTTCATGAATTTAACGGAAAATTAAGACGTTGAATTCTCCCATATTATCCAGCCTTTATTCCAAGTTGTCAAGTAATTTTGTGTAAAAAATGGCGCCTCTATACCAATGAGGCGCCAAAAACGCTTCGAAAACTTTTAACCAAGATATATAAACTTGGCGATAAAAAGAACACAGAGGATATAAGCTAAGGGATGGACTTCTTTTCCTTTTCCCGACGCCAATTTGATAATGGGGTACAAAACAAAGGCCAAAGCAATGCCGTTGGCAATTGAGAAGGTAAAGGGCATTGCCGCCATGGCAATAAAGGCGGGCAAAGCCTCGGAAAAATCGTCCCAATCAATCATGCCGACACGGCTAATCATCAATGCTCCGACAACAATTAACGCCGGGGCAGTAGCTGCACTGGGAATGATTTTGAAGATCGGCGACAAAAACAACGCAGCCAGGAACAACAGGGCAACGGTGACCGCAGTCAAACCGGTCCGCCCGCCATAAGCCACGCCGGAGGCGGACTCCACATAAGTTGTAACAGTAGGTGTTCCAAGCCCGGAACCAGCTATGGTGCCAATGGAATCGGCCACCAACGCTTGAGTCGCCCGGTCCAGCTTACCCTCCTTATTAAGAAAGCCGGCTTTTTCGGAGATGCCAACCAGCGTCCCTACTGTGTCAAACATATCGACAAAAAGGAAAGCAAAAATGATATTAAAAAAGCCAATATTTAAGGCGCCTAAAACATCCGCTTTAAAGACAACTTTCCCGAAATCCGTCCAGTTGGGCATAGCTACCCAAGTCCAGGGCTTAAACAGCGTCTCCCGGATGTAAGCAAAGTCCGGGAAAAAGAGGGCGCCAATGACAGTCGTGCCAAGAATCCCCAAGAGGATGCCTCCCTTGACTTTTCGCGCCATCAAAATCCCGGTCAGCAACAAGCCGATGGCAGCCAACAAAGTAGGGCCGGATGTCAGTTTGCCGAGGGTAACAAATGTCGCCGGATTCGACATCACAATTCCGGCATTTTTCATCCCGATAAAGGCAATGAACAGTCCAATGCCCGCGCTGATAGCATGGCGCACAGAGAGCGGTATCGCATCAATAATCGCTTCCCGAACTTTCGCCAGTGTTAGAGCAAGAAAGACCACGCCCGAAATGAAGACGGCGCCCAAGGCAACCTGCCATGAATAACCCATTCTCAAAACGACTTCGTATGTAAAGTAGGCGTTCAACCCCATGCTCGGTGCCAAGGCAAAGGGATAATTGGCAAGCAAGCCCATTAATAAGGTGGCAAAAGCTGCTGACAATACCGTGGCAATCATCACCCCGTCGAAGGGCATCCCTTTTCCCGGCATGGCCTTTTCGATCTCACTGATAACACCAGGGTTAACCACAATAATATAAGCCATGGTCATAAAGGTGGTTAACCCCGCCAAGATTTCCGTCCGGACATTAGTATTATTTTCCTTCAGTTTAAACAGCTTTTCTAACATCCGTTTCGCACCTCCGTTTATTAGTCTATCCAATCCGTGGGAAGATCAGTTTCCAATCATCCCTCCTTGACCTTAAAATAACACACAAAAACCCCGGCACAGGGTAAACTACGCCAGGGTATCTAAAATAGCTTTAATACGCTCTTGTAAAGGGAATCGAATATTCACCAAACCGCCTCCCTAATGGCCACTCAAACCATATCAGGGAATTCATTATTAATCTTAACAAAAACTAATTTATATCGTCAAGTGCTATATGACCTTTTCCTGGAAAAGGCAGGAATTAAAATGGCGCAGGAACTAACCGCATCCCCGCGCCGCTTTTCCTTTAATCCCTAATTCAGGAATTTACTCCCACTCAATGGTTCCCGGGGGTTTACTGGTGATATCGTAGACCATCCGGTTAACGCCCGCCACCTCGTTTATCACCCGGTTGGCAATGCGCTCCATCAGATCATACGGCAGGCGGACCCAGTCGGCCGTCATGGCGTCATCACTGGTCACAGCCCGCAGGGCCACTACGTGGGCATAGGTCCGTTCGTCCCCCATCACCCCAACGCTGCGGGTATCAGGCAAAACGGCGAAAGCCTGCCAGATGGAGCGGTAGAGTCCCGCCTTCTTGATCTCCTCGACAATAATGGCATCGGCTTCGCGGACGATAGCCAGCTTTTCCTTGGTTACTTCCCCCACAACCCGTACCGACAACCCCGGTCCGGGGAAGGGATGCCGCCAGACAATCTCCTCCGGCATGCCCAGTTCCAACCCGATCCGCCGCACCTCATCCTTGAAAAGCAAGCGCAGGGGCTCGATCAACTTCAGCTCCATATCGGCGGGCAGTCCCCCCACGTTGTGGTGGCTCTTAATCTTGGCGGCGGGTCCGTTCTCAGAGACGCTTTCGATCACATCCGGGTAGAGGGTGCCTTGCACCAAAAAATCCACCTTACCCAGCTTACGCGCTTCTTCTTCAAAGATCCGGATAAATTCGTGGCCCACCCGTTTCCGTTTCTCTTCCGGATCGGTCACGCCCTTGAGTTTCGCCAGGAAACGGTCTTCCGCATCAACGGTGATTAAATTCAGGTGGAAGTGGTCCCGGAAGGTCTTCTCCACCTGAGTTGCTTCGTTTTTGCGCAGGAGCCCGTTATCCACAAAAATACAGGTCAAACGGTCGCCAATGGCCTTGTGGACCAGGAGCGCCGCTACGGCCGAGTCAACGCCGCCGCTTAAGGCACAAATGACCTTCCCGTCGCCGACCTCCGCCCGGATCTGTTCCGTTGTCTCTTTAATAAAGGAAGCGGGGGTCCAGGAGGGACTGCAACCACAGATGCGGTAGACAAAGTTCTTCAGAATCTCCATCCCGTTGGGGGTATGTACGACCTCCGGATGAAACTGCAATCCGTACACTTGCTTCTCCTGGTGCATAACCGCCGCAGCCGGCGCATTATCGGTCCGGGCAATAATCTTGAAGCCCTCGGGCACCCGGCTGACATGATCCCCATGGCTCATCCAAACCTGGAAATCGGAGCCCAAGCCATGGAAGAGTTCTCCTTCCTCCATGACCTCCAAAACAGCCTTCCCGTACTCCCGTTGCTTGGCCCGGGTAACTTCCCCGCCCAACAGGAAGGTAGTCAGTTGCATACCATAGCAGATGCCCAGTACAGGTACACCCAGCTCAAAAACCTGGGGCGAGCAGCGGGGGGCGCCCTCCTGGTAGACACTGGCCGGACCGCCGGAAAGGATAATGCCCTTGGGATGATGGGCCATAATCCGTTCTATGGTGGCATTAAAGGGAAGAATCTCGCTGAAGACATTGGCTTCCCGGATCCGCCGGGCAATCAACCTGCTGTACTGGGAACCAAAATCCAAAATAATAATGGTATCACGGTCCAATAAAAACACCCCTTACGCTAGCCAACGACACTGCGTATTACAGATGTTTTGCCGGCCGGCACGGATGACGGAACACCGCAAAACAGCCATAGCACAACCCGGTCGTTGTTATATAGGTTAACCACAGCAAAGGCTGTGGTCAAACAACTATTTCTGGTAAACCTCGGGTTTGAGGACACCAACAAAGGGAAACTGACGGTACCGACCGGCATAATCCAAACCATAACCGACAACAAAGCGGTCGGGAATAACAAAGCCGTTATATTCGGGTACAATCTCCACCTCACGTCGGGACGGTTTGTCCAATAGCGTGCAGACCCGCAGCGACGCAGGGTGGCGAGATCGCAGATTTTCACAGAGATACTTGAGGGTAAGCCCGGTATCCACCACATCTTCCACAATCAGCACATGCTTTTCTTCAATGCTGGTGTCCAAATCCTTGCGGATCTGGACAATGCCCGAGGAACGGGTAGACGCACCGTAACTGCTTACAGCTATCAGATCATACTCCAGGGGAACTTTAATCTCCCGGATGAGATCAGCCATAAAAGGAATGGCCCCTTTCAGGATCCCAATGACCACAAGATCACGGCCCTCATAATCCCGTGTTATTTCCTCCCCCAACTCTTTGACCCTTTTGGCAATATCATCCGCAGTCAACAATACCTCGCTGATCTCGTCCATGATCGCCACGGCCATTACTCCTCTCAATTCCATATGAAAATATTATCCCAGCATCTATGGGTTGTCAACCCCATCCTCTGTTGGGGACTTAACCTCAATTACCTCGGTTTTCAGTACTTTACTTTCGTACTGAACAATCCGCCAGATTTTATTGACCGGCCGCAGGACCAGCCGGTCAGCGCACCAATCCTCCTGGAGCTCCCGGGGCGTAACAACCTCCCGCCGGTAACCGGCAGTGTAGACCGCCTCCTCCGGCGTCTCCCGCAGCTTCTTAATCTCCAGGCCTTTAATGCGCATTACCTCCCGGGGACCCAGGGGGTTAAAATCCGATAAAACCCGGGCCAAGGTGGCCATATCAATCATTTTGCCCGCGGCGCCCCGGACCACCAGTTGATTGAGGGTTACCGCATCCGCTTCATCAAGGGCTTGATAATACAAGGCCACCACCTGGTCCGGCGTGGTCGCAGGGGTTAGGACCGGCGCTGATAATGGGCGGGTATAGAAGTAAACCAAAAAAACCACCACAAAGGCAACCAACCAAACGGTCTTGCGGTGCCGCCAGTATTTGCGCACCGCCCGGAGACCCTTCCTCTTCTCCACAGCACGCACTGCCCTTGCGGCGAAGCTCCGGCGCTGGTCCTCGTCAGCTACCGCACCTTGGCGCATTACCTCTGCCAACTTCTCCCGGACCTGTTCCAAAGTGGGTCGTTCCGCCGGCGCCTTTTTCAATAAGGCCGCCAGCGAGCGGGCCAAGGCTGCACCAGTCTCGGGCGCCGCATAGCGAATATCCAGGGGTTCCTCCCGGAGCACACTCTCCGCCGCATCGGAGGCATCCCCGGTCTGGTAAGGAAAGATCCCGCCAAGCAGCGTGTAGACGGTCAAGCCGATGGTGTACAAGGCCGAACTTTCGGTCCAGGCTTGGCCCTGCAGCACTTCCGGCGGCAGGCAGAAGTCCCGGCGGGGTTCCGCCGGCATTACATCATCCAGGATCAACCCCAGCCTGGGATCGAGTAACACCGGTCCGGCAGAAGCAGACCAAACCACATCAGTTGGGTGAAAGCCAAACCAGGGAATTCCTTGCTGTCGGCAGGCCAAAAGCAGCTGCAAACAGCGGTTTAGCAGCAAAACGGTCTCTTCCGGTGTAATCCGGCGGTCTCGTTGCTCCGACCAGCTATCCCACAGTGCTTGGTCAAAGTTGATGGCCAGGAGCAACTCCTCGCCAACCTGTTCCACCCCGGTAATGGTAAAGAACCCCTCAAGCCCGGCGGCTTGTTCCATGGGCGTTAACTCCCGGAGCCGGCGCAGGACGGCCAAACGCACCTTGTCTCTTTGGACCGGTACAATTAAAAACAGCTTCTTCTTGCCCTCATCAACAGCCAGGCCTAGTTCCCTACCGTCCGGCGCTACCCTCCGCTGGGTAATGGCAAGTGCTGTGGCCACCCAAAACCACCTCCCTTTATCATCAAGCTTCCATCATTCATCAATAAGCAAGCATTTTTGTCCGGGATAATATCCCAAGAACAATCCCTAACAGCTTAATGTTAATGTTACTTTCACGGCTCGTTAATGGTATTTCCTTATTTAACGCGAAAGATCCTTCTGTAAATCTTCGGAGAACATTATGGCGCTCCGGTTCAGCCTGTGTTATGCTAGAAAATAACACAAACAAACAAACACAAACGGAGGTCGCTGTCCATGAGTCAACGTGCGGTCGTTACCGTTATGGGCCAGGACAAGATCGGCATCGTCGCCGGCATTACAAAGATCTTGGCCGAACTGAAGATCAATATTATTGACATCAGTCAAACCCTGTTGCAAGACATCTTTGCCATGCTCCTGATGGTCGAATTGGCTGACGACGCCGACCTGGTGGCAATTAAGGAGCAATTGGAAGCAGAAGCCAAAAAATTAGGCGTCCGTGTGGTCATCCAACACGAAGACGTTTTCCGTTATATGCACCGGGTCTGACCTGATTACCGCACTCACAGCAATTTTACACTATTTCTTCGAGGGAGGAATTCCCCGTGCCTTTCAGTCCGCAAGAAATTCTTGAGACCATCGCTATGGTTGATAAGTACCATTTTGATGTCCGCACCGTTACCTTGGGCATCTCCCTGCTCGACTGTGCCCATCCCAATCCGGACCTAGCCGCGGAGGCAATCTTCAACAAGATCACGACCGTGGGCAACAATCTGGTGGCCACGGTCCGCCGGGCCGAAAAGACTTACGGCGTCCCCATTGTCAACACCCGGGTGGCCGTCACCCCCATCTCCCTGCTAGACCGGGGTTACACCCCCGATGATTTTCTAAAACTGGCCCAAGCTCTGGAACGGGCCGCGCAAACCCTGGGCATCGATTTTATTGGTGGCTTCTCCGCCCTGGTGGAAAAGGGTTACACCCACGGCGACCATGCCCTGCTGGCCGCGATCCCAAAGACCCTGGCCTCCACCACCAAGGTTTGCTCCTCCGTCAACGTGGCCTCCACCAAAGCCGGGATTAACATGGATGCCGTCCTGGAGATGGCCAACAAAATAAAGGAAGCCGCCGAACTAACGCGGGAGCAGGGGGGACTGGCCTGCGCCAAACTAGTGGTTTTCGCCAATGCGCCGGAGGACAACCCCTTTATGGCCGGGTCCTTCCACGGCGTGGGCGAGTCCGAAGCCGCCATCAAAATCGGCATCTCCGGTCCGGGGGTTGTCCGCGCCACAGTGGAGCGTTGCCCGGATCTTAACCTGGGTGACCTGGCCGAAGAAATTAAACGGGTTGCATTTAAAATCACCCGGGTGGGCGAGTTGATTGGCCGCAAGGTTTCAGCAGCCCTGGGGGTTCCCTTTGGCATTGTTGACCTGTCTTTGGCTCCGACGCCCGCCCCGGGCGACAGTGTGGCCAATATCTTGGAAGGCATGGGCCTCGAACGCTGCGGCGCCCACGGGACGGTGGCCGCCCTGGCCATGCTAAACGACGCGGTGAAGAAGGGCGGAGCAATGGCCTCATCATCCATTGGCGGTCTAAGTGGCGCCTTCATCCCCGTCAGTGAAGACCGGGGCATGATCGATGCCGTCGAGGCCGGGGCCTTGACTATCAACAAACTGGAAGCGATGACAGCAGTCTGTTCCGTCGGCCTGGACATGATCGCCATCCCCGGCGACACCCCTGCCGAGACTATTGCCGGCATCATCGCCGATGAGATGGCCATCGGCGTCATCAACAAAAAAACCACCGCCGTCCGGCTCATCCCGGTCCCCGGTGGAAAGATCGGGGAGAAGGTCTCCTTCGGCGGTCTTTTGGGCGAGGCGCCCATCATGCCTGTGAACACCTTCTCGTCCGCCGCCTTTGTCCGGCGGGGCGGGCGGATACCCGCGCCGCTCCAAGCCTTAAACAACTAATAATATCTTCCCGTCTTGGATAAATAAAACAAAAAGGCCCCGGCGCCGCACTCTTCTGCGGAACCGGGGTCTTTTTTACGGGCAAAAAATTATTAACCGCTTACATTGCCTCCGGCAGAATAATCCTTCCACCCGTATAAACCGGCACATGATCAATTATCCCCACCCGGGAGCAGTACTCCACATCAGCTTGGAAACCAAGTTCGCATAAGTATTGGCCATGGTCTGTCTTTAACAAGGCTGTTTGGAGACCGTCTTGAGCATTGACGCTCGTAAAGGCAATTAAACTTAGCCGCGTTGCATCAGACAACGCCAACCCCGGCCCGAAAAGCGCCGTAGACAAGCTGTGGGCGATCATACCGGCGCAGTACATATCCTCCAAGGCCAAGGCGCCCTTTCGACCGGAACATAACAGCAGAACATCGGAGTTCTCCTTTTGTAACTGTGCGACCACCGCCGGCAGGTTTAAAAAACTAGCGATCAGAACTTTCTTGGCCGGTTGGGCCCACCGGATGGCCTGTGTCCCGTTGGTAGTACACAAGGCAACTTTTTTCCCTTTGACAACAGCCGCGCCATACTCGAGGGGGGAATTGCCCAGGTTTAGCCCGGGGATCGGAAGCCCTCCCCGTTCTCCCCCAGTCAGGCACTGGTCCTCACCCAACCGGCGTGCCAACAAACTGGCTTCACTGGCGTCGGACATGGGAATGACTTCAGCAGCTCCATTGGCCAGGGCAGTAACAATTGTACTAGTGGCCCGGAGAACGTCAATCACAACAACAACACGTTCCGCTTGTTCTCTGTTGGGTTGACCGGTTGGGTATGGCTGCAAGTCGATATGCATCATCTTCACCTTCTTTTTCTTGTTCAACTATTATCATGTTGTCAGTCAAGAAAAAAGCGGCGGAACCTCACCGCTTGCCAAAGCGAAGTCCGGAAAGTTTAACTCAGGGTTTCTCCTTCCATGATCTTTTTAAATTCTTCAGCTTCCAACGTCTCTTTCTCCAACAATGCCTTGGCCAATGCCTCTAGCAGGTGACGGTTTTCTTGGATGATCTTCTCCGCCTGCCGGTAGGATTCATCCATGATCCGCCGCATCTCCCGGTCGATGGCGGCCGCCACTTCTTCACTGTAGTTACGGTCACGGGCAATGTCACGACCAAGGAAGATCTGGTCTTCATGCCCATGGCCAAAGGTCATATGGCCCAGTTCTGAACTCATACCGTATTCCGTGACCATCTTACGCACCAACTTCGTTGCCCGCTCCAGATCATTGCGGGCTCCAGTGCTAATCTCCTGCAACGCAACGGCCTCAGCCGCCCGGCCACCCAAAAACATAATGACATCTTCCTGTAGTTCCGTGCGGGTGGCATAATGTTTATCCTCCAAAGGCAGGGCCAAGGTGTAGCCGCCCATCTGCCCACGGGGAATAATGGAGACTTTGTGAATGGGGTCTGTCGTCGGCAGGAAGTAACCCACCAGCGCATGACCGGCCTCATGGTAGGCGGTGAGTTGGCGCTCCTTCTCGCTCATAATCCGGCTTCTCCGTTCCGGACCGGCAATCACCCGTTCAATCGCCTCTTCACACTCGGACATGGCGATCTCCTTTTTACCGCGCCGGGCCGCCAGAAGCGCCGCTTCATTGAGGGTATTGGCCAAATCCGCTCCGGTAAAGCCGGGAGTACGGCGGGCCAGAACCGACAAGGAAACATCTTCCGCCAGCGGTTTACCCTTGGCATGGACCTTTAAGATCTCTTCCCTGCCCTTGATGTCGGGAATATCCAAGACCACCTGCCGGTCAAACCGGCCGGGCCGCAAAAGCGCCGGATCCAAAACATCGGGCCGGTTGGTGGCCGCCAGAATAATAATACCGGAATTCGGCTCAAAGCCATCCATCTCCACCAACAATTGATTCAGGGTCTGTTCCCGTTCATCATGGCCGCCGCCGAGGCCTGCGCCCCGCTGCCGGCCGACCGCATCAATCTCGTCGATGAAAACAATACAAGGCGCGTTTTTCTTGGCTTGTTCAAAGAGATCGCGCACCCGGGAAGCACCGACGCCCACAAACATCTCCACAAAATCCGAACCGCTGATATTTAGGAAAGGCGCACCCGCTTCCCCAGCCACCGCTCGGGCCAACAAGGTTTTCCCCGTGCCGGGAGCGCCCACCAGCAGCACTCCTTTGGGAATGCGCGCACCCAGTTCGGTAAATTTCCGCGGTTGTTTTAAAAACTCCACAATCTCCACAAGTTCCTCTTTTGCCTCATCCTCACCGGCCACATCATCAAAGGTGACCCGGGTCTTTTCTTCCGTATAAAGCCGAGCCCGGCTTTTGCCGAAGGCCATGGCTTTGTTGCCGGAATTCTGCATCTGGTTGATGAGAAAGAACCAGCCGACGATGAACAAGACAAACAGCAACAACCAGGGTAAAAGCGCCGACCACCAATTCTCCGACTGTTGATAATATTCGGTCTTCACCTTTGTTGGTGCAAGCAATTTCTCATAAGTGTCATCCAGAGTTGTCGGCCCAACGGTCCAAAAACGTTTCCCATCGGGATTGCCTTCTTCTTTCAAAAAACCGTCAATGCGACCATTGGTTGTATTAATGCGAACACTCAGCACCTCGCCGGCTTTGACCTTCGCCCGGAATTGATCAAAACTCAACTTGGTGGTTTTCTCAGTGTCGCCAAATACTCTGGAGACGATGAGCAGAAGGAGCAAAAACAGCACAACATATAAGGCAAACTCCTTGAGTAGGCGCAAAAAAAATCCTCCTTCCCAAAGGCCTTTCAGACCATGGCTATTATTATACCATAGTCAATTTTGGGTGACAACAGGTTGGCTGCCGACTATTCGCGCTCTTGCCGGAAAATAAGGTGGAGGATGTTTCTGTCGTCCGGCCGGACCCGGGCCATGTTGGTGTGGCGGACTCCCACCACCCACCAGATATTATCCTCCCCGTCAACCACCAAGGGAATCCTACCCCGCTCCTGACAGGGTATCTTGGCATCGATTAGAAGTTTCTTGAGTTTCTCCGGACTTTGCCGGCCAAAGGCAATCACCCGGTCACCGGGCCGGCGGTTACGCAGGAACAACCGGGGCAGTTCCTCCCCGACACTGAAGAAGGCCTCGTCCTTGCCGGCTTTTTGCCAATCCGCCGGCAATTCTTCCCGCCGGAGGCACCGGGCAATCAATCGCCCGCCGGGCCAACTAGTCTCGCCAGGTATTGTAACCGGAATATTGATCCTCTCTTCAACCACGGCCCGGAACTGCCCCTTGCTCAGCCACAGGCGGTCACCGGCACCGGCAATCACCCCCGCCCCTGGCAACTGCAGCCTGCCAGTGTTCCGGTCCTGAAAAAAGGCTAAAACCTGATCTTGATGGTCCAAGGCCAAACGGTGAGTGGGAAACAGGTGGTAAAAGCCTTTCTTTAAAACCGCCCTCTGCAACGGCCTGGGCATGGCCCGCCAGGGTTCAAGCAGCCAAGAGACGTTTTGCTCTCCCATGACAAGATCCAGTTCCCCCCCGGTCTCCTCTAAAGCAGCAAGGAGCCACTCCCGCCATTCCCTGGTCACAGCCGCCAATTTATTTAAATGGCTCACCAATTGGGGTTGAATCTCCTCCAAGCCCGGCAACACTTCCCAACGTATCCGGTTGCGTAAATAATGGGTGTCGCAGTTGGAGCGGTCCTCCAGCCATTCCAGGCCATTCTCTTTAGCATATGCCAAAATCTCCGCCCGTCTGACATTAAGTAGCGGGCGAATATACGGCTCCTTCACGGGGGCCATCCCCCCCAGCCCCTCCGGGCCGGTTCCCGTCAAAAGCCGCAACAAAACGGTTTCCGCCTGGTCATCCCCATGGTGCGCCAGGGCAATCCGGCGAGCGCCCCAGGCCAGGGCTTCCTCCTCCAAAGCACGGTACCGCTCCTGTCTGGCCGCCATCTGGACAGACTCGCCGGTCCTTTCTACCCTGCCCCGCACATCAATCCGGCGGATAACCACGGGAACATTCATCTTCTCCCCCCGGCGCTGGATCCATTCCCCTTCCTCATTGGCCTCGGGGCGCAAACCATGATGGACATAAACGGCTACCAGCTCCAACCCTAAGGAAGGGTCGCTCAACGCATGCAACAAACTGACCGAATCCACCCCGCCGGATACAGCCACCAAGATTCTGTCACCGGGAACAAACATTTTATACTCCCGGGCGGCCTGGTGAAGTTTCTCCAATAACCCGCCCACCAAGGAAGCCCCCTTCCAAAAAACAAAGTCGCTCTCATAAAGTTCCGTATGACAGGCGATTATCCTGCTTTTTCCGGTGGCGGCCGGCCGTAAAATTATGCAGCCCTACCAGCACCGGCCCGCCAAAGCCGAGCAATCCAAAACAACTGCAGGCACTATTGGGATAACAAAAGGACGGACTTATGGTCCGTCCCCTTTTGTTTAAATATACTTAATACCCATTTATACATATTTATACTTAATACTTATCCGGCCCTTTAAACATCATCCATGGCCTCCACCTGCAACACCACTACCGTCATATCATCCCTTGCCCCGCCGCCACCGGCGCCAGCCGCGCACTCCAGTAGATATTGCCCGAGGGCATCTGGTCCCGTCACATCCACTTTTGCCAGGGTCTGCAAAACCCAGTCACCTTCAGGTTCTTGCGCCGGCTTACTCTCCAAGATACCGTCAGTGAGCATCACCACCAAATCGCCCGGCAACAACTGGTACTTGGACGTTTCTGCGTCAACCTTGTTTAAGATCCCCACCGGCAGGGAGGTGGAGCAAAGCATCTTCACTTCCTTGTCCCGTTTAATATAGGTTGGCGCCGCACCGATCTTTAAAAACTCGGCCTGAGCAGAGTAGAGATTAATCAAACACACATCCACTGTGGCAAAGGTCTCCTCTTGATTGCGCAAGAGTAAGACAGAGTTGACCATTTGCACCACAAATTCTTTGTTCAAGCCTGCTCTTAACAGTTCCTCCATGACCGTTACCGTTGTTCCGCTGGCTTGGGCCGCCTTGGGACCAACCCCCATGCCGTCGCTGAGGATGGCGACAAAATATCCATCCTGCAACTCCAGCAAGGAATGGGTATCACCAGAGGTTAAATTCCCCTGACGCGGCTTCTTGCAGACCGCCGACCGGATCTCATATCGCTTAGCCGGGCCGAGGACAAAGGAACAACTGCCATCACCATACAGGCACTCCCGTTTACTAACCACATATTTCTGCCCTGTAATCCGGGCAACGATGGGAGCTGCCATTGCGCGGCATTCATGGCAGCCCCCGCATGAACGCTTCCTGACCCTGATCTCCAGCCGGTCCCGCTCCCGCTGGACGACATACAAACCTTGAACATTCAAACCACACTTGATAAAAGCCAGTTTAAGCTCGTTCTCCAGCTCAGATTGGAAATCCACATTCATCCGGACTTCCTGGGCCAGGTTACTCATGATGTTCGCCACGCCTTGGAGTTGGCCCGACAGGAAGTGGCGATTTTCTTCCAGCCGCCGGTTCCACAAAGTCTCGACTTTTTGCTGTTCCACCCGGTGATTAATGGCGGAAAGCAGGCGATAAAGTTGAAAACACTCGGTAGCCAACCGCCCGGTAATCTTCCCCGGATCCACCTGGCCAACCATCTCCGCCAGGGAGATGAGGTCAAAAACCCCCCGGTAGGTTTCGTAAAAATTCTCCCCCCAGCACCTTTCATAGCCTGTACATTGTTTACAGGTACGTTCACAGATTTCTTCGATCAATCCGTAAATATTCAGAGATTTGTTCTCTACTGCCAGCTCCGGTAGGGATAAACTCTGGGACAAACGGTCAAAGACCGCCGCCAATCCCTTTAAGCGCTCCGTCAACACCGCCCGCACCCGTTCTTCCAAGCTCCGGTCCTTGACCTCAACCACCGGAGCCAAGGACTGGCCAGAATTTAGCAGTCTTTTCTCGAATCCCCTCACTAGCAGGCCATAAACCCCCGCCAAGAGGGCCGGCGGGATCAGATTGAACAACTCCCCGCCCCATAAAGAACCATGGAAAAGGGCAACTAAGACCAAGCTGAAAACTGTCCCCACGGAAACCCCCAGTCCGGCATATTCCTTCCCTATGCCAGCAAAGAGACCCACAGCCGCATAGAGCAGGGAATTAAACTGTGAATCCGCCGTCACCAGTTGGACCAGAGACAGGCAACTCCCCATCACAATTGATGCGGTAAATCCAAACCGATCGGCAGCAAACATAATAACAAAGACACCGAATAAGAGGCTTAAATTGATAACTCCCCAGTTCAATCCAGTCAGTCCCAAAAACACCATACAGATTAAGGAAATTGCCGATAATTGCTGATCGATCTCCCTGAAGACAAATCTCCTGTCCTGACCTCGCCATTTGTTTAATGCCGGCAACAGTAACCAGCCCAAAAAGAGGCCAATGATAATCTCCCCCACCGCCAGGAGCATTCCCAAACCGTCGCTGTGATAAAGCAGGCGAAAAATGACCGTAGCAAGGGAGACCAAGCCAGCCCCCACCAACATGCCGCGAAAACGAATGGGCCCGAAAATCAGTACAAACAAGTTGAGCAGAGCCAAGGCGGCCATCCGCGCCACCATTCCACCGGTCAATGCTTCAGGGGAGAAGCACCAGACCGGAAGCATCAATAAGAACGCCCAGCCGGCAACGGGCGGATGACTGGCTGACCAGGCAAAAAGAAAACCCCAAACAAATGGTTTCATCCCGGCAAAGAACGGCACCCGCCACAGCAACAAAATTAAAGCGGCAAAAGGGAGATCCTGTCCGACTGTTTGCCGCAGCCGGCTTTGCCAGGGAATGGGGTTATCCTTTACTTTGCGCAGGCGTACCGCGGTCTTTTTGTTGGCGAAGATCCATTCTCTGGGTTGGTATACCTCATTGCCGAGCATGTTGTTCATTGTGGTACCCCCGAACCGTCCCGCTTTTTAAGACAGTATATCAAATACCTTCTGAAATCTTTGTCGATTCGTCAATACACCTCTTTCTGAAGATTCCTGGTCTTTCATTGATTAACACCATATTTCTCCACGATGCGTTTTAAAACTAAACAGAGAAGCAGTAAAAGACTGAAGCCGCCGAAGAGCGGATAAAAAATCCGGATCATCCTGGCAAATCCGGCACGGCTAATCGCTACAGTTGCAAGGATCACCAGTAAAAGCCGGTTTTCATAACTCAGGCCCCGGCTTTCCCCCCAACGTTGGACAATCCCGTAAACGTTGGCAATATACGTGGTAAACAGCTCACCCCAGAGGATCACTGCATAGGCCTGCTTGATCCAGGGACCCAGCACCTCCAGCAAAGGCAGCAACGGCAGTTCCAACGTGATAGGGTTTGTCGCCGTGCGGGTTATGGCTAAATGAAAGAGAAGGGCCACAATCCCCAGGCCGATCCCCCCCACCCAACCGCCCAGCCGAAGCAGGGCCGGATCCGGTTCCATCCGGTGGAGCAAAACCAAAACCGGCAGCGACAAAACCAGGTTATACGAGGCATAAAGGATGGACGGACCTAGCCAGCCCCCGCCACTGAACCCCGCCGGAGGCGGCGGCAAGCAAAACAGGCCCAGGCAGGCCACGGTCGCTCCAGTGGCCACCAGGAACGGAATTACCAACAAATTAAAACCCCGGATCCCCGCCAGCCGCCGTCGCAGCACCACATAGGCCACCAAGCCAGTACAAAGGACACCGCTGCCCCAGACCCCGCCCATCTCCTTGAACAAAGCACCAGCCCCCGCCAACATCATGCCGGAGATAATCACCAGGCATACCATCAAGACCCCATCAGCGAAGGCGCCCGCCGCCGGCCCGCAGGTATAAAGCAAGGGACGGTGGGAGGCGGCTTTATACTCCCAGCCCCATTGCATAAACAGGGAACCAAGGCCGCCCAAGATAAGGGTGGAAAGGCCAATCCCGGCCAGACCCGACCCGCCGAAACGGGAGAAAAATTGGAAGATCTCCTGCCCAGAGGCAAAACCTGCGCCGACCACTGTCCCCATGAAAACCGCCGCCACCGCCGCAATCCTTCCCAACGCGTTTTTCATCGCCGTTTCTCCCCGCATCCCCAGAAGGGACGGCGCCGGACGGGTTCCCGGACAATCAGATCCACCCCTTCAACCTCTGAACCTTCATAGGAGTAGCCTATACGCCCGACAATACTTCCCCGCTTAAGCGGCGGTCGCAACGGTTGCTCCTGTAAAACCACAAAACGTCGGTACTTTCCTTCCTCTCCCTTCTTCAACACAACGGTAAGATCCCGGCGGGGATACACCCGGACCTTTGCCGGGCACCCCCCAAGCACATTAATGGTGCCCACCGGCCGGTCCGCCCTGGCCAAGCGGACCAAGGCAAAGTGGGAAAAGGCGTACTCCAGCATTCTGGCGCAATCTCCCCACCTGTCCGGGCTGGCCAAGGCCACAGCCACATAACGGCGGCCATCCCTGGTGGCCGAGGCCACCAGGCAATAACCCGCTTCATTAGTCGTGCCGGTCTTCACCCCATCGGCGCCGGCAAAGGACCACAAAAGCCGGTTGGTATTGCGGATTTTCTGGGCCCGGGTGGCTTCTTCATACTCCATTAACTCTTCTTTAGTAGCGACAATCCGGAAAAATACGGGATTCATCAACGCATACCTGGCCATGAGCGCCAGATCAAAGGCTGTTGTGTAATGGGAGGGCGCCCTTAACCCGTGGGCATTCTGAAACCGCGTATGGAGCGCGCCCAGTTCTTTGGCCTTAAGATTCATTAATTCGGCGAATTTCTGCTCCGATCCGGCCACGTGCTCCGCCAAGGCCGTACTCCCGTCATTCCCGGAGCATAACAAAACTCCCTGGAGCAGCTCCGAAAGGCGGAGGCGGTCCCCCGCCCTAAGATGGAGGCTGGAACCCCCGACCGAAGCCGCACGGCGACTGACCCGTACAATTTCATTGAGTTTTGCTCTTTCCAACACCACCAAGGCAGTCATAATCTTTGTGGTACTGGCGGGTGCCCGGCGCTTGTGTTCATTTTTTGCGTACAAGACTTTACCGCTGGTGGCTTCCACCAGGATGGCAGCATCCGCCAGTACTTTCGGCCCTTGTTCATACTCCGGGAGATAGACCAAAGGCGGGAATTCCTTATGGCGGGTGTAACCCCCGGCCACCGGGAGGATCTGCGGGCGCAAACAGAGGACGGCCCAAGAAAAAACGGACAGGATCAATAAGATGAGCAGAAGGTACTTCCTTTTCAATACACAAACAACGGAAACCGTCGGGATCACCCCGTTTAAAACCCTATGCACGGGCAGACCGGTTCAGACCTGCTCCAAAAACAAAAAAGACGCACTAACTGCGTCTTCTATTAACCTTCTCCCTAAAGAACAGGGTCTGCCCGTTAATTAGACCATATACATTCAGACCGCCGTCGGTGATTCCTTTGGCGCCCACCTGGCCACCGTAGCCATTAACTCTTCCAGGGCAAAAGGCTTGATCAAGTAATCCTTGGCCCCTGCTTCTAAACCTTTTTTCACATCCTCCTGCTGAAAGCGGGCACTAACAATAACAATGGGAATGGCAGCCGTCCGGGGATTGTTCAACAGTTCACGGCAGAGGGCCCAGCCGGTGCGGTGGGGCAGCATCACGTCCAACAGGATTAATTTTGGTTGTTCCAAGATGGCATAGGTAACAGCATCAGCCCCATCGGCCACTTTTACCACATGGTACCCGTGCAGTTCAAGGATCATTCCCATTGTATCCAAGAGATCCTGTTCGTCATCAACAATCATGATCTTTGTCATGAGCTACCCTCACCCACGCTTTCCATCCTGATCACAGCCCCACACCGACAGCTAACCCATGGGCCGGGAGAGTCCTCTCCCAACGGAAAAAACTTGTCGACAGAAAAGTATTTGGCGAAAATGCTCGTAAGAAGGTTAAAAGTTAGCAGGAACCGCCGGTTTAAGTTACTTAATTTTCTGTCTTTTTGATTTTATATAACTAATATTTATTTACAATAAAGTATATCAGTAACATCTATTCCCGTCAAGTGGACTTTAGCTGCTCATCCGCCAACCCTTCCGGGAAAAAACGTTGAATTTCCTGTTCTGCTGCAGCAAGTGAATCGGAGGCATGAATCACATTTTTTCTTGTGGATATCCCATAATCCCCCCGGATTGTCCCCGGAGCCGCCTCCAACGGGTTGGTGGGACCAATCATCGACCGGACAAACGCAATGACCTCCGGCCCCTGCCAAACCATGGCCAAGCAGGGACCAGAGGTCATATAGTCCACAATCTCCGGAAAGAATGGTTTGTCAACCAGATGGGCGTAGTGACGCCGGCACAACGCCTCATCAAACCGGAACAACTTCGCTCCCACCAGGATAAAGCCTTTCTTCTCCAAACGGGAAATGATCTCACCCGCCAGCGCCCGTTGCAAGGCATCCGGTTTCAGGATCACCAAAGTCCTTTCCGTCAAGAGAGAAGCCCCCTTCCGGCATTTAGTTCCCGAGTCTTTCCTCCAATCTCCGTTGTTCCTCGGCATACCCTTCCTTGCCAAGCAGCGCAAAAACATTGCGCTTATAAGCCTCGACCCCGGGTTGATCAAAGGGATTCACGGCCAGCAGGTATCCACTGATGCAACAGGCTTTCTCGAAGAAATACACCATTTCGCCAAAGACCGCCGGAGTCAACTCTTCGATGTTCAAGACCAGATTGGGCACGCCACCGTCGGTATGGGCCAAGACAGTTCCTTGCATGGCCTTCTGATTAATCTCGTGCAACGAACGGCCCAGCAGATAGTCTAACCCATCCAAATTGCCGTCAAGCTCGGGCACAACCAGTTCTTTTCTGGGCCGGACCACGTTTAACACGGTTTCAAAGAGCATCCTGCGCCCATCTTGCAGGTACTGCCCCATGGAATGCAAATCCGTGGTCAAGTCCACTGCTGCCGGGAAGATTCCTTTTCCATCCTTCCCTTCGCTCTCCCCGAACAACTGTTTCCACCATTCGGCAAAATTATGCAAAGAGGGTTCGTAATTGGCCATTACCTCCACGCTGTAACCCTTGCGGTATAGAATATTACGAATGGCGGCATAGAGATAACAATCATTTGCCATCAGATCCGCCCGGTTGTAGTTTTGGTAGGCAACCGCAGCGCCCTCCAGCATGGGCCGGACAGGAATGCCGCAAGCGGCGATGGGGAGGAGCCCCACTGGCGTCAAAACCGAATAACGCCCGCCAATATCATCGGGAATGACAAACTGCCGGTAGCCTTCATCATCAGCCAGTTGTTTCAATGCGCCCCTTTTGCGGTCGGTAGTCACAATAATGCGTTCCCGGGCGCCTTCCTTGCCAAAGCGCCGCTCCAAAAAGTTCTTCAGGATCCGGAAGGCCAAGGCCGGCTCCGTGGTTGTACCGGACTTGGAAACTACATTGACAGCTACGTCTTTATGCTCAAGGACCTCCAACAACTCCGCCATATATGTGGAACTCATCTGATGGCCGGCAAAGTAGATCTCCGGCCCCTTCCGCACCTCGGCTGGCATCTGGTTCCGGAAATAATGGGAGAACAGATCAATGGCCATCCGGGCCCCCAAATAAGAGCCGCCGATACCAACCACGACAAGGGCTTCCCGTTTTTGGAGCTCCGCCCCGACCTCAATGAGACGGGCCAACTCCTCCCGGTCATATGTTAAAGGAAGATCAACCCAGCCGGTAAACTCCCTGCCGGCGCCGGTCTTTTCGTGCAATGCTTCGTGGGCGTCTGCAACGGCTTTTTTCATCTGATCCAGCTCATGGTTTTTGATAAAAGGTTGAACACTCTGGATATTTAACCGCAAATTCTGCGCCATGATGTACCAACTCCTTAAAGCAAGTTCTCCCTAAAAAGAGGCGCTAACCTATGTTTCCTGCGATTATTCGTCAATTAATGCAAGATTCCTCCAGTCGGTCCGTGAAGCTTAACGCTATGTTAACAAAGGCCCCTGCCAGCCAAGGTTGTTGCTTCAGGCTTTACGTTGGTAAAACACGGCAAAACATCCCGGACCCACATGGGTCCCAATGATGGCTGAGATCTCACCGATTACTACATCCCGCACCCGAAAACGCCGACGGATTTCCGCAGCTGTTTCTTCCGCCTCTTGTGCCGCCCGGGCATGGCAGATGCCAATCACTTGGTCTTCCAGATGATCCCCTTCGGCCGCCATGATATCCAGCAGGCGTTGCAGAGCTTGTTTGCGGCCGCGCACCTTCTCCCGCGGTACGATCCGTCCTGCCTCATCCAATTGCAGGATAGGCTTGACATTCAAAATCGTTCCCACCATGGCCTGCACTTTACTGATGCGCCCGCCTTTTTCCAGATAAACCAAGGTGTCAAGGGTAAAGACGGATGCCAGACGGTCCCGGAAGCTTTCTAAAGCTTTTACAATCTCCGCTGTCGTCTCACCGGCTTTAACCCGACGGGCAGCCTCCAGGGCCAGTAAACCTTGTCCCACCGATGCCGCCTTGGTATCAAAAACCCAAACCCGTTCCTGTTGTTCCGCTTGGAGCATTCCCCTGGCCAAACTGGCAGCGTTGTAAGTACCGCTTAAACCGGAGGAAAGGGTTAAAACCAACAGTTCATCGGCCTCGGCCAGGTCTTTTTGATAAATTTCCACATAATCACTGGGGGAGGGCTGGGAAGTGCGGGGCAATTCCTTGGCCCGTGCCAACATCTCATAAAAGCGCTCCCTGGTGATTTCCATCATGTCTTTATAGGTTTCGGCCCCAAAGGTCACATGGAGCGGAATAATCTCTATACCCGCTTGTTGAATCATCTCCCAGTCAAGGTCACAAGCTGAATCCGTAATAATCCGAATAGTCGGCATCGGTCCCCCTCCTTCATCATGAAAAATGGTCTTCCTGCCCGACCCTAAGTTAACTGCACCAACCGACGCTATACAAAGGGGGCTTGCTGAAGGTAATCTGCGATTAATTCCGCCAGTTCCCCCTCGTTTTCCCATTCCGGAAAACCGGTGAAATAATACCAAACTTCCGTATGCTTCAGGGTTTCGCCAGGTTCCAGACGGGTTAACGGTCCAAGGGTCTCAACCTCCGTGAAAATATCCTTTGTAAAGATCTCCACTTCGGCGCCCATGTCCGGATAGACAGCCCCCAGCGTCGGCAGAAAACGAACCAGAAAAAGCTCTCCCCGGTTAAGGTAGGCAATCCAACCCCGACCGTTTTGCAGGCCAATCTTGCAATCGCCCATCCCAGGGTTCTGCGCCACGCAGACCAACTCCCGGCCCCAATTGAGCCGGGGATCGTCCATGGCAGTATATGGCCACAGGACCACCTTGCTGTCGGGTAGTTTTTCTCCAGCTTTGCCGTTGCCCCGCAGCGGAGCAATGGCCAATCCGCCTTCGGCCATCGGTGAGATGGCCCAGGCCGCTGTCTCAATGGGCCAAAGCCCCCGGTTGGTCAACCGATGTTCCACAACACAACGGGGTTTTACCGGATCAATTTGAAGACGCAGGGCCTTTTGGAGACCGGTCTTTTCTTCCGTTTCTTGGATTACCTCTAGGGAGTCCTCGGTCGCCAAGACCTCAGCCGCCCTTTTATTATCCGGTTGGTAAGTCCGGACGAGGTCCTCCGGGCTATGCCACAAGCGGTGGCCGCCGTAAAAATGCCATTGATCCTTGGGTTCCTCCAGTTGCTCCGGGTACTCCACAAAAGCGTTGGGGCCCCCGGGCCGGCCAAGGCGGATTACCCGCGGCCCGATCCCAGTACAGACTACAAGCTCAATTTTACCGTTCTCCAAGATATAGCACTCTGGCCATCGCCGGTATTCGCCGGTGCGCACCATCGCCCCACCCCTCCAAGCAATACAGGAACATTGGCATCCAAAAATAGCCATCGTTGTCATTATAACTTTTTTCCATAACTCTGCCAAGCATAAACCTTTTTAACTATTCTTCCTGGATCTCTCTGGGCAACTCAGCGGCGTCATCCCGCCGGTGAGGAAAGTAATGGGCCAAGGCCTCCCCCGCCAAACCGATTCCGGTGCAGATCCCTTCAACAAACTGGCGTTTTCGGAACATGCCAGCCATCGTATCCCTGATTTCCGCCCAAAAATCCTTGGGCACCACCCGGTCAATGCCACTGTCGCCAAGAATGACGAACTTCCGGTCTTTTACCGCCAAATATATTAAGACACCGTTTCTTTCTTTAACCTGATGCATCTTTAACCGTTCAAAGATCTCCTCCGCCCGGTCAAAGACGTCATCACCAGCCCGGTTCTCCACATGGACCCGAATCTCCCCCGATGTCCTGCTTTCAGCTTGTTTAATGGCTTGTACAATCTTTGCTATCTCTGCTGCTGTAAAAAAACCCATGCGCCAACTCCTCCTCACCAACTGCCACCGGCACCGCCGCCATCAAACTCGCCGCCTCCGCCGATGAAGTCCTTGTCATCCGTGTATCCTCCATAATCAGCGCGGAACCACAGGCCCCACAAATAGGGGTCAAAACCGCTGCTATAACCCCGCCTGTACCAGTACACCCGTTGGCGACTGCTCCTTATGGCCACGACAACCGCAATCAGCCAGAAGATCATCAGAAGCAAGCCGTTCAACCGGCCATCCCACAAGGGCGCAGCAGGGGGAACAAATGAGGAATTTAAGGGAAAATCAGGGGTTACGGTATTAATTATCCCGGCAACGGCCGTTCGAATGCCCCCGGCATAATCGCCTTTACGAAACTCAGGGGCCAGGCCGTTCCGAATAATTGCTCCCGCCCTGCTATCGGTCAGTTGTTTTGCCAAACCATTACTCACCTGCATCTGGGCCGTCCGGTCCTCTCTGGCGATCAGTAACAATACCCCGTTACCCTTTCCCTTCAGTCCCGGCTTAAGCTTTTCTGCCAAGCGGGAAGCGTACTCAGAGATCTTCTCCCCTTCCAAGGCGGGGATGGTTACCACCACAATTTGGTTATCCGTTTCTTTTGCATAGCGGGATAACATCACCGAGATCTCCAGCCGTTCCTGCTCGGTCAACATGGCTGCCGTATCTGTCACATATCCGGCCACAACAGGAAGCTCCGTCACCGCACCGACCTGAACCACCCCGACGACGACTATAATAATGACCATAATTACGCCCCAGACCATTCCGTTCTTGCGCAAAGCCGATCCCTCCTGCTAGTACAAAATAACGTCCTTTTTCCATAAAAAGTTGCCATTCGCAGCCATGCGCGCCCTAACCGCAACTTCCCGTAGTTACATCGTTTTATCACCAAATATCTTTCCTTTTCTTCTTGCGCTGCAAAAATCCTCTTACTGCCCAAATTTCCGGAGTGGGCCGAGCAATTTTTCGGCATGGTAAGAAAAGTCCAATCCCTTATCCTTCCGCCGGCAGGATATATATGGGAACCAGTCGAAATAATCGGTGACCTTAACATCCGCAAGGGGGAGACCCGGATGAACCATTTACTCTTTTACTTTCTTATGTATCTTTTATTCTGCATGGGGGCATTCATTGCCTATAGAAGAAATCATTGCAGTTTAACCCTGGTTTATCTGCCGGCGAAACGGATTTATCATATTTATTGGTCAGTGGTGACCGGAGTCTCTTTAGCGTTCTTGACCCGGGAGATCATCTCCGGTCATGCGTCTGGCGAACAATTAATTCCCGGTTTTTTTCTGTTGCTCCTTTGTTTCTTTGCCGCCTACACCCTACATGGACGGTACAGGATCACCAGCGCCGGTCTTTTAATCTTTTTCAACCTGTTGGAATGGGAAATCATCAAGGATTGGCACTGGGATCAGAAGCAACCAAACCTGCTCATCGTGAACTACAACATGCCTGATGCAAACAAAGCCGGCTCCGGTCAGCTTCAGCTGACGGTTCCGGCCAACCGGCTCCGGCAGATCAACGATATCCTGGAACACTATTGTCCCCAGGCGCCTCCGCCGGAACCAGAGAAGACTTTGGTCCCGCCAGCCAAACGAACCAGGAAGGCCAGAACAAAAAACCAAGCAACACCGTGAAAAATCCCTATAGCCGAGTTATGCGGCAAAATTATCCCCTCAGAAAGAAAAGCAAGCCGCCCGAGAACCGGTATTATCCTGTTTTATCTGTATCTACTACTTTAACTGTATTGTACGGATTTAACTGTATTGTACGGAGGGAGAATAATGGCCCCGGAGTATTGGGTGATTGCCCAGGAGACCCACCATGAGATCCGGATTGAGCGTTCCCGGTTTATTGGTCATGCCACCCTAACTGCTTCTGAAGAGGAGGCCAAAGCCTTCATAGGCGCCATTCGCCGGCAGTATGCCGACGCCACCCACAACTGTTATGCCTATCGGGTGGGCCTAGGTACAGCAGCCATTACCTACTACCACGATCACGGCGAACCCACGGGAACCGCCGGCAAACCCATCTTAAACGCCATTCTCCAGGCCAACCTGTTCCACACAACGGTGGTGGTGACACGCTACTTTGGCGGGAAGAAACTTGGCGTGCGGGGTTTGATCGACGCTTACCACCAAACCGCTGCCGAAACCCTGGCCAAAGCCGGGCGCTCCCCGTGGGTTGAGGGTTGTGCCTGGGAACTTACCCTGCCTTATGCCAATTGGCAAAACATCCAAAATCTCATCAGCCGACACAAGGGGAAGGTGCTCAACTGCAGCTACGCCGAGAACGTACACTGCCGGGTTTGGTTGCCGTCCGACAGTCAACTCCCGGTGACAGAAGCCTTAAGCCAGATGGAACAAGTGGTTTTCAAACCGGAGCGCTGATCTTGCCAAGCCAGACCCATTGGGCCCACCTCCAGAAAACTGCCAATGTCCCATTCTCAAATCCCCTTGTTGGCTCATATGATAAACCAAGACCGGGGGGGAACAAAAACCCCACCGGCAAAGTTTACAACCTTAGGTTTTCTCCGACCCCGCACCAAAACCTGACTCCCGCCCGTAACCGTTCGACCGTCAAATGCCAATTGTCAATTTGAAGCAATGAAGCGGTGGAAGATCACCGCTTCTTTTTAATCTCCCCCGGCGTCTGCAACAGATGGAAAAAGGTTGCTCAAACAAACTTTAGTTTAATGATTGACAAAGACCCGGTCATTCTGTTAATATTATCTGTGCCGAAGTAGTATGGTACCCATGGGGAAGTGGTGGAACTGGCAGACGCGCCGGACTCAAAATCCGGTGGTAGCGATACCGTGAGGGTTCGATTCCCTCCTTCCCCACCAAACAGAATAAAGCAAAACCCTCCCGTACTATGGGAGGGTTTTTTACTTTGCTTCTTCCGCCCCTGCTCTTTGGCAACTATTTGCGAATTCCACCATAATCTTGGGGTTTACAAGCCATAACAAATCCGGATATAATGGTTTTGCAGTTCGCTCTGTTACATCAACTAACAGTTTAAGCATTCTTCTCAACAAACACCCACCAGCAAATGGACAAAACAACACGCCACAACCAATCTTCCTTTTGTCGCTTCGATATATCAGCACTCTACAACCTGGCAGACACAGGGCGGTAACTGCAAGACCGGGGAAACATGAGCACCCGGTCTTTTTTCTGCCCAAACTTAAAAGGCCAATTAATTTTAGGATTGCAATTTTTGATGGGCCTCTTTGACAACCTCTGCCGGATCAGGCACGGGAACAACGGGCTCGCCGCCCCGCCGCCAATAAGCTAGGAACTCGATATTGCCTTCAGGCCCCTTGATCGGTGAGTAGGTCAAGCCGGCGCAGGCAAGTCCGAGTTCCATCCCGGCTTGCATGATCCCGGCAATAACCTCCGTATGTATCTCCGCGGAACGAACCACCCCTTTTTTGCCCACTTTGTCCCGGCCCGCCTCAAATTGGGGCTTAATCAAGGTCACAAGCTCAGCTTCCTCCGCCAACAGGCCACAGACCGCTGGCAGGATGAGGCGCAAGGAGATAAAGGACACATCAATACAACAAAAATCGGGCGTCTCCCCCAGTTGTTCAGGGCGCAGATAGCGGGCATTGGTCCTTTCCATGACCACAACCCGCGGGTCACAGCGGAGGGACCAATCCAATTGGCCGTAACCCACATCAACAGCAAAAACCTTCGCTGCACCGTTCTTCAGCAGGCAATCGGTAAATCCCCCTGTAGAAGCGCCAATATCCAAACAGATGCGCCCCTCCACGGTAATATGGAATTGCTCCAAGGCCCGGTCCAACTTAAGACCGCCCCGGCTAACATAGGGTATATCATTTCCCCGGACCTCAATTTGACTGTCCGGCGCCACCCTGTAACCCGGCTTATCAACGGGTTTCCCGTCGACCAGGACCTGTCCTGCCATAATCGCGCCCTGCGCCCGCTCCCGGCTGCTAAAAAAACCCTGTACCACTAATTCCTGGTCTAAACGTCTCATCTTCGGCTCACCGTATCACCACACCCTTTATCCGATCTGCCATCCCCAGCCGTTCTTTTCTCCGACATCATTAACCAGCGCTCCCTTCGGAGATCCTATTGCCCATATTTTAACACACCTACCGGTTGTTTTACGAGAAATATGCTAAGTTACTTTACAGAAACTTTTTCCCTTTACCATGATTAGTGTCGGCGAGTTTCCTAACCCCGGGCGATTAATACCCAGTACCGGAAGGTGGTGTCAGTCTTGCAGACCGATTTGGCAAAGGATAACCCTCTTTTAACCGGAGAAGGGCCCCGGTCTCCGGCACCAAAGGAACACCTCCCTGTTCCGGAAGAGATCTCCTTGGATCTCCATTGCCTTTCCCAACTATGCCAGTTGGTCATCAACTCCGACAACACACAAGAAATCTACAAAGCGGCGGTACATTGCCTGAAAAAGGCCCTGGCCGCCGACGGAACCGCCTTAATGCTCATCGACCGGGACGGCGGTATCAAACCCTGCAGTTCACTGGGGATGCCCCGCACCCTGTTGCACACCGCTAAAAGCAAAAACCCCTGGTCAAACCGTCCAGAACAGCCGCCGGCTCCCATCTTGATCCCGGATACCGGGCAATCTCCGGGGACCATAATGCCGGACCGGGCAACCGGGAGCCTGGGCTATTTCCCTCTTCTTTACCAACAACGCTTACTGGGTTTCTTCATTGTCCGCTACCGGACCGCCCATGCTTTTAGCCAACGTGAGCTCCTGATGGCACAAAACATCGCCGGTTACATCGCCGTTTCCGCCGAACGCAAACGAGCAGTGGAAGCCACCGCTGATGAAAAAGAACGATTGGTTGTCACCCTCCAGTCCATCGGTGACGGCGTCATCACCACCGACCGGCGCGGGCGCATTGTAATGATGAATAAAGCCGCCGAAGAACTCACCGCTTGGCGCAGTGAACAAGCCATCGGCGAACCATTGGAGAAGATCTTTCACATCATTGATTTTAAAACCCGGAAACGTTGCGAAAACCCGGCCAAAAAAGTCCTGGAAACCGGCAAGATCAGCGGGCTGGCCAGCAATACGGCGCTGATTGCCCAAGACGGCACCGAACGGCTGGTTGCCAGTACAGGCTCGCCCATCCGCGATGAAAAACATCGGATCATCGGTGTTATTCTGGTCTTCCGGGATATTACAGAACGCAAGAAAAAGGAGGAAGAATTCCTTAAAGCCAGCAAACTAGAGTCCATTGGTATCTTGGCTGGCGGTATCGCCCATGATTTTAACAATATCCTCACTGCCATGCTGATGAATATTTCTTTAGCCAAAATGCTCACAGCGCCAACGGACAAGGTCCACGAAATTTTGACAAAGGCGGAAAAAGCCTCACAACGGGCAAAGGACCTGACCCATCAATTATTAACCTTCTCCAAAGGCGGCGCACCCATTAAGAAGACCGCTTCCATCAAGGAAATTATCGTTGACACCGCTTCCTTTGCCCTGCGCGGTTCCAACGTACGCTGTGAATTTATGTTCGCCCCCGAGCTTTGGCCGGTGGAAGTGGATGAAGGGCAGATTAGTCAAGTCTTCAACAACCTTGTCATCAATGCTGACCAAGCCATGCCAGACGGAGGCATTATCTTCTTCACCTGCGAAAACACCCTCATCGGCCCGGAACATGCTCTCCCCCTGCAAAACGGCCCTTATGTAAAGATCACCGTCAAGGACCAGGGGATTGGTATTCCCAAAGAACACTTCGGGAAAATCTTCGACCCCTATTTCACCACAAAAGAACGGGGCAGCGGGCTTGGGCTTGCCACATCCTATGCCATCATCCGCAACCATGGGGGGCTCATCTCCTTGGAATCCGAATTGGGCGTCGGGTCCACCTTCACCATCTATCTGCCCGCCTCCCAAAAAAAAGAGCAGATCCCCCTTGTCTGTGACCCATCCTCTCCCGGCGGCAACAAAGGGCGAATCCTTATCATGGATGATGAAGAAGCCATTCGGGATGTGGTGGGTAATACCCTGACCCTTCTGGGCTATTCCGTCGACTTCGCCAAAGACGGCGCGGAGGCCATCGCCAGATACCAACGGGAGAAGGAAGCAGGACACCCCTTTGACCTTGTCATTATGGACCTGACCATCCCCGGCGGCATGGGGGGAAAGGAAGCCGTCAGAGCCCTGAAAAACTATGACCCCCAGATCAAAGCCATTGTCTCCAGTGGTTACTCCAATGATCCGGTCATGGCCAACTTCCGGAACTATGGTTTTTGCGGCTTTGTCGCCAAACCCTTTCATATCCATGAGTTGGAGCAGACTCTGCAAAATATCTTGCGTGCCCCCACCGCCGCCAGGACGGAAGCAAAAGCGCCTTCAAGCCCCAAACCATAACCCTATGGCCAAAGGATCTTGGCTTAAACCACAAACAAACTGCTTAGACAAAAACCGGCCCGCCACTTAGGCGGGCCGAAGATCAACGACCGCTCCATTCCCAGATCATGCCCATCTTCGGGGGTAATGCCAGGTTCCAGCGCTCCCCAACGTTGGCCACCGTGCCCTCATGGGGGTAAACGGTCCGCCAATGACCACGGTACTGGGGGTCAACAGGAAGGGAGATGTGCTGTAACTGTTCAGTGCGGTTGAAAAGAATCAGCATGCGTTCATCTTGTAATGTCCGGGTATACCCGAACAAGCCGCCGGGCGTAACAACGGCCGGTTCATATCTTCCCCGTTGCAAGACAGTCCTTGTCCGCCGCAAATGAATCAGGGTCTTAACCGCTTTATGGATCTCCCGGTCCCACTGGGTTTCATCCCAGACCATGGGCTTTCGACAATCGGGATCCTTATCCCCGGTCATGCCGATCTCATCGCCATAATAAACTACCGGCACCCCCGGGTAGGTAAACTGAAACAACAAGGCCAGGAGCATACGGTCTTTGCGCCCACCGCACATGGTCAGAAAACGCGGTGTATCATGGCTGCCCAATAGATTAAACATGCTATAAGTTATTTCGGTGGAATACTGCCGGCGCAGGCTAGACAATCCAGCCTCAAAACCAGCGGCGTCAATATGCTCATAGGCAAAGAACTGCAGCACCAGGTCGCGCCAACAGTAGTTCATAACCGCATCAAACAGTTTATTATCCAGCCAGGGGGAGGCATCCTCCCAGATCTCCCCCACAATGTAAGCTTCCGGGTTCAGGGTTTTCACCAAACGCCGAAAGATAGGCCAAAATCTGATGGTCACCTCATTGGGAACATCCAAGCGCCAACCGTCAATGCCCGTCAAGGTCCAAAACGCCACCACCCGGAGGATGTAACGGACTACTTCCGGTTCGGCATAATTCAACTTCGGCAGGGTTCCAATTCCCCACCAACACTCGTAATTAGGGCTGGGCGTCTGACAGACCGGATGGCCGTGGCAATGAAACCATTTGACATATGGCGAGCGCTCCTGACGCAACAAAACATCCCGGAACGCCCAGAACTGATCCCCCGTATGGTTAAAGACCCCGTCTAAAATCAGACGGATCCCCTGCTGATGCAGTTCGCGCAATAACCGCAGATAAGTCCGGAAGTCACCGAACTCCGGGGAGAGACGAAGGTAATCCCGGGTATCATATTTATGATTGGAAGGTGCATCAAAAATGGGGTTTAGGTATATGGCATTAACACCAAGGTCTTGGAGGTAAGGAATCTTCTTGCGGATCCCTTCCAGATCGCCACCGAAAAAATTATACAACTCCGGCTTGCCGCCCCATGGCGTTTTATTCGAGGGATCATTACTTAAATCCCCGTTAAAAAACCGCTCCGGAAAGATCTGATAAAAGATCGTCTCCGCCAACCAAGCCGGATCAGTGACAGAAGGAGATTCGTGGGGAACACGGCAATGGGAAGCATTGGCGATCATACCTTAACCTCCTAATTGTAATCTTCCAATTCTAATCCTATCACCCCTGCCCGGCAAGAAACAACCGGGAATCAATGGCAGCGCCCTTGTCATCAACCTTTTCCGCCCAGACAGCCCCATGAATTGTCACACCTTATGACAATATAATATTCCGTTAAACATGGTTATAAAAAAAGACAATCTGGCGGTACTCCCCACCGGACTGTCCAAAGATTATTCCGACCTTGTCCACCCTATCCGGGCAAAGATTCCAGGTACTTTACAGCAGACAACGCTGCAATCTGACCTTCGCCCACCGCTTTGCCAATCTGCCACGGCTTGCCCACACAATCACCAGCGGCAAAAACTCCCGGCAGATTTGTACACATCTCCCGGTCCACGACAATAACCCCGTCTTCCACCTTCAAATCCGGAAGCAAGCGGGCAATTGAGACACTGGGCCGTTCGATAAAAACACCCTCCACAGGGATTACACCATCAGCGGTACGGAGTCCTTCAACCTTCTGCTCACCCGTGATCTCCAAAGGTTTTGCCTTCAGCACCTCGATGCGGGGATCTGTGATCTGGCGCAGGTTGTATTGGGGCATGTACACAACATGTCCGCAAATCTCCGCCAGGAACCGGGCTTCCTCTTCACCGTCGGGAATATAGGAGATCATGGCCACCCGTTTGCCTTTGAAGAACATCCCGTCACAGGTGGCGCAATAGCTGACTCCCCTGCCCACCAGCCGTTCCTCACCAGCAATCCCGGCCTCTTGAACCACACCAATCCCTAGGATCACTGACCTCGCCATATACTGGCCTTCCCGGCCCATGGCAGTAAAAAGTTGATCCGCAAACAAAATGTTCTGGATCTCATCCCGGATTAGCTCCACGCCTTCCGCCTCCGCGTGATTGCGCATGGCATTAGCCAGTTCTTGCCCGGAAACCCCGGGAATCCCCAGGTAGTTTTCGATGCGGTGCGCTTGCCACAACTTACTGCTCATAACTTCCTTCCCAATGACGCCAACCCGTTTATTTCGCCGCCGGGCATTTACTGCCGCCGATAAACCCGCCGGACCACCACCAACGACTAATATATCCATGATCCCTGCCAGTTCCATTTGACTATCTCCTTCTCCTCCCGTGACCCGGATCACCTCTTGGTCGCAGCAACTTCGGCCCAATCCGCCCTTGGTATAACCACCCCAGGGGTGGTCAACAATTTTTGACTCTCCTTGTCCGTCAGTTTCCCGGCCTGAACCGCAGCAACCATCTCCTGTAGCCGCTTATACCCTATTAAAGCAAAACCCGCCCGTTCCACCCAATGGAAAAGCTCTTCATTCGTTAAAAACGGAGCTTCCACCACCCTCTCCGGGCAGTTTACCACAAGAAGTCCCAGATTAATCGTGGAGTCGTGTTGACGCAGTAGCTCAATCTCCCGGGCAAACTCGATCGCCAATTCATCGGCGCACCCATCGCGGGACAAGCGTACACTGACCACTCCCCGGAAGGAGTCGGTGGTGAAAACAGCCATTGGCGGTCCTTTTCTTCGCCACAGGGACGGATTAACCGTGAAACCCAACTCCGCCAGGTTACGCCAAACCCCCTCGTGGACCTGTTCCAGGCAGCCATCAGTATAATAGCGGCGAATCCACCGGATCACCCAGGCAACAAAGGTTTCACTTACACCCGCATCAACCCACCCGGGGGCATAGCTGACCAGTTTAACACGGCTGATCCGCTCTGCCACCGTTTCCACCATCACTAGCAATGTTACCCTGCCAAAAACACGAAGAAAAGGCCGGCGAAAAAGGAGAAATCCGTTACCTCCCCACCAAGCCCCGTCTATTCGCTCAATTCCTTCATGGAGTGCTTTTCTTTCCAAAAAACGATATATTTCAACCGCTTCAACCTTTAAGTGCAGAATCCTTTCATACATCGGATATCCCTCGCCCGCTTCAACCTAACCCTATTGTACCATGCTTTGGGCTACTGTCCAATATGGTTTATCCACCCCGTTCAAGCGGCCCTGGGCCAGGGACTCAGCAGAATGAAATGCCAGATAAAACTCGGCTCCCTCACCGGGGACCGACGAAAACCAAACCCTTCCGCCAAAGTTTCCCACCATGATCTGGCGGGTGATAAACAGGCCAAGTCCGTTCCCGTTTTCCTTTGTGGTAATAAAACTTTTAAAGATCTGATTCTGTAATTCATGGGGGATACCCATACCGCTATCCCGAACGGAAACCACCACCTCACCACCGGAAACATACGCTTTAACCGTTAGTTTTCCGCCGGAGGGCATAGCTTGAATGGCGTTTTGGATGACATTCAAAAACACCTGCCGTAGTAGTTTGTTTTCGCCCCAAACCCGGGGCACCTTCTCTTGATTCTTCCACTCCAACTCAATTCCCTGAGTAAGCAGTTGGGCCCGGACTAATCCCAAGACCTCTGAGAGAACCGTCACCACATCCACAGGCGAGAGTTCCGCTTCGCCTGGACGACACAGACCCATCATCTCTTGGAGGATATCACTCATCCGATGGGATGCTTGTTGGATCCGGAGGTACAACTCTTTCTGCTTCTGCTCATCCTGGATCATTTGCCCCAACTGAGCATTGGCAATAATAGTCGTTAAGGGGTTACGCAGTTCATGGGCGGCCATACAAGCCAGTTCACCCACCAAGCGGTAGCGCTCGTTTTGACGGAGATGGAAACCCAATTGTTTCACTTCCGTCTGGTCCAGCCAGAAGATGAGCGCCCCCTTGCAGGTGGCAGTTTGAACGGGTGATACCGCATAAATATAAGCTACTTCACCCTGGGCCGTCGGTTAAAGTAAGCTCACCGGTGTGGGTCTTGCCGCTCATCACCTTCTTTAACACCTCTTTGAACTCGGGAGCAATTACCGGAATAGAGTTAATCTCCTCTTCCCTGGCAACACGTTTTAGCAATTCCCAACCCCGGGCATTTGTTTCCATAATTGCTCCGGTCGGGTCTACCACCATAATGCCACAGGGAGAATTCTCAAACAAAGTGTTCCGAAACTGAGCCATCTCCTGCAATTGCAAGGCCACGGCTTTATTCCACTCCGCTACTCGCCAAAATTCTTGGTATAACGGGGCCTTGAGTTCGGACTGTAATTCACCGTCATTGCCAAGACTTAGGTACAAAAGGGCAATATTCTGGCGCAACCGGCTGATCCAATAAAAAACACCGGCAAAAACCAGCAGGATCATGCCAACAAAGACCATCAAAATGAAAGGATAATAACCGTGTACAGCCTTATCCCTGCCAATGAACAAAAGGGCAGCAACAAATGTGGCTGTCAGGCAAGCCAAAATCACGGATAATGTCGCAATCATGCGGGGAATTAACCTGGGTCTGGCCAATAACGACACCTCCTCACAGTAACACGGATGTTCTAATTCCCCACCTTCCCAAATATTCCTTCTGTTTAATTACTTCGTTATATATTATTATTATGCAAATTTCTGCATTTTCCTATGTCTTCGGTAACCAGTGGTAAAGAGAGGCAAATCATAATTCACTCGCTTCATTCTCCTCTTAACACAGAAAACAACACCTACCGGCTTGGCAGGAGTTTCTTTCTGCTTCCGTTGACTCATTTGTGGCTTCCGTCGATTAGCTTTGCCGTTGTTCTTGGATCTTTGCCCTTAACTCATGACGGGCAGCCACCCGGAGCTTTGCCTCCTCGTAACGCTGCTTCTCCTCCTCGGTTTGCGGTTTTAAGCCCGGGATCACCCGCGGGCATTTGTTGGCATCCAACCCAACAAAGGTTAAATAAGCCGTAGTGGCCCTGACCTGTTCTCCTGTCATCGGATCTTCCTTGGTAACTTGGACGCCAACCTCCATGGAAGTGTTGCCCACATAATTAACGGCTGCCTTCAAGATCACATGCTCGCCAACATAAACTGGAGCTTTAAAGGAGATCCGATCAATGCTCGCAGTAACGGCCACGCCTTCTGCATGCCGCTGAGCAACCATTCCGGCCACCATATCGATCCAAGACATGATCACCCCACCAAAGACCGTTCCGTAGGCATTAACCTGATCAGGCATGACAATATACCTGGTCTCCACCGCACTCTCCGCAGGGGTTTTTAGTTTGCGTTCAACCATTCCATCGGTACCTCCCTAAATTATCTTTTCCATCACCGGACTCCACAGGCCAACGGTAAAAGGGCATGACCCGGGGGGCCCCTTTATTATTCCTTGATCCGATCAATGAGAAAACCCTGGATCTCCACTGCTTGTTCATACGCTGCCAGGGCCTGTCCTTGCTCAACGGGGCCTAAATTACAACCCCACTCGTCCGCCGGTACAAAGAAAGAAATGGCGTCAATTTGCTCCTGAAACTCGGCCAATCCTGCATCAATGGCCAGGCAGTTGCGAAACAATTCTCTCACGTCGTGGCTTTGGATATCTTCTACACCGCGCGACAATAAGAAGGCTTTCAGCATTTTCTCCACAGCTTGGTAGGCCAAGTTACAGATGACTGGTGCCAGATCTTCAGGATCATCAAGGAGCATATCCCGGATCCCTCTAATCTCCATCCGGGCCCGGTTCATCAATTGATCATAGATTTTCTGACCTGACACAACGGTTACCCCCTATTGCAACAGACTTTTTCCCATTGACATTCAGCGCCTCCCTGCAGAATCCCTCCCAGATCCGTAAAAATGCCAAGCGCGGGCGGTTACCTCCTGTCACATACAGCACCCAAAGCACGCAATATGCATTTAAAAAAACAGCCCCTAAAAGGGGCTGTTTTTGTCTTAAAAATTGATGATGATCTTCTTCCCGTAGCGTGGCCCGCGGCGGTGTTTGGGGCCCCGTGGGCGCGGGGGCCGGCGCCGGTTATCCACATGTTTCCGAATTTTATCCCAGCTTTGACCCTTTGCCCGCATCTCCATGACCTTGTCGGGATCCACATCATATTCATCGGCAATGTCCAACCCGACCACAATCTCCTTCGGCGTAAGGCCGCGGTTCAACCATTTCCGGACCTTCCCCTTGGAGACACCATAATAGTCACTGACAAACCTAATGAATGACTCGCGTTTTCGTACATGGTCCCGGCGTTCTTCCCGCATGATCCGACGAACCGGGCGACCGGTCTCTCCGGAACGATAGAAAACATGGATCAAGTCTTCATCATCGCATTCTTTACTGAGGTCAAGTACAACCTTGGTGTCAATGTCAAAGTAATCGGCCAATGCCGCAAGGAAGATGGCCTCCGCCGCATTGTCACGGTCGGCCCGGACTTTGAGCTTCGCTCCTGCTGCCATCGCCTGTGCACCGGGTACAGCCGCCAATGCCATCCCCAACAGCAGGGTTAGGCTCACCAAACCTGCAACCATCCATTTAAGCATGGTTTTCAACATTACCTTCGCCTCCTCATTTTCCTGTTTATTCCGAAGTCCTTGGCTATATTATGCATCTCGGTTTTGAATTAATTATGAAGAAACCTTGAAAAAACCAAGGAGTTTCATGGCAAAAAAAGGCATCGTCCCGGGGACACTGCTAATTACTTTATATACTGGTTATAAGACCCATGGACAGAATTTAATTTTATTTAAAAATTGCATCCATGACACTGGTGACCGATTCTTCTTTGCTTTCATTTTCAGCAGCATACTGCGCCATTACATATTCCGTTAGATTATCCAAGGGATCTCCCGGACTCTCCAGCACCCGTTTCGCCAACAACTCCAAGCCGGCGTTGGCATAATCCTCAATTATACTTAAGCATTTGTCGGTTGAGACTTCATCGCTAAAAAGGATCTTGAGGTCTTTTTGATCCTGTAACGCCACGGCGTTCAGCAGGGATTGCTCGACGGGTCCGCCAAAGGCTTGGAGCTCTATGCTTTCCACCGCTTCTTCCAAGGGCTTTTTCTGCCCTTGACAAAGACCAATGCAAGCGGCAAGGAGAAAAACATCCTTATAACTGCCAAAAATGGCGTTTTCCCCTTCGGCCAGCGCTTTATAGACCGGTTCTTTGACCTTATCAATACAAATGTTTCTAGGCATCCTTTTCACCCTCTTGAATCTCGGTGTATTCGAACTTCACCGCCGGATTTTCCTTCGGATCATGGTAAGCCAGGTGATAGATACGGCCAATATTGGCCTTCATCTCCTCTTCCACCGGGCCCTTCCATTGGGAACCGGAAACCATGACAATCACCTGATTCGATAAGGAAGGGAGGCAAAGTGCCGTCCGTTTCCTGTGGTCCTCGTCCAGTTGGCCAAAGGGCGAATCCAAGACAATAGGATACTCGCCGCCAAATTCGATGAAGGATTTGTCCTCCGTCTGTTCCCGTGCCACATCAACGATGGCACCAACAAAGGCCAGACTGGTCACTTGGCGTTCACCCTGGGACATCCGGACAGGAATTCGCTGATCCCCCATGTATTTATAGAAACTTAAATTATACTCCGAGTCAATGACCGCCTCATAGGATTTATGCAACATCCGTGAGTAAACATTGGCGATCTTCTGTTGCAACCGGTTTTGCACATCCTCCGACTGAATGCTTAATACTTCCTCCAGCGTCTTCCGGATGTTTTCACAGATATCCATCCGGCGTTTGGCCAGTCCCGCCGCCTCGCCCTCAAAGGGTTTCTTGCCAAGTTCTTCCTGCTTGGCTTTGAGGGTTTTCTCCAGCGAACTGATATCGCCTTTAATCCGGCCAACCTTCTCGTCCATTTCCTTCAAGGCAGATTTCAGCTCCCGCTCTTTTCGGGCCAGTGCTGCGACCTCAGCCACATCCTGTCCCTCCATTTTTGCGGTGATTTCCGCAATCTCCTCTTGTATTTCTTTGAGGTTCAAGAGCAGGTTGTCCTTAAAGGAGCGCAGCCGGCGCAGTTCGTCAAAGAGACGGATCCGGTCGTGTTCCATCAGCCGAACATCGGCAAAGAGGTTAAGAAATTTCTCTTCCAACTCGGGATCAGCAGCTTTTAACCACTCTTCAACCCGCCGGGCTGCTCCGCCCTTAAGCCCATTGCCACAGATACATTCACCTTTTTCCAACAATTTGGCGACAAACCGGTGGTTCATCTCCAACGGTATTTCACCGCCGGCCAGCTTCTCCCGGAGAAATACATTTGTCTCCTTCACCAAGTTACCACAGAAGGCCAAATAGCCCCGCTGGGCCAGGACCTCAATGGTTGCCGTCCGGACGTCCTTGATCTGTTCATAGACCTTCCGTTCCTGATCCAAGAGGGTATCTTTCCGTTCTTGCAAATCCTTCGAAGCGCCCAAAGACCGCAGTTTGTCCTGCACGCCAAGGATCTCCGATTCCACCAGATCCCGATTACGAATCTTTCCCCTTAAATCCTCGTTCTTTTCGGACAACTGCCTCTCCAGTTCTTCAATCTCCTGCACCAGCTTTTGGGCTTCCGGGTCGCCATAGGCAGCGCTCTCATGCCGGAAACTCTTCTTGGCTTCTTCCAGGTCCTTGGCTGTCTGTTCCAAGATCTCCAGACCCATTAAAACCCGGATCGCCTTTTTAATCTCCTCAGCGCCTTCCTTCTGGGTCAAGTTTCCCGAAGTTTCACCCTGGAAGAAGAAGTATGTACGTAAAGCCTCCGGAATAATCCGGTTGATTGTTGCCTGGGGATGGGGCGGGACTACTGTTTTCCCAGTCTCATCCGTATACTCCAAGGTCAAAACCGGCTCACTATACTCCAACCGGTTTCCCTCAAGTTTTTTCCCGCGTACGCTCCGGGTCACATAATAGGTTTTAAGGCCCTCATTAAATTCCAATTTTACATAGGCCTCCAGTTCCCCGGCGTCCGCCGCTTCCGCCACCGCCTTCTCGCTCAAGATATCTTCCCGGTCAGGCAGATCGGTCTGACCGAACAAACACCAGGAAAAGGCATTCAGCAAAGCTGTTTTCCCGGAACCGTTCTCACCCAGGATGACCGTGACATTCTTTGACTTGTCCTTCGAAAAAAAGATCCGCTGCGTTCCGTAGAACTGGCGAAAATTATGCAGGGTAATTGCGTCTAAAATCATTGGATAACCCCCCGAACAATCCCTTTGATCTCCTCAATGACCTCACCATTATCATGCCTGGAATTTAGTTTGGACCGCTCAACCGCCATTGCCTGACTTAGGATCTGCAGTTCCTCTCTGGATAATTGAGAAAGAAGCTCTTTAAATTTTTCCTTCTTTTCTTCCAATGTCACACATATCCCTCCCTTAGCTCATATTTCCTATAAAAACTTCTTCCCTTTAATCCCGGGAAAGGGACATGGGGATCTCAACAGCACTGTACAACGCTTTAGAATTCTTCAATTATCCTCATAATCCTTTAACAAAAACAGAAAAATTACATAATAATTTACTTTTATGGTGGCCTTTATCACCGCGCCGGAGCAGGATTTAGCACGGTTCGTCCTTTCTTCCTTAAGCGTTATCTTTTACGTCTTTCCCGGCGGGTAACGACATAAATATGGGATGAAATAACTCCGGGGAGAGGCGACTAAATGGGGCAGTTTCCTTTACTTAACCGTCGAATTGTTTGGCTTTTTTTCTTATTCTCCCTAATCCTTCTGGGTTTTTGCGCCACCCGTTACCTCCCCCTCCGGGTCCTGCTCCCCATACCATGCACCGCAACAGAGATCGAGCTCAGTCAAAACGAGGCTTTCCAACTGTTCAACGGTATCTTTCGCTTTCGGAACAATGCCATTTGCCGGTACGAGTTGGCAGCACTGGCCACCTTGTACGACCGCAGCACCCTGTATGGTTCCTGGGCCTATGAGCACCAGGCAAAAAAGGTGAAATACCTCCGGCAATGGTGCAACAAACAAGGCGTACGCCTGATTACCATCGAATCCCTTATCCGTCTGAATAAAGTGACACCACGGGGAAATATTCTGCGTGTCACCTTACTCGCTTCCACCGAATATAAGTACAGTTATTACAACGAACCGGACCGGATTAACCTGATGCGCCTAGGCAGCTATCACTCGTTGGACCTTATCCGGACCGACGAAACATGGAAAATTGTCCGGGAATGGTATACCGACCCCTTTGCCGACTCTTTACGCATGGATGAGGCCCAAGTCGGCGTCAACCAAGCTTATATCCTTCAGCAAAAACCCAGGGATTTCACGAATCTCCACCCCCGCCGGCTGGCGGCAGTGGCCTACGCCGACGAATTCTGCGGGGCGGCCAATGATGCGGAAAAAGGTTTTAAATACAATACAGCCTATAAAAACTATAATTACTCCGGTGGAGACTGCACCAACTTCGCCTCACAAATCCTGCACGAAGGGGGCGGTCTGCCAAAGACTGCCCTTTGGAATTATGGCAAGGACGGCAGCCCTTCCTGGGTAAACGCCCGGGCGTTTAATAATTACATGTTAAACAGCGGCCGGGCCACCCGCCTTTGTTACGGCGCCTATGACCAGGTGCTGAAAGCCTCCTATCAATTGCTTCCCGGCGACTACATCGCCTACGAAAAAAAGGGCAAGGTTTCCCACATTTCCGTAGTCACCGGCGCCGACTCCAAGGGTTATACTTTGGTCAACAGCCACAATGCCGACAGATACCGGGTCCCCTGGGACCTGGGTTGGAGCGACCGGGGAATCAAATTTCACCTAGTACGTGTTCACTATTAAATTTTAATTTCAATAAACAAGAATGAACCGGCGCCAACCGGCTATGATGTAACTTTATAGTAACTTTTCTTTAGGATAATAAATTTACATCACTCTAACCCCATGGGTTAACAACTTACACAAACCCATACTGTCGGCATACAACATATGCCCGGGAACATCATAAGTCAGCTTCATAAATAAATATCATGTCTACAGAGGGTGGAGGGAGGAAAAATGGACCGGACAAAGACAGATGAAAGATCCCAATTCTTCAGGCGCCCGTCGGCCGACGGGCATTGCCACACCAAATCTTCAATTTCGAAGGACAGGACAGGGATTAACAATGCAGACGAGCCAGGCAATTAAAATATGGGAAGAATCCCTCTGGCCCTTGCCCCTGCTCCGCAGCGCTAAAAAAGAACTAATCCAGGCGCTTACCGCAAAAGTGACGGGAAGCGTGGTTAGCGAACCTTCCGATCAGGATGAGCTGGAAAAAGCCATCTTGGCTCTGGAAGCGGCCGAAAGCAAGTTTAACGCCCTAAGCTGCTGCGAAAACCCGCAACTACTGGACGCGGTGATCTTTGAGCTGAATTCCGCCGAATGCCGTGTTAATGCCTTGCTTCGTGCTTTGAAGCAGGAATAATACCCTTACCTTATTATAAGTGTTCTTTTTACCTTTACTCATGAACGGCCATTAACAACACAAAGGCAAACATAGGCCAAAATTCCAGGTAAAAGCCCGGGGAACACCTCCCCGGGCTTTTACTTTAAGCATGTTATTTGGGGCCGATCAGTTCATTTTTTGCCGGGCCACATCTTTAACCTCGATCTTATAATTGGAATTATAATACGACACCACTTTGCAGATGGCGGTCTTATCCCGGACTTCCACCACCCGGATCTCCGCCACCGGTTCAGTGATCACGTCCACCACTTCACCGGTATCCGGGTCCAGAACTTCGTCAACGACGTGCTCCACAATGAACAGGTTACCTACCCTGACTCCGTCGTTTTTGCCAATGCCCAAAATCACCCGGTCCCCGGTGACATAGAAGACCTTACCCGTCAGTTGGTAAGCTCCTCGTTCCGCACCGCTGGGAGCTTTGGCCGCCAGGTTATCCGCCACCTGATTGACGGCATCCCGCAGGGCAAGCCCAAGGTTGGATTTGCGAAATTCGTCGCTGCCAAAGGCGACGATATTACCTTTAACTCCCAAGCCCAAGTTGGTGTTTTTCCGCTCGCCTTTTCCATTCACACTGGCAACAATCTCTGCGGTGCTGGTATTGACCATGCGGGCATCAATCACCACCCGGGCTGTGGTAGACTTTACCCCCAGCCCCGCACCTAGCTTTCCGCTGGCCAAGGCCGTCCCCGACGAATGAAAAGCAAAATCGGTAACACGGCCAATGATCAAAAAGTCAACGCCAAGAATTTTCCCGATGGCCGCCGCAGACTTGGCATCCACCCGTCCGCTCATGCCAAAGTTCTGCTCCGCCAAGATCTTATCAATCTGCTCCCGCTCAATCAGGCGAAACTTTTTCTTCTCCAACAACGCAGTGATTAATTCATCGGCGATCCCCTTGCCCACATCCACACTGGAATCCCACCAACGGTCCTTGATGGAGCCGTCATCAAAGGGCAATACCGCCACCTTATAACGGCGGTCCAAGTCGCCAAAGGCAGGTGTAGCCAATATTACCACCAGCGATAAAACCAGTAGACATAAGATGATTCTCTTTCCCATAGCGAACCGTTCCTTTTCTTTTTATATATTAAATATTATGCCCAAGACTTTGTTCCCAGGTGGAGATTTCCGATTAATTCTAGCAATTCGGCCCATTAATTTATTTTCCTTCTTTTCGCCAAACACAAAATGATGCAGAGGATTTACCAATGTTTCCTTGAACCAATATAATGTTTCCCGGAATCTGCATGCAAAGGAGGAAATTGCATTGTCTAAATTAACTTGCTTTGTACTTGGTCTGTTGCTCCTGTTTGGCTGTACGTTGTTTTCCCCTGTGGGTTTAACCGAGACCAAAACCACAGTTGCCGTGGTGGATTTCACTAATCTCTCCGGTAAAGATTTGGATCAAATTGGTGAAGTTGCCAACGAAGTATTGAGTACCTTGCTTCACCAAAATGGCAATTTTACCGTCATCGAACGGGCTAAGCTCCAATCCGTCTTAAAAGAGCAGGGCTTTACCCAATCCGGCCTGGTGGACTCCACCGCTTCCGCCCTGCAAGTGGGAAGGCTTTTAGGAGCGGAGTTTCTAGTCACAGGTTCGATCCTATTCTACGAAACAAAAGTCAACCGTTTTGAAGGCTATGGTGTGGTCACCGAAAAAACCCTTTATGAAATGAAGGTTAATGTGAAGATTCTCAACGTCACCACCGGCCAGGTGGAGTTTGCCTCTATCATCCCGGTGCGGGAAGAAGTAGTGGAGACAGGATATGCCAATGATATTACGGCGGGGCAACCCCGTTCCCTGTTGACCAAGGCCCTTACCAAGACGGTCAATAAATTAGCCAAGTCCATCACCGAAAAGGAACAACCCCAGGCAGAAAAGGTCATGGTCAGCTTCAATTCCACCCCGCCCGGCGCCGATGTGGAGATCGACCAAATTTATTATGGTAATACCCCGTGTACCATTCTTCTGAATCCGGGGGTCCATAATGTCAAAATTAGTCTGGCTGATTACGAGCCATGGCTCAAACGGATCAATGCCTATGAAGGCCTGGTTGTCAACGCCACCCTGGAAAAGAAGGGAGAAAAAGAACACAAGATCATCACCATCGAACATGATACCAATTGAACCAATATAGCTCCCACAAAGAGCCCCGCCATAATGCGGGGCCTTTTTATTTGCTCCGGCACAACAAATCCACGGACAACTCTCTGAGTAAATTTATATACTTTTAAATTATTTTAATTGTAATACTTTTTTGTTTATGATAAATTTAGAAATGTATCTTTTTGATTTTTTGAAATCACAACGGAGGTCCGGATATGCGCGTACTTCTGTTGACACCATATATCTCCATCCCCGGCGACAAACGTTTTACCCGGAAAATTACAGATTTCGGCCTCAACGTATTTGAACTCGCAAAAAACATTGTCACCAAGGGCGGAGAGGTTTCCTTGTTAATGAATCAATTTACACCCGGCGGGATGGTTGACGGCGTGGAGATCATCGGCTGCAGCACCCAAGCCGCTGCCCGGCATAGCAACGAACAACTTACCCAGGGCATTCTCCAGATGATTATGAATTCACAGATGAAAAAACACCGGATCTTCAACGTCTACCTTAGCCTGTTGTGTAAAGGATATATCGAAAAGTCCATCCACCATCTAAGACCGGATGTCATCCATGTGCACAGTCTATCCTTGACTGGTTTTGCCTTGCTGGCCGCTGCCTTGTCCTCAGGATTGCCGACGGTGATAAGTATCCATAGTTTGACGGATTACGTCGATTCCTCATCCTTTGAGGCCCGTTTTGAACAAGGCGCCATTGAAACATTGAATGAGTTAGGCTTTACCGTCTCCGTGGACAGCGATGGTATGCACAGTTACATTCTCCGGAAATCCCGCATCATGCACCCGGATAAACTGTTGGTCATACCTCCTGGTATCCACTATGTTCCCATGGGCAATCCTTCCCTCAAAACCGCTCTGCGCAACATCCATCGTCTCCCGCAAAATCGTTTTATTATTGCGGATATTGGATCTCCCCACGCCGTTAAGCAACGGTCAGCATTATTGGAGGGTTTTTTGCAATTGGATGCCGACTTGCAAAGGAACGCCCACCTGCTAATTCCCGCAGAAGGTTGGGAGCGGGCTCGTTTATCCACCCTCATCCGCCTCAACCGGGCGCAGGAGAACATTTCTCTGTACAGCCCGACCGGGCACAGCCACCTGACCGATATCTACTCCCTGGCGGACCTAGCCGTCTATTATGGGGATAACTTTGATTCCGGCATCCCTATAATCCGGTCTTGGGGTGTTGGCCTACCGGTTTTAGCTTCTGCAGACCAGGAAACCGTCACCAGTTTGTATCATCCGCAATGCATGGAATTACTCTTTGACACAACACCACAAGCATTTGCGGAAGGACTTAACCGGGCCGTCACCCGCCCCTGGGACAACCGGGCCATCCATAACCATGCCCGGGCGTTCTCCTGGGACAAGGTGATATTACAATACCAACAACTCTACGGGCGCGCCAACTCGGTTATGCTCAAACCCGAAGAACTCCTGGCCCGCATCTTTATGAAAATGCCACCAGCGAAAAACGCAGCAAAAATAGTATAGCCCCAATATTTTTGCATTTTAGCTTTGGTAACCCAAAGGCAAGAATATCAACGGTAAAAAGATAGACGGCATACCAACCGTCTATCCCCATCCCTTTGTTATTAACTAAAAACTGGGGTAATCTGTTATAATCTGACCGCCGCTTCCGGTATAATTTGCCTCGCCGGACCAGGTGGTATCATTGATCTACACTTTATCCTCAAAGGACGTTCCGGCGGGGATTGCTGGGGTAGCATATGTCCAAGCATTTCCGGAACTTAAGGTCATCATTTGCCGTCAGTCCAGCTCAACGGTGACATACTATAGAGGATGGACATGGAATTGCCATAACCTGCATCATAGACCGCACATATAGTAAGTGGTCCCGTTTCACTTGTATTACTTGGTCCAAATGGCATAGTTATTGCCGCTCAAAGCCAGGTTCCATGAACCGGAAGGCGACCAGCTGCCCGGGCCAATCTTGACTGCGACTTTACCGTCGATAATTGCCGCGTACTTGGAGGAATCGGCCACTTGAATGCTGACAGTGGACGTGCTCTTAATGCCTTTGGCTTTCCGCAAGGCAATCATGTTTTTGATCTCATTTTGCAAGCCGCTGCCCCAGTCGAAGTAGTGAGGCCAGTAAACGCACGGAATACCCGGATGAGTTAAGATGTAAGCATAACCAGCAGCTACATGGTACGATGGGAAGGGCCAATGGTTTTGCCCGCCGCCCGGGCTGGGGCCGGTATCATGGTTATCCAGAAAAGTCACGCTCATCGCCGGCCACCAACCGATGGTCCCGGCGGGTTTGCCATCAGAATCCCGCAGGCGCCAATAGGCATTGTTATTGAACGCCTCGGCCAATAAAGGTTTGGTCACAAAGTCAAAAGCCGTTGATTTACCCCCGGTGGCATCGATCCAATTCATAATCTGCTGCCGCCAATTGTTGGGGTTATTGACGTCAAAATAGTTGGTCGGCCAATACTCACCCACCGAGAAGTAGGGGGAGGTGGCGGTGTTATACATGCCGACATACGCGCCGCCATATCCCTTAACATAGTCATAACGCCAGCCTTGGAAACCAATGGTTTTTTTCAACCAACTCAGCCAATATTTTATCTCGTTTTGAACGGAAGTATTGGTGTGGTCCAGGTCACGGCCGGCAGAATAACCTTCTCCAGTGTCGTAGGCGCCCCGCTCGGAGATGCCGGCGCCCGAGTTACCGGGGGCAAAATACTCGTCATTGCTGCAGATTGCGTAGTTATTATTGGCAAAGGACGAGTTGGTAAAATCCGCCCAGCTAGTGGAACGATTATGTCCAGTAAAGTTCGCAA
>DGDV01000043.1:0-10921 GCA_002385625.1 Firmicutes bacterium UBA3943
CCGCCGCCCAGGTCAAAAACAAGTACCGTATGGGCATCGGTTTTCTCCAAGCCATAGGCCAAAGCGGCCGCCGTCGGCTCGTTGATGATCCGCAGGACTTCCAGGCCGGCGATGGTCCCCGCATCCTTCGTCGCCTGCCGCTGGGAGTCGCTGAAGTAAGCTGGTACGGTAATAACCGCCTTCTTTATCTCTTCACCCAGGTAAGCCTCGGCGTCGGCTTTGAGTTTTCCCAGGATCATGGCAGAAATCTCCTGGGGCGTATAGGACTTGTCATCAATCGTTACTTTATAATTGGTGCCCATATGCCGTTTGATGGAGGACACCGTCCGGTCGCTGTTGGCCACCGCTTGCCGTTTGGCAACTTGTCCCACCAGCCGTTCTCCAGTCTTGGAGAAACCTACCACCGACGGTGTGGTCCGGCCGCCTTCCGCGTTGGGAATTACCACAGGCTCGCCGCCTTCCATCACGGCAACGCAAGAGTTGGTTGTCCCAAGGTCAATTCCGATTACTTTCGCCATATCTTTATAACCTCCCCATCTTCCACAATATGTATACCATTAGCTCCGTCCTTGTTTCTATGTGTTCATTCTCCATGCATTCGTTAGGCTTAAGGCCAATTATTAACCGCTAAGAAACCACCTTTACCTTGCTGAACCTGATGACCTTCCCGTTGAGGATATAGCCCTTCTGCAACTCTTGCAGAATGGTTCCTTCCGGGGCATCCGCTGGTTCGGCAAAGACTGCCTCGTGAAGTTCAGGGTTGAAGATCTCACCCACAGCCGGGATGGGCTGCAGGCCTTCTGCGGCCAAAACCTCTTGAAACTGGCAGAGGACCATCTCCACCCCTTTCTTCCACGCTTCGTTTTCTGCATTGGCCGACACGGCCCGTTCCAGATTGTCCAAAACCGGCAAAAGCCGGTTGATCAAAGCCTCGCTGGCCGTCTGGCGAATACTGGCGATCTCGTTCTGGGTCCGCCGGCGGATATTCTCCAGATCCGCCCGCAGCCGCAAGTAGTTGTTGTGCAACGTCTCATTCTCCTCCTTTAAGCGTTGCACCACCGCTGCCAGGTCTTCGCCTTCCCCGCTTCCGTCATTCCCGGTCTCTTCAGGCCCCGTTGCCTGTTCGGGGGCTACGGTTTCTTCCACAGATGTCTTCCTTGTCTCCGCCGATTCCGCCGTCGCCAACTCCGGTTGGACCGTCTCCCGGTCAACCTTGGTTTTTTTCGCGTTTTCCGGCAAATACCAACACCTCCACCATCATTACATGGGACCCCTTTGCCGGGGTCCCTTCATTTTGTCGTTCATGTTGTCATCATTTGTTCCCCACATCCGTCAGGAGCTTACCGAGATATTTGGACATATACTCAACGATGGCAAGGATCTTCCCGTAATCCATCCTTGTGGGACCCAAAACCCCCACCACGCCGACGGCATTATCGCCAATCCGGTAATTGGCTGTGACCACACTGCATTCTTTGATGGCTTCTTGCTCATTTTCGTAGCCAATCCGGATTGTTACTCCTTTATCATTGGGTTTTAATAATTTCCGCAGTACGTCTTCGGTTTCAAAAAGTCCCATCAGGGGTTTGAACCGCTCCACCTCACGGAACTCCGGCTGTTCCAGGATATTGGCGGCCCCGTCCAGATACACCCGATCCCGCCTGGAGTTGGCCAGGGCATCGAGGAGGATGCCTAGGGCGTGGTGGAAATTGTGGTCCTCAATCTCGATGTCCAAACGGATCTCGTTCCAGCGTTTGCCGGTGAGTTCCTCCAGGGTAATCCCTCTTAGCCGGTGGTTGATCCATTTCGAGATTCGGTCCAGTTCGTCATAGGTCCATTCCACCTCCGTCGGCAGGATCTGGTTCTCCACCATGCCGGTATCGGTGATGACGACCACCATGACGTTCTTTTCGTTCAGCGGCACCAACTGCACATGGCGAAAACTTACCTTTTGTTGTTGCGGTGTACTGATCATCGCCGGGTAACGGGTCAGTTGAGCCAGGATCTTGCCAGCCTGCTGCAACAGTTCCTCCATGCCCAATTGCCGTCGTTCCATCTCCCGGTGGATCTCTATTAGGTCCTGTGGAGATAAGGTTTTGTGCGCCAACAGGGAGTCCACATAATACCGGTAACCCTGGTCCGAGGGGATTCGTCCGGCCGAGGTGTGAGGTTGCTGCAGGTAACCTTCCTCTTCCAGATCTGCCATCTCATTCCTTATCGTGGCAGGACTCAAACCCAAGTTGTATTTACGGGCGATGGTGCGCGAACCGACGGGTTCGGCCGAGGAGATATAATCGTCGGTGACAGCCCGCAAAATTATTCGTTTCCTTTCGTTTAATGCATCGGAGGCCATATCCTACAACCCCCTTTTATTAGCACTCAACACCAACGAGTGCTAATCGCTCTCTCTTAAAAATATCACTCACCTATACCTTTGTCAAGATGTTCTCCGTGTTAAAACCTTTTGAAACCACTGGTTTCAGTGGATTTTACCCCTTTGCGCAGGAGCTTTGGCAACAGGAAAAAGCGTTATTTTCTATAATTTTATAGCTATCAATCAATTAACGCTTCACACAATCTTCCGATGACGGCATTGCTCACCAGAACGGCCTTTTGGGACAGCCGTAGGTAAGGACCGGCGGTCTCCAGCCAGCCCTCAGCGATTAAGTACCGGGCGGCCTCTCCCACCCAATTCTCCAAGGGCCCCCGGCGCCGGGCAAAGGCCACTTTATCCAGCCCGCGGCGTAAGCGCAACCCCAGCATGATCTCCTCCAAAACCGCCTGGCGGTCGGAAAGCCGTTCCAAATCCCGGTTTGGTCGGCCTTCCACCGCCATCTGCCGGAGGTATGCCTCCGGGTCCGCCGGGTTGCTCCAACGCAAAAAACCCAAGGTGGAGCAGGCCCCCGCACCAAGCCCCAGATAGTCCCCGCGTTCCCAGTAGAGCTGGTTATGCCGGCAGGCATAGCCCGGTTTGGCATAGTTGCTGATCTCATACTGTTCATAACCAAACTCAGGCAGAAGCACCATGGCCGTCTCCATCATTCCCGCTGTCTCCTCCTCCGCAGGGAGCCGCAATTGGCCAGAGGCCACCGCCGCCGCCAGGGGCGTTCCCTCCTCCAACTGCAAACCGTAACAGGACAGGTGGGTGGGGCCCAAGCCCACCGCCCACTTTAGCGTCGCTTCCCACTCCTGCCTGGTCTGGCCGGGCAAACCGAAGATCAGGTCCAGATTGATATTGGCAAAACCGGCGGACCGGGCGTCCGCCACCGCCGCCTCTGCCTGCCTCCGGTCATGGATGCGGCCAAGCAGCTTCAACAACCCATCATCCCGGCATTGCACACCAAGGCTGAGGCGATTGAACCCCGCCGCCCGCAAAGCAGCCAGCTTTGCCCGGTCCACCGTCCCGGGGTTGGCCTCCAGGGTCACCTCGGCCCCCTCCGCCAACCGCCCCGTGGCCCGGAAGGTTTCAAGCAGGCGGATGAGTTCATCCGGCGGCGCCAAGCTTGGCGTTCCTCCACCAAAGAAAACGGTGGGGAAAAGAGACTCTGCCCAGTGAACTTCCTCCGCCGCAAACTCCCGGGCCACCGCCGCCAAATAAGGGGGGATCAAGCCCTCTTTCCCGGCGGAGGACGGAAAGTCACAATAAGCGCAGCGCTTTTGGCAGAAGGGAAAATGCACATAGATGGCTAATTCTCTCATAACAGCCTCCTAACCGGGGTGAGGCGGCCCGTCACAATTTAGGACAACATTCAACCAAGGATTACCTCTCCACCTATTTCGTCCCCTTGCAGGCCGAATCCTTTCGGTCAAAACCCTGTTTTTCCCGCATTCTAAACAAAGAAGAAGCAATTTCCTAGCTTAATACCAAAAAGGCAGGTGGCATTCATGTCCATCCTCATCGATCTTGCCTTCATCTTCTTCGCTCGGGTCACCGACGTTAGCCTGGCCACCATCCGTGTTCTAATGGTAATGCGCGCCCATCGCTTGGTCGCTGCCACCCTCGGCTTTTTCGAGATCATCATTTATATTCTGGCTCTCAATCGGGTCGTCAACCATTTGGATACCCCTTTAAACCTGGTAGTATATGCCCTGGGCTTTGCCATGGGCACCATTGTGGGCAGTTTGATCGAAGACCGCCTGGCCGTCGGTTTTCTCCTGGCGGAAGTTATACCAAAGGGGGATGGCGAAGAGCTTGCCCGGGAGCTGCGCAAACACAAATTTGGCGTCACGCTGCTTAGGGGCGAGGGACGGGACGGTCCCCGCAATGTACTCCGTATCACATTACAACGAAAGAAACTGCCCATTTTATACAAACTCCTCGACGAGCTCAGTCCCAATGCCTTTATCACCATCTTTGACGCCCGGAGAACCATCGGGGGCTTTTTTCAACAAAATAAATAGGAAGTGGCTTTATCCACTCCCTATTCCGCATCTGTTGTCGTTTCTTAATGAAGCAATCGGCAACTGGTCAGTCCTCGATTTTCAGCACCGCCAGGAAAGCCTCCTGCGGCACTTCCACCGACCCCAATTGTTTCATCCGCTTCTTACCCTCTTTTTGCTTTTCCAACAACTTCCGTTTCCGGCTGATGTCGCCACCATAACACTTGGCCAGCACGTCTTTACGCATGGCTTTAATCGTCTCCCGGGCAATAACCTTATTACCAACCACCGCCTGGATCGGCACCTCAAACATCTGCCTGGGAATGATCTCCTTCAGTTTCTCCGCCAATTGACGGCCGCGGTTATATGCTTTATCCCTGTGCACAATGGCGGAAAGGGCGTCAACGGGCTTTTCGTTGAGGTGAATGTCCAGCCGCACCAGATCTGACTGGCGATGACCGATGTACTCGTAGTCAAAGGAGGCATAACCCCGGGAACGGGATTTCAGCTTGTCAAAGAAGTCCATTAAAATCTCGGCCAACGGCAAATGGTAGACGAGCATCACCCGGGTGGCGGTCAGGTACTCCATGGTCTGGAAAACACCCCGGCGCTCCTGGCATAGCTCCATGATGGTCCCCACAAAATCCGCCGGGAGGAAAATGGTCCCTTTGACAAAGGGCTCCTCCAAACGGTCGATCTTGCCCACCGGCGGCATCTCCGCCGGGTTGCTGACCTTCAACATCTTCCCGTCCGTCAGATAGCAGTGGTACACCACGCTGGGCGCTGTGGCGATGAGCTTTAGATCATACTCCCGTTCCAAGCGCTCCTGGATAATCTCCATGTGCAGCAAGCCCAAGAATCCGCAGCGAAAACCAAAGCCCAAAGCGGCGGAGGTTTCCGGCTCAAAGACCAGGGCCGCATCGTTCAACTTCAACTTCTCCAAGGCATCCCTCAGTTCACCGTAATCCGCGTTATCCACCGGGTAAAGCCCGCAGTAGACCATGGGCTGAACCGGCCGGTAACCCGGCAGCGGTTCGGCAGCGGGCCGTTCCGCCCGGGTGATGGTATCCCCCACCTGTGTATCCTTGACATTTTTAATGTTGGCAATGACGCAACCGACCTCACCGCAGTTCAACCGATCCACCGAGGTCATGCTCGGCCGGAAAATCCCCAGCTCTGTTACTTCAAATTCTTTCCCTGTCGCCATCATTCGGATCGTGTCGCCCACGGCGATGGCGCCGTTTTTAACCCGAACATAGGCAATGACACCTTTATAGGAATCGTACAACGAGTCAAAGATCAAGGCCCGGAGGGGTTCCTCCAGCGCACCTTGCGGCGGGGGAATTCGTTCCACGATGGCCTCCAGGATCTCCTCCGTCCCCAGGCCCGTCTTGGCGCTGGCCAAGATACAAGATTCCGGATCCAGGCCGATAATCTCCTCGATCTCCCGCTTCACCCGCTCCGGTTCGGCGCTGGGCAAGTCCACCTTATTGATGACAGGAATAATTTCCAGATCGTGTTCCAAGGCCAAATAAAGGTTGGCAATGGTCTGCGCCTCCACTCCCTGGGTGGCGTCGACCACCAGGATCGCACCTTCACAGGCGGCCAACGACCGAGAAACCTCATAGGTAAAATCGACATGGCCTGGTGTGTCAATCAGGTTCAAGGAATATTCCTGCCCATTCCGGGCCCGGTAAACGAGGTGCACCGACTGGGCTTTAATGGTAATGCCCCGTTCACGCTCTAAGTCCATGGAGTCCAGCACCTGTTCAGTCATCTCCCGCTGGGACAAAGCTCCGGTATACTCCAGGAGACGGTCGGCCAGGGTTGACTTGCCGTGATCGATATGGGCAATGATGCAGAAATTACGGATATGGCTTTGAGACACCAGGTACCACCTCTCCGGGAGCCGGCAGGGCCGGCAGCCCATTCAAGAATAAGAAGACGACCCGAAGCGTGGCTCCGGGTTCTGATAACGTCATTGATTATAGCATTTCAAGTGGTCTTTACGCAAGGCATTCATTCATGGTGGGAGGCGGCTCCCCACCCCTCCCACGCCCTCCAGGGCCAAAGGGTTTGGTCGGAAACCCTTTGGAATCCCCCGACCCTAGGAAACCCCATGGTTCCGGGGCCTCCTTCATTCATCCAGGGTTTCTTGCATGTCGCCGCCGTCCCTGGCCTTCTGCCTGCCTGGAAGAAGGCCTGTTGCAGGGCGACCTCAACGTTCATCCTTGAACTAATTCGGCGCTTACCGGCCTCCCTGGCCGGTATTTCTGAGAAAGCCATTGCTAACCCCACGGATGAATCGAGTGTAGACAACGTTACATTCCACTGTAACCCATCGAGCATCCCCCGGCATGGACGCCGGGTTGGTACCTTGCCGGATTGGTTGGGCATTGCTTCTTTGAATAGACTCGCGGCGTCAGACGCCCGCCCCTGGGCCAATCCGGCAATACACAAAACTCCAACCCACAACGGCAAACTAACAGAATACATCACAACACGACGCCTATATCAACCCTCGCAACCATGCTGTAACACCCAACGCGTTCATGCCCAAAGGAATAAACTCCGTAACCGCCAGATAAACAAGAAACACCCCACAAACCACGATCAATCCCCGGAAAAACCGGGTCGGAATCACCTGCCGCCCCTTGGCAATCACCACAGAAATACCTGAATACCAAACAAAGTCCGCCAACAGATGCCCCACCAGGAACAGGGCCACCCCAAAACCGCCCGCCTCCTGGGCTCGAACCAACATCCCCAGGCCAATCGTGGCCCACCACAAACTCCAATAGGGGTTCGAGCAGGAAACAACCACCCCCGCCAACACCGGATGCATCCCACCACCAGCAGTATCCTCGCTGGCCGTAAGCTCCAACCCCTCCTTACCACCGTTACGCAACATCCCCCAAGCCATCCACAGCAAGAGCCCGCCACCCAACAGGCCCAAAATGCCGCGAGTCACCTCCAGCCGGATCCAACGGTCCAAGCCCCAGACCAACCCCACCACCAACACCGTCTCCAGCAGGGCATGGCCCAAAACCAACAAGGAACCCGCCCAGGCTCCGCGCCGATAACTCTCGCGAATATCCACCGCCAACAGCGGCCCCGGCATCACCGCGCCGGAAAAACCTGCCCCCCAGGCATGGAAAAAAATCTCTGCCAAACCCATCTCAACTCTCCTCTCCTAAGCTTGTCTCTTCCCTACGCTCGCCTTTTCCGCCTACGTAAGATCTGACCAAGCAGCTTTACCTCATCCATCCTCAACAAATACGCCATACCAAAATACACGCCAACACCCACTGTCATGGCAACCGCCACAAGCCCCAGGTCGCCCAAATCCAAGGACACCCCCCGACCGACCAGGAGCGACCGGAGGCCCGCCATGGTCGCAGCAAGCCAGGGCTTGCACCAAGCCAGGGCCAGTCCCATCACAGCTGCAGCCAAACTGGCTTGGAGGAAAGTCTTGGCCATGTTGCGTCCGTCGATCCCTCCCACCTTCCGGCGCAGGAAGTACAGGGAGAGCGCCATATTCAAGATCCCCATGATCGAGAAGGACAGAGCAAATCCCCCGTGCTGCAGGTTGGTAAAGCGCAGGAACAAATAGTTCAAAGCAATACTGATAATTACCGTCACAACGGTAATCAGCACCGGTGTCTTCGTATCTTTCAAAGAATAGAAGCCCCTGGGCAAGAGCTGAATCGCCCCGTGGGCAAACAGGCCAAGGCAATAAAAGGCCAAGGCATAAGCGGTAGCTTGGGTATGGGCGGGCGTAAACTTCTGCCCCTCAAACAACAGCCGCACAATCTCCACCCGCAACAGCAAAAAGCCCACAGCCGAAGGAATTGTCACAAACAGGATCATCCGGATCCCCATAGCCAGTGTCCGCCGAAACTCCTCCCATTTGCCTTCCGCCGTTAACCGGGACAAGGTCGGGAAAAATGCTGTGGAAATCGCCATAGCAAAGATCCCCAGCGGCAGGAGGATCAGGCGGTTGGCAAAGCGCAAAGCCGTGATGCTACCCTCCTTCAAGACCGAAGCCATAGTATTTGTCACCAAAATATTGAGCTGTGTCGCCGACAGCCCCAGGAGGGCCGGGATCATCAACAGGAACATCCGGCGGATGCCCGGGTGTTTGAGATTGATATAACCGGGTAAATAACCCCTGGTCAGCCGCGCCGCATAACAGGCCTGGGTCAGGAAGTTGGCCGCCGCCCCCACTACCACACCCACTGCCATTCCGAAGATACCATACCGGGGGCCCAGAAAATAGGCGCCCATAATAATGCCCACATTATAAACCACCGGTCCTAAGGCCGGGGCGAAAAAATGCTGGTAGGAATTGAGAACCCCGCCCATTAGCCCGGCCAAAGCAGTAAAGAACACCGCCGGAAACATGACCCTGGTCAGCGCAATCAACAACTCCAACTTTTCCCCTTCAAACCCATGGGCCTCCAAAGGAGCCAATTGCCGGGAAAAGATCATGCCCAAAACCGTAAGGCTCAATAAAAGAAGAACGGTGAAATTAATAAAAGTACTGGCCATGCGCCAGCCTTCTTCTTCTTCATTACGGGTTAAATACTCCGTGAATAAAGGAATGAACGCCGCAGACAACGCCCCTCCAACCAGCAGGTAATACATGAAATCGGGAATCCCGAAGGCCGCAAAGAATGCATCGGTCTCCGCCCTGTTAAACAGACGCCCGGATATGGTCTCCCGCACAAAGCCCAGCAAACGACTGAACAGGATCATACCGGCGATCATCCCCGCCGCCTTAGTTGCCCTTTGTGAAGTGGTGGGTTGCTGCTCCATTTTGTCCTTCCTTTCTACCATTGCGCCAAAGGCGCCTCTTGTCCCATAAAGTTTTATCATTCCCCGTCCGCTGGCGAACTCCTTCTCGCCACGGAAGTTTTCACCAAATTGTCGTGTAACCTTGTCGCCCCCTAAGCCTAGGACTCCTCCTTTAACAAAAACTCCTGCAAGACCCGGGCAATGCATTGGGCCGCAGCCCGTGCCTCCGCTTCTGAATGATGCACCTCGCCAATCTCCAAAATTACCGCATGGGGGTGCACATGCTGGTTCCACCGGCCGTCTTCCCTCAGCCGCACCCCCCGGGATAGGCCGGGGTACAACTGCTCCATGATCCCATGCAGTTCCTGGGCAAAGCGGAGGTTCTCCCGCCAATGGGGATGGGGCAGGCCCAGCTTATCCGAGCCCACCACGATCATCACCCGCGATGTGGGCACCCCGTTTATTTGCGTGGTATAATTATCCATCTTCCCGCCCTGATAGGCATCGCGGTGCAGGTCAATCACCACCCGCAGGCCAGGATAGGTCCGCACCAACTCTTCGGCGGTCTCACACGAATTCACATAGGACATGCGGAAGGTGGGATAGTCGTGGATGGTTCGGTTATGCACCACAGGGATTCCGTACGCCTCCCACAAGGTCTTGGCCAGTTCTTCACCCACCCGCACCACCCCACCCGGCGTCCCTTTGGTCCGGGGTGCACCGGTATCGGGCAGATAAGACTCGGAAGTATGGGTATGATAAATGGCCACAAGGGGCGCCTTGCCCCAATCCCGTCGAACCAGCGGTGTTGCCTCGGCCGGGGTCGGCCCGGGAGCTTGCGGGCGTCGCACCAATTTTTCCGGCAGGGAAAACCGGCGTAAGGGCGGGAGTTGCCGGTTTAAAACAGATTTGGGCTTGGCAAAGTCAATATCGCTGGTCAGGTCTATAAATGCCCGGAAAAAACCCCTGGGTTGTCCATAAACAGTTTGGGGTTGATTGCGCCGTTTTAAATAAGGAATGGCCTGGTGCAACAGGCCCCGCCCCAAGCCCAAATCCATCTCCCATAAGCCACAGATCTCACCACCGCCCACCCGAACCAGCTTGCTCCAGCCCCCGCCCATGGCCGGCACCACCGCTGGCCGTTGCCACAGGCGAAGCCCCAAACCGGCAATGACTACCACCACAAGCAAAACTCCTTGATAAGCCAGGAAATTCTGCAACGCCTGCCGGGGCAAGGTCCAGCGCGGCATCCGCCCACCCCCCAATCGATCTTATGAGACGGAGCAGGCGCTTATGTACCGGGCAACATAAATAAAACGAACGCAAGCCGTTCCTGCGTCCGTTCAAAGCAAGCCGTGGCTACTGAAGGTAACGGAAGACCTCCTCGGGGGTAACCCCTGGATGAAGGGCAATGTTCAGGGCTCCCGCCACCACCTTGGTGATGTCCTCAATCAAGACATCCACCTCCTTCGGGGTAACGATCAAATCCCGTAAATATGGATGGAGCACCCTTTGGACCGCCTCCCGCTTCTGTGGCGGCGAGACCCCGGCCCCGCCTGCACCCCCGGTAATCTGATCCAGGGCATCATGGACAATGGTAACTGCATCCACCACCGTCGGTACGCCCACCGCCAGCACGGGAATACCCATGGTCTCGGGGGTAATGCCCACCCGTTTGTTGCCAATGCCCGAACCGGGACCTGTCTCTTATACACATCTGGCGCTGCCGACGAAGATGATAGTG
>DGDV01000043.1:11053-11370 GCA_002385625.1 Firmicutes bacterium UBA3943
TGTTGCCAATGCCCGAACCGGGACTGATGCCGGTATCAGCCAGTTGTACGGTTGTCCCCAGCCGGGCTGTGCTCCGGGAAGCCAAGGCATCAACCACCACTAAGAAACGGGGACGCACCCGTTGCACCAGGGAGGCCACGATCTCACCGGTCTCCATGCCCGTAATCCCCAAGACGCCCGGGGCGATGGCACAGACCGGGCGCAAAGCCCCTCGCTTCTCCGGGGGAGAAGCGGAAAAGAGGTGGCGCGTGACCAAGATCTTCCCCACCACCCGCGGCCCCAAGGCATCAGGTGTGGCATTCCAGTTGCCCAGCCCC
>DGDV01000043.1:11576-74892 GCA_002385625.1 Firmicutes bacterium UBA3943
TCCAGTTGCCCAGCCCCACCACCATTCCCAAGGCATCTTCCGGGATATTCAGGTGTTTGAGGAAACCCCGGATCTCCTCAGCCAAGGCCTGGCTGACCTCCTCCAGCCGGTCCCTGTCCCTGCTACGCAGCGTTTCCGCTTCCAAGGTCACATAATACCCCGGTTGTTTACCCATCATCCGCCCGGCCTCCGGGGTCTGAACCAAAACCCGGTTGATCAGGACATCACCCCGTTGTTCCGTCCTGGTCTGCACCCCGGGCAATTCCTGCTGCCCCTTCAGAGCCAGTTCCCGGGCTTCCATGGCCAGATCCGTCCGGATCCGCCCCAGATCCAACAGTTGATCCAAGCCTTGTCCCGTCTTCTCAGCGTCCAACATCATTCTCCCCTCCTAGCGAAGCTCCGTGGGGACGAACGCATCAATAATCCCAATCACCAGCGCCGACAGCAGCGCGCCAACCACCGTCACCCTAACCCCGCTGACGATAAATTGGGTTAAATAGATAACCACGGCCGATGTGAGGAAGCCAACAATACCACGGCTTTGGGGCGATACGTTCCGGCCAAATAATTTCTCCGCCAAATATCCCAGGAGCGCAATGATGACCGAGGCCACCAATGCTCCGCCGAAACCGCCGACCCGGAAGCCGGGAACTACAAAGCCCACAAACATCAGCACCAATGCGGACACGATAAACCGGATGATCATACCCAGCATCTTCTTCACCACCTTTCCGCTCTTAGCCTGTATTTTCCCCAGGCTGCCGCCTTTTATCCCCTCTGCCTGTAAGCTTTGACCTTGGGCGAGATAAAAGCGCCGGATAAAACCCGTGGCCAGGCGGGGCAAAACCCAGTTAAAACGGTTATTATAAACTTTATCTTGCATTCCCAAGAATTTCAGGGTAAAATATAGTCTGTGCATTTTGATGTAAGGTTATCTCAAGGAGGTGAAGTCAATGCCCAATATTAAGTCCGCCGAAAAACGGGTAAAAATTGCCGCAACGAAACGCGCCCGCAATATGTCGCAACGTTCCACCTTGAGAACCGCTTTGAAGAAATTCGATCAGACCTTAGCCACCGACGCCACCGCTGCCGCCAATTTGCTGCCCAAGACCGCGAAGGCTTTGGATCAAGCGGCCAGCAAAGGTTTGATCCACAAGAATAAAGCCGCCCGCAAAAAATCCCGGTTGGCTAAGAAGTTGAACGCTGCTCAGCAAGCCCAAGTCCAAGCTTAAGTCGATGCATAATAATAATATAGGGTAAGAATGATCAAACACCATGCCAAGTAAAGGCATGGTGTTTTTGTTTTCCCTGTATCGTTCGGCAAGAAGCCGGGTAAAAGCCCCGCCGCAATTTACAGGCCGGTGGTCAGATCAATGACGGCCATCTCCAGTTCCCAACGGGGGTCGCCTTGCCCGGTTTTGATTTTATACTCCGCCCGGAGTACCCGCTCAATGGCCTTAGCCAGGTAGGAAAGGTCGAAAGCCTTTGCCTGCTCCCAGATCTTCTGCGCCGTATAGGGATGGAGGACCAGTTCCTGCTGGAGCCGGCGGACATCCCCCCCGGCCTGCCGGAGGGTCAAGGCCCAAACCAGTTGGTGCAAGTGATTCCCAATCATATAGAGGATTCTCATCTCCGCTTCACCCATACGGATCAACTGTTCCAAGAGGGTCAGAGCCCGCCCCGTCTCACCCCGGGCTACACCATCCAACATACCGAAGATATTGGTCTCGGTGGCGCCACCAATTAGCGCGTCCCACTCCTCGGCGGTAATATGGCCGCCTTGCCCTTGGTAAACTGCAGCCTTGGCCACTTCCTCCCGGAGGATCCCCGGTGACGTCCCTTTACGCTCAATGAGCGTCCTGGCAATCTGCGGCAGAATCGCCACACCCTGCCTGCGACCTTCTTCCACCACCCACTCCTGGGCTTGTTTTGGTTTCATCGGTGCACAATCAACAACGGCTTGCCGGGCTTCCAGGGCCTTGGCCAGGTGGCGTCGGCCGTCCAACTTATCGCCCTCCAGAACCAGATAGGTCCCAGCCGCCAGCCGGTCCAACCCTTTATACAAAGCCTCATCCACCGCAGCGGTGGCCTTCTCCAGCCCACGGATCACCAGGAGCCGGGCGCCGCCAAAGAACGGCGGCGTGGCCAACTCCCCCAGGATCACCGCTGGTTCCAGCCCCTGCGCGGCAAAGACCACCTTGCCAAAGTCCTGCCCTCCCTCAGGGAACAAAATCTTCTCTATCTCCAACAGGCATTCATTAAACCAGAACTTCTCCTCGCCCAGGAAGCACAGGACATTGGACACTCCCGCCCGGCGGCAACGGATAAGCAATTCTTGTGGCGTCATGGTGTGACCTCCCGGTAGATTTTTAACCGCTTCCCAGTGAAATGGGCGCGGATCAGGCCGTGCCGGTCCGTCCGGTAGATGGTGGCGCCCGCCCGTCTCAATGTGGTTAGCACCTCCGGCGCCGGGTGCCCGAAGACATTTCCGCGGCCGACACAGATCACCGCCACCCGGGGCCCCACGGCCCGGAGAAAAGCAGTCCCGGTGGCGTCCTTGCTCCCATGGTGACCGACTTTGAGCAGGTGGGCGCGGAGCTTTACCCCCTCCAACGACTGGAGCTGCGCTTCCACCGTATGCCCCGCGTCTCCCGTCAGCAACACCCGCCAGTCCCCATAGGTTAAACGGAGAACAATGGAACTGTCATTGAGTTCTTGATAGACCCCGCCGGTCCGCAGGGGCCACAGCACTTCCCCGGTAATCTTGCTGCCCAGGCGAAAGCTGGTCCCCCGGCGTCCTTTTGTATAGGGAATCCGCCGGATTTTGATCTGGCGGAGAAAATTCGTGTAAAGTTGGGTATTGTGTAACACACCCGGTTCCATGATCCGGTCCGTCCGGATCCCGGCATCCTTCAACAAGCAGACAAGCCCGCCCAAATGGTCGGAGTGGGCATGGGTGGCCACCACCAGGTCCAGCCGGCGGATGCCCCGTTTCTGTAAGTACGGCCGGATCACCCGGTAATAGGCCTCTTGTTCTCCCCCGTCAACAAGGACCCGCCGGCCCTCCGGTGAGGTAATGAGGATACAATCCCCCTGGCCAACCGGGAGAATTTCCACCGTCATCCCCAGGCCGGGCCGGGCCAAGGCACTGGCCACGGGCAACAAGATCAGCCCAGACAGAAGCAGGACCCAGGCCAGGATGGGCCAGTTTCGTCTCTTTCCCGTCACCGGATTGAGCGGCGGCCCCCAGGTCGCCCGCCAGATCCCGGCTACCAACAGCAGCATGGCCCACCAGGCGGCCGTAGATACCCCAACAGGCTCGGCCCACCGGTCAAACCAGGCCACAATGGCGTTAAGCAGCTGCAAGAGCAAGCTGACACAAGCATTGAGCGCGACCCCGGCCGGCAGCCACAGGCGGCCCAAAACCCCCGCTACCATGCCCAACTGCACAACCAAAGAGCCCAAGGGTACCACTAATGGATTGACCAGGATCCCCGCCCAAGAAAAGGTGGCGAAGTAGTAGGCCACCACCGGCGCCACCCCCACTTGCGCCGCCAGACAGACCAACAACGGATCAGCCAAGGTGCGCCAACGGGCGGGGACATGCTTGCGCCAGCGGCTAAAAAGGCCGCCGATCCCGGCACAGGCCGCAAAGGACATTTGGAAACCGGGATCATAGAGATCCAAGGGGCGCAGGGCCAACATCACCAGGGCGACGGCAGCCAAGAGATTGAGGCCGTCGGTGGTCCGTTCCCGGGCCAATCCCAACAGAAGCAGTCCTGACAGCAAACCCGCCCGCACCGCCGGAGGCCGGGCGCCCACCATAATAATGTACAAGGCCACCGCCAACATGACCAAGAGGCAGAGGAGACGGCGGGGTATATGCAGGGCTGCCCCGCAGCCCATGAGCAACATGACCAGAAAGCCCACATGCAGCCCGCTGACGGTCAACAGGTGGACCACGCCCACGCGGCGCATGGCCTCAGTTACAGCGGCATCCTCCGGATCATCGCCGTAGACCATGGCATGGAGCATTGCCGCTTCTGCCGGAGCCAGGGTTTGCCGGCCGACAGCTTTTAGCTTGTCTTTCAGCTGCCAAAGGCCCTCCCGCCAACCGGTCCGGCGTCCCAATATTGTAAAGCTTGTAATCTTAAGCGTACCCAAATAACCTTGGCGTTCCTGCCGGCCGGGCCAGCGCCCGGAAAAGCCCCTTTGAAAGCGTCCCCGGACGGACAGGATGGTGCCGGGCATAGGCGTTCTTACGGCACCGGCCAGTTCTCCTTCCACAAGGAGCAAAGGCATCCGCCGTCCCCCGGCCACCTGCAGCTTTAGGGGGAGGCGCTGGAAATCCCCCGCCTGTTTTGGCTCCCCGGTCACCACGGCGGTAAAAATTTTCTCCGCCTTCAGCCTGTTGGCCGCTTGGCAAGACGCGGTGCGCCAAGCAAACCGAGCGGCGGAACTCAAGAGAGCACCTGACAAAAAAATTACCGTAAACAAAATGACCAGGGGCCGCCGGTCCCGGCGCAGGCGGATCACACCAAACAAACATGCTGCAGCCGTAAGCAGGCCAAAGACTGCCGGCGCCCAACCGGTCACCACCGCCCCGTGGATGCCGCCGCCAAAACAGAGGGCCGCCCCCAGCAAGGGGCGGTTCCGGATTAACGCACGCATAGGTAAGCACGGAGTTGGGCCAGGCGTTTGTTACCTATCCCCGGCACTTCCGTTAACTGGTCCAGGCTGGTGAAACGACCCTTCTCCGCCCGGTAGGCCAAGATGCGGGCAGCCATAGCCGGCCCGATGCCCGGAACCGCTTCCAACTGGTCGGCAGTGGCCGTATTGAGATCCAAGGGCCAGGATGGCCTGGCCGCTTCCTTCTTCTTGATCGGACGCCCTCCGGAGGCCGTCCGGCTTGCTGCCGGGGAAGCCTCACCCCGCTTGGGCAGGTAAATCTGCTCCCCGTCCACGATCTTGGCAGCTAAATTGATGGCGGCGGTATCCGCCTCCGGTGTTGCCCCGCCGGCCGCCTCAATCGCCTGGAAACAGCGGGCGCCCTCCGGCAGTTGGTAAACACCAGGGTTTTGCACTGCACCGCAGACATGGACGAAACAGATATTGGAGACTACCTGGACCGGGTTATCCTCCGTGCAAGTAATGGTTGCCGGTTCCTCCCGGACTTGTTCCCCCACTTGTTCAGCCGGCTCTTCCAGGGAATATACCTCCGCCTGGCGGCCCAGGCCGCTCCGGGCCGTAAGTACCGCGGCCCCGACGACAAAAGCGCAAACTACCGCAATTATGACCCATCTTTGCTGTCTGGAGAGATCAATCATGCTGTCATCCCTCCTGACGTAATTTTTCAAAGATCACCGGGGCCATCCCTTTCCCCAGGGCTAAACAGTAACCCAATAAATCTTTACGCCCAAAAATCCGTTGAGCGTTTACAGCTTTTTCCCCACCTTCCGCAGGCGGACGGTCTCCGCCAGGGCCAGCATCTCCTGGGCGTGACGGCGAGTGGTCTCCGTCACTTCCGCTCCGCCAAGCATCCGCGCCAACTCGTCCACCCGCCCTTGCATCTCCAGGGGCCGTACATTCACTCTGGTTCTGGCGCCGTCGGTAGTCTTCTCGATGTAGAGATGGCGGTGGGCCATGCTGGCGATTTGCGGCAGGTGGGTCACACAGATCACCTGACGGGACCGGGCAATCAGGAGCAGTTTCTCCGCCACCGCCTGGGCGGTTCGGCCCCCGATCCCCGTATCAATCTCGTCAAAAACCATGGTGGGAATGGCATCCACCTCGGCCAGGATGGCCTTGATGGCCAGCATAATCCGGGAAAGTTCGCCCCCGGAGGCGATTTTGGCCAATGGTTTAGCGCCTTCGCCCACATTGGGAGCGACCAAAAACTCAGCATGGTCAAGACCCGAAGCGGTAATCGCCCATCGGCCGTCGGCCAAAGGCAACCCATCGGCTGTCTCGGTACGGCTGAGTTCCACGGTAAAGGCAGTCCGCCCCATGTTCAACTCGGCCAATTGGGCCGTCACCGCCTGCTCCAGCCTGTCGGCGGCCTCCCGCCGCAATCTGGAAAGAGTGAGCGCCGCCGTTGCCAGCCGTTCCTGGACCTCTGCCAACTCCCGCTCCAGTTCCGCCCGGCGCACGTCCCGGTTCTCCACCTCGTCCAGCTCCGCTCGGATCTTATCGGCGTACGCCAGGATCTCGTCGACCGTCTGCCCGTATTTCTTTTTGAGTTTGGTCAGGAGATCCAACCGCCGCTCCACCTCCTCCAACCGTTCCGGGTTAAAGGGGATGGCATCTCGGTATCTCCGGATCTCATGGGCGGCTTCCTCCGCCTGACAAGCGGCCTCCCGGATCAACTCGACAACCGGGGCCAGTTTGGGATCGATCTCCACCGCCGACATTAAGGCCCGTTCCACAGCAGCCAGTTGGTCCAGGACACAGTCGCCCGCTTCCCCGCCGTAAAGCCTCTGGTAACTTTCGGCTGCAGCCGCGTAGAGCTTTTCCGCTCCGGCCAGGATCGCCCGTTCCTGCGCCAATTCCCCATCCTCACCAGGGGTCAGCTGCGCCTCGGTGATCTCTTGCAACTGGAAGTTTAGCAGTTCCATCCGGCGGGCCCGGTCTTCAATGTCCCCGTCCAAGCGGGCCAACTCCTGCCGGAGCCAGCGCCACCGTTCATAGGCCTCCGCCACCTGTCCGGCCGCTTCCGCCAAGGATTTGCCGCCAAAGGCATCCAGAATGGCCAGTTGTTTCTCGTTAATCAGCAGCGATTGGTGTTCATGTTGCCCGTGGATATCCATTAACATGGTGCCGACCTTCGCCAAAGTAGAGACGGTAACGGTCTGGCCGTTGATCCGGCAGCGGTTCCGGCCGCTGCTGCCCGCCTCCCGGCTGAGGATCAAGAGGTGGTCGTCACCAAGTTCAATACCCAGTTCATCCAGGGCAGGGCGGAATTTCTCCGGTTCCTCTAGTTCAAAGACGGCCTCCACTTGCAGGGCGTCGGCCTCCGCCCGGACCATTTCGCCGGAGAACCGTCCGCCCAAGGCCAGCCCCACCGCGTCAATAATGATGGATTTACCCGCGCCGGTCTCACCGGTCAGGATGTTCAGCCCGGGCTCGAATTCGATGCGCAGCCGCTCAATCAAAGCCAGGTTGGCGACGGACAGTTCCCGCAGCATGGGCCTACCTCCTCAGTTTGTGCAATTGTTCCAAAACCGCAGCCACCTGATCGCGCTTGCGGACAATCACCAGAATCGTATCATCCCCAGCGATGGTACCCATGATCTCGCTCCATTCCAGATCATCCAGGGCGGCCGCCACTCCCTGCGCTGTTCCGTTCAAAGTCTTGATAACAATCAGGTTTTCGGTGTGGTCGATATTGACCACTGCGTCCTGGAAGACCCGTTCCGCTCGGCGCAGCACATCCGCTACGGCCTTCTCGCCGGGCAAGGCATAACGGTAACTGCCGTCGGGCATGACCTTTTTGGCCAGACCCAACTCTTTAATGTCCCGGGACAAAGTGGCCTGGGTCACCTCAACCCCTTCCGCCCGCAACAGTTCCCCCAGTTCCTCCTGGGTCCCGACGGGATATTCCCGGATCAACGTCAGGATCAGTGCATGGCGTTGTGCTTTCATGTTCTCCCTCCTAAAAGCTCAACCGTCCCGGAACAATCAGAGTTTCCCGGCCTGTACCCGGTCGCGTAAAATCTGATAAAAACTACGGGCCCGAAAACGGGCGAAACGGGTGGGATGGGGTGCAGTGGTGAACCGGATCAAATCATCGCCCGTTAAATCTACACTCACCTGTCCGTCGGCGATCAACCGCACCTCGCCGGGGATGGCGGCAAAAGTAATTTCAATGCTGGAGCCTCCCCCCACCACCAGGGGTAAGGCAAACAAGGAATGGGCACAGATGGGGTTTAAAATCAGGGCGGACAGCCTTGGGTCCAGGATGGGGCCGCCGGCCGAAAGGGAGTAGGCCGTCGAGCCGGTGGGTGTGGCCACGATTAATCCGTCCGCCGGATAATCCGCCAAAAACTGCCCGTCAATACTGGCCCGCATCTTCAAGATCCGGGAGACCGTGGCCTTGGCGATGACAATGTCATTCAACCCCACCAACTCTGCGGCCACTTGTCCGCTTCTGATCACTTCCGCCCGGACCATCGTCCGGTCTTCACAGAAAAACTTCCCTTCTTGCACCAGCCGGACGACCTCTTCCATCTGTCCCGCCTCAAACTCGGTGAGAAAGCCCAGATGCCCCAGGTTAATGCCAAACATCGGGATGGCGCGGGGATACAATATCTGGGCGCCGTATAAGAGGGAACCGTCACCGCCCAGAACAATCACGAGCTCACAGCGGTTTTTAAGTTCATCCACAGAAACAGCCGCTTCCGGCCGGCCGATCTGGTTGGCATCGGCCTCGGTCATGAGGACCGTGAAACCCGCTTTGGTCAAAAGTTCGGCCAGCCGGGCCGTAGCCGGAATCACACCGTCCTTCTTTAAATGGGGTAAAATACCGATCACCGCCAAACGACTCCCCCCTTTTTAACCAAGAGAATATTCCCGACAAACGCCCGGATCTCCTGCCGGTTCGACAGTCTCCGGGGCTTTTCCCTGGGGCCCGGCAATTTCCCCCTTACTCCTCCAGCTTAAGCCGGCGGAAGAGCCAAGGCGCCCCGGCCGTCATCCATAAACTTGTGGCCAAAGCCCGAAAATAACTGAGAGTAAGGGACGACCCCCAGGGCAGGCAAGCCCACACCAGCCAAAGCCCAACAAAGCCCACCAACAAGCGGGCCGCCACCTGCCACGGAGCGGGCCGGCGCCCTTGTCCTTCCCCGCTTTCCCCGAGCAAACCAAGGAGGGACCCGGTGTAAAACCCGCTAATCAGAATGTCAATGGCACTTTTCGCAACTAACGAGCCAATACTACCCAAAACAGCAATCAGTAGCGCGATCCGGTTTAACCAGACAAGGGAGATCTTTTTCTCGCAATATTCCACACCCGACGCCACCAGACAACCAATGACCAAACCGGCCAGGACATCACTGGGCCAATGAACACCTAGATAAATCCGGGAAATCCCCACCAACAGCACAATAAGCGTACCCAGCCATGCCCACAGCCGACGGGGATAAAGCAGCACAAGCGTCCGCCAGAACGCGGCGGATTGCTGGGTATGGCCGCTGGGAAAAGAAGTGCCGCCGGCGGAACCGGTATAAAGGGAGCGCACCCCCTCAACGCCGATGGGCCGCGGCCGCATGAAAAGCAATTTTAACCCCGTATTCACCATGCCGGAGAAAAATATCGCCAGCACCAGCCGGGCGCCCGACCGCCGGCTCCCGCACCAGTATACGATGGCAATGAACGGCAGATAAAAAACGACTTCACCCAAGCGGGACATGAGAATAAAAAAGGCATCCGCCAAAGGTGAAGTTAATTGCTGTACCACCAGGAGAATTGTCTTGTCCACAGTCATATCCTCCTTGCCTATTTTATCAGGATTTTGTCAGGATTCTATCATAGTTTGGAAAAAACGTCCAGTATCTCTTCGCGTTTCACGGGTTAGTCCCCATGATCATACAGAATCCCCCGGCGACATAAGAGTTTAAACGGGGGATTGCATGAGTCAGCGCTTTATCCGGGATTATCTTGTCTTGTTAACCGGTGGCATCTTGTTACAGATCGGCGAGTTGCTCTACCGGCTGGTCCTCGCCGGGCAAGCAGGGGCCGAAACCCTGGGTTTGACCGGAATGGTCTTCCCGCTCTACCGTTTCCTTTGTATTCTGTCCACGCTGGGCCTATGCCCGACCCTAACCAGAATGGCCGCCGTCCACCAAGGAAATGCCCTGGCGGTGGAGGCAACCTACCACCGTTTAATCCTACGCTTTGCCGTCCTCTTAAGTCTGGCGCTGGTTCTGGCCGCGCCCCTCCTCAGCCGCTATGTGTATCCAGACCCCCGGGTACTGCCCCTTTTCTATCTCATGGCGACAGCCTTGCCTTTAACCGCTCTGGCCATCGCCTACCAGTCCTCCCTGCAGGGACATGGATACCCCGGATCTTTGATCATGGCGGAATGGGTGGAGTTGGCGGTGGAAGCCGGCTTCGTCTTGGCGGCTGTCTTCAACCGCTCCTTCTCTCCGGCCGGAGCAGCCCAGAACCTGCTCATCGGCTTTGTCTTGGCAGAGGCAGCTTCATTGTTCTATCTGCACCGGTCTTGGCAGGCCTTCCGGGAGCAGGCGACCCGGCAAAGCACCCAACCGCCAGTGACAGCAAAGATCGGACGGAGTATCCGCAGTTCGTTACTGATCTTGCTTAACCAGTTCCTACTTACCGCTTCGTCCATGGCGGAGGGCTGGCTCATCCCCCAACGCCTGCTGGTCTCCGGCCTGTCTGCGACTGCGGCCACCCGGGCCGTGGGCCAACTCTGGGGCATGATTTATCCTGTCGTTTTTCTCCCGGCCACCCTCATGACTCCCTTAGCGCCACTGGTGCTTCCCCGCAGCGCCCGTTGGAGCAGAATGGACGATTGGTCACAAATCCGCCCGTTGTTAATCAGGCTCTTGTGGGCAGCGGGCTTCCTGGGCGTCTGTTCGGCAGTCTTCGTGAGCAGGGCTGCCAGAACCATCACCGCCCTCCTCTATCCCGGAGCCTCCATCGCCGATGAGGTCCGGCGCTGGGCGGCGGTGCTTCCCTTTGCCTTCACTGGCTTTCCGGCCGTCATAGTCCTGCAGGGGTTGGGCAAGTACCGGACCTTGGCGGGAATCACTTTGCTCACGGTCATTGTCCGGACCGCCCTGGTCTTCCTCCTCACCGGCGACCCGTCCCTGCGGCTCCACGGCACTCGCTTTGCCGTCATCTTCAGCCAAGCCCTGGCGACAATCCTCTCTTTAGCCGCAATCATTGCCTATTTGCACCGAAAACAAAGACAGGAGGGTCCTTGACCCCTGCCTTTACCAAAACCCCTTTCCCTTTCCTCTTTACCTTTCACCCTTCACATTTTGCCCTTTTCACTTCTTTTTTTTCACTTTACCCTTTTCTCTTTATACTGTCTCGCCCGCATCAGCCCCAAGACCCCCAAGGAATGGGTGATCTCCCCGTTAGCAATCTTCTCCGGGATCTGATCCCAGGGGATCTTCACCAGCTCAATCTCTTCCCATTTATCCAGTTTTTGCTCTTGGACCTGGTAGACATCCTCGGCCAGGAAAAAATGGCATTTGTTGTTCTGCACCGCCGGGTTGGGGTGCACCCAACCCAGGAGGATTAATTTATCGGTTCGGTATCCCGTCTCCTCCGTCAGCTCCCGGAGCCCGGCAGCAGCCGGTTCGTCTTCCCCCGGATCCATGGTCCCACCAGGCAATTCCAGGGTAAAGTCGTGGATTCCCTTGCGGAACTGGCGCACCAGCAAGACCTCACCTTCAGGAGTTAAGGGCACCACATTAACCCAGTCCAAAAGGAACAAGCGGAAAAACGGCGCTTGCAAGCCCTTGGCCGGGTGCCGACAGACCTCCTCCCGCATCTCCGTACTGCCCAGGCGGTAAACCGTCCGGGACGATAATATTTCCCATGCTTTCAATCCATAAGCCCTCCTTAAAATGGCCGGGGCAAAATCAGCCCATCTTTACCTTCGCCAAGGGTAAATCGGAATTATATTATGGATCGGATTTAATGTCAATCTGACCGAAACAGTCATGAGCGGGATAATCGATAAACTTGCCATCCTCCGCCCTCTTCCACATTTGCCCTGCGCGACAATACAGGTTTTGGTCTTTCAACAGCTCAGGATGTTTTTCCTCAGCTTTTGTCGTATACCGCATTGCACAATCAAACACCCCGCTCACCACCGATTCTTCCGTTTCCTCCCCCATCCTGTCATCAATATGGTGATGGATCCCTAGGCCATGTCCGATCTCATGAATGGTTACACTCCGCAGCATTTTGGTATATACATCGTTCCTGACCGATGGGTTGCCAATGCCGGACAATAATTTTTCCAAACCCTTGGGGGCAATCCGCACAAGATAAATTGTCTTCAGCGGCTGTTCAAACATGTAGTAGAGATCCCCGGAGTCCTGTTCCACCCATTTTGCCTCACCAACCGTCTTATCCGTGGTGGTCCAAAGGGCCACATTTAACGCATACTGCCGGGCATACCAAAGCTTCTCCGAACTGTTGAAGTTCACCCACCGGTTGGTTGGGTCCTTGGCAACACCATTGTATTTCATCATCTTCTCGTCAATGTAGTGCAGTTTGAGTTGAGCGGGATTATACGGTTCATACCATTCCTTAACCACACGATCCGGGTCATGGACAAATAAGTCCTTCTGCAAGGGGTTGGTCCGGACAAAACCGTTTAGCGTCATAAATCCCCGGTACTCTTCATACAGGGTATATCCGTCCCCGTTACGGCGTTGTTTTGCCGGTTGGTTATCCTCATCATCGGTGGGGGAATAATTGTATTTATAAATCCCCATGGCCCGCTCCCAGGCATCCGCCACTTTGTTTTGGTTATCGTCCATGGGAATGGAAATAGCATGGGCGCAGGTCCGCTCATCCACCGCCACCAAACCTTGTTCTTCACAAGTTGCCTGGAGTTTGCCGTAGGCCCCCGTATCCAACCCTTCTACAATCACCTGTGCCATGGTGCAGGGTTCTTTGGTATAGGCATGGTTGGGGTTATTGGGGTCAATGATTATGTTATCCTGCTTTTCCGCAAAACGAAGGTCGTTGTCGGCCTTCCCATCCAAGGGGAAGTTTGTGCAGATGCCCTTTTCTTGGCTCACATCAGTCAACCAGAAATGGATCCGCCCGGGGGCAGCGGGTTTTTCCCCATCTTTGGCTTGTATTTTCGCCACAAAGGCCAGCGCGCGGGAGGAACCAAACCGTTCATCATCGATGGGCGCCGGGATCCAGCTTTCATATTCATTGATCTCAGCCGGCTCCAGCGTCATTTTCGTCTTGGGGGCCACTGCGCCCAAAGCCCATGTCACGGTCACATTCCCTCGCCAAATAATCTCCGAAATACCCTTCGGCGCTTTCCCGGGATTGTCGCCGTTTCCTCTGAAAAAGCCCTCCGGATACCAATAAAACATATCATATGAGTAAACCGGGAGCGTAAAGGAGCCATTAGTGTTGCCATGGGCTGATGACGTTTCAACCCACCCCTCAGGTATATAGCTGTTCATGTTAGCGTCCTTGACCGCCCGCGACCAGCGGGACCCGGATAAACCGGCGGAGGGCAGAAATAAATTAAATGCCCTTTCCATCCTTGATTGTTCATGATCAGTCTGTCCTCCGCTTTGGGTTACACATTTTCTTTCAACAATTGTTGTTGGGATTTTCCAGCCCAAACTACCATTTATCAACTGATTGGTCTGAAAGCTGAGGAGTTTAAGCTCCTTGCTCCATTGAAGATACGGAATTATGTATCCCCCGGAGACATCGGTCTGTACTCCCGAGATCTTCTCCTCTTCGGTCTTCCGGTAGGGTGTGTCTTGAGGTCCGACAGGCCGTATGTATAAATCGTACTTTTTCAGGCCAGTTACCTCACTGACAACCTTCTCCGAATTTTTGTCACGACTGTATGTCACCTGCGTGTTCAAGCGCAGGGAGATTCTTTCCGTTGTGGCAGCTTGGGTCCCTTCTCTGGTTTTTTTATAGGGTATATGAAAAACATAAGAGTCATTTACAGTTAAGGTAATCGTTATTTGCCCCGAAAAGTCATCCCTGCTTACATAGTCGGGATATGCAAAAACAGGGGAGATCCTTCCCAACACGTGATCGGGGAAAAATTCATCCTTGGGTTTGACCGTCGTGCTTCCCTCAACTTGTTTGCTCAGAACAACAATAATAGCATAACTCATTATTAGCGCCAAAAAAACAGCCGAAAAGTTTGGGTCTTTGCTTGGTGCGTCATTCTGCTTTACCTCCAACGATTTTATTGAGTCCACTGCAACATTTCCTACTATTACTTCGGCATTCTCAGATCCGTGCTGAATAAATATTAATAATGCAACAGAAAAGCCCGGTCACAAAGGCCGGGCTTTACCATATAATTAAATATTCAAGAAACAGCAATATAATGTTAACTAGAGGCAGACAGGCTCAGAGTTTAAGGATCTTCCCCAGAAAAGCCTTGGTCCGTTCATTCTGCGGATTGGTAAAGATCTGTTCAGGAGGGCCTTCCTCCACAATCAGCCCATCATCCATGAACAGCACCCGGTCGCCCACCTCCCGGGCAAAGCCCATTTCGTGGGTCACCACCACCATGGTCATCCCGTCACGGGCCAGGCCCTTCATAACGTCCAGGACCTCCTGGATCATCTCCGGGTCCAAAGCGGAGGTGGGCTCATCAAAGAGCATGGCTTTGGGCCGCATGGCTAAGGCCCGGGCGATGGCCACCCGTTGCTGTTGACCGCCGGACAACTGATCGGGATAGGCATCAGCTTTGCTCCTCAAACCCACCCGTTCCAACAGTTGATACGCCCGCTCCTCCGCTTCCTCCGCCGAGAGGCCGCGGACTAGCATGGGCGCCATTTTAATGTTCTCCAGGACGGTTTTGTGGGGGAAGAGATTAAACTTCTGAAAGACCATACCCACCTCCGCCCGGACTTCATTGACGTCAATAGTTTTATGGTCGGTAACCTCCACCCCTTCAATAAAGATTTGCCCCGCGGACGGCTCCTCCAACAGGTTCAAGCAGCGCAGGAAGGTACTTTTCCCGGAACCGCTGGGTCCAATGACACAGACCACTTCACCCTGGGCGATCTCCGTGCTGACCCCCTTTAGGACATGGAGGCGGTGGAACTTTTTGTGCAAGTCAACTACTTTAATCACCGGTCTTCATCCTCCTTTCCAGCATGGCCACCAATCGGGTGAAGGGCAGGGTCATGCAGAGAAAGATAATGGCCACTGCCAACCAGATCTCGGTAGATCGATAGAACCGGCCTTGGAGCAACTGGCCGGTCCGGACCAGTTCTTCCATGGCAATCACCGAAACCAGGGAGGAATCCTTTAACATGGCAATAAATTCGTTACCCAGCGGTGGGATCACCCGTTTAAAAGCCTGGGGCAGGATTACATGGCGCAAAGCCTGCCGGTAGGTTAATCCGAGGGACCGGGCAGCTTCCATCTGCCCCCGGTCGATGGATTGGATCCCCGCCCGAACGATTTCAGCCACATAGGCCCCACTGTTGATGGAAAGAGTAACAATGGCCGAGATAATAGCGGGCACATAAACAGCATCGGTCCCGGTGAGCAAGCCCAACAAAGGCGGCAAACCAAAATGGAACATGAAGATCTGCACCAACAGCGGGGTTCCCCGGATGAAGTCGGTATAGAAGCCCGCGATCAAATTGACGACCTTACTTTTAATCACCCGGCCAATCCCCACCAAGGTCCCAATGATGATCCCGTTAAAAACGGCCACCACCGTCAGGCCCAGGGTCAAGAGGGCGCCCCAAAGCAAAGCCGGGAAGACATAAAGGATAAAACTGAAGCTGTTCAACCGCAATGACAACTGAAAGTTATGCTCACCCGGGGCAAAACTGATCTCCCGGAAGTCATCGGTATAGCCCCGGGCTTTCCCCCGGAGTTCGTACCTTTGGCCCGGATTCAGGACAAAGGTGTGGGGAGCGGTAAAACCTGTGGGTTTCCCGTCAATGAAGATCTCCACCGCCGGGGATTTTCCGCCCCGTTCCAGGCCGACATCCGGCACCAGCTTAGTCGTGACGGTTACAACCGCTTTTTCCTGCCCGCCGGCGTCCGGCGTTTGGCCATCCGCTCCGGCGGGGACAACCAAAAACAAGCAACCAATTATTAAACCCCATAGAATCCACCGTTTCATCCAACCAAACTCCTTTTCGCCGCCCCATTAATCCGGCATAAACCACCAGGCGTCAATAAAAGGACACCACAGATTTTGCCTGGAAAGACAAGGCAGTATAGATTCAAGCAGCAATAATGCAATGAAAATGTAATAGCACGAAACCGGAGGAGCAAAAAATGATGCGTAGCGCCTTGCTACGCATCCTGATCAAGATTCTTCCATGCAACCTATTATTCGGTTTTAAACCACTTCTTGAAGATCTCGTCATACTTGCCGTTTTCTCTCAGTTTCGTCAAGGCTGCGTTAATCTCATCCAAAAGCTGGTCATTGCCTTTTTTCACACCGATCCCGTATTGTTCCACGGTAAATGGGGTGTAACTGACCACCTTCAAAGTGGGATCCTTAACAGATTCCCACATGATGATGGCGTTATCGGCCACCACCGCGTCAACTCCGCCATTCTTCAATTCCTGTACGGCCTCGGGGTTGCCTTTAAACCGAACCACCCGGACGCCTTTCATATTGTCTGTCAACCAAAGGTCGGCAGTGGTATTGCCTTGAACGCCCACTGCCCTGCCATCCAGGTCTTCAACGTCTTTGATTGTGGTGTTGTCTTTCCGGACAAGAATCAGCAGCCCGGCTTGGAAATATGGATCTGAGAAGTTAATCTGGGCTTTGCGCTCATCGGTTATGGTCATGGCGGAAATAATACAGTCGAAGTTACCGTTGAGCAAGCCGGGGATAATCCCGTCCCAATCAACTGCAATGAATTCCACTTTTTCTCTGCCCATTTCTTTAGCAATCGCTTCGATAAGATCAATATCAAAGCCGACAATCTTTCCATTCTCTTGAAACTCCATCGGGGCATAACCCGGCTCCGTCCCTACCCGCAAAACTCCGGCATCTTTTTTCCCGCATCCTGCAGCCAGCGCCACGAGGAGGACCAGGATCAGACCACCCACCAGTATCCTTTTCATTCTTCAAAACGCCCTCCCTCTTCTATTGAGATGATTCCCTTGCGGGAACACCTGAAAACATTAGAGTTTCAAGGGTTCATTGCCGATAACCGCCGCTAACATTTATAAAAAAGACCACAAATAAAATAAAATGAAATGAAACAAATAATAAACCATCTATCTTCTGCACAAACGCTAAAACAACTTAAGGTTTACTTTTTGTAAAACCATAGCAAAATTATATCTCATCCTGCTTAATCCTTCAAGATTGGTAATTTATGCGACATCGCATAAAGGCCTTGACCCGCCCCCCGATACTGCAAAAACCCAGAGCAGCGCGAGCAAGACTCAGCTCCCGGTAATCAAGATGGCTCGAACCGGCGCCGCATCTCCCCCTTTGATCAACAAAGGGAGCGCCACCAGTTTATAAAGGCCCGGCGGTACCTTCCGCAGGTCGAGCCCTTCGAGGATTAGCACTCCCGCTTGCAACAAAGCCATGTGAACCGGCAGGCCCGGTGAATCATCCGCCTCCACTGATTTATTCTCCACCCCTACCAGACTAATACCGGACTTAATCAGATATTCCGCTATCTCCAAGTTCAAATAGGCCAACCTGCGCCGGCCTTCACCGGTGCGCGACTTAAACAGCACCGCTTCCCCCGGCAGCAATTGGCAGCGATTAACCCGGTCCAGGGATACGGCTTCCCCGGCGGGAACTTCCAGCACACGAGCAGGCATGATAAACCGCTGTGGCGGAATATGGTCGGTTGTCGCCCCACCCAAGATCAAGTGGGCCGGCGCATCCAGATGCGTCCCGCAGTGGGAGCCAAACGTCAACTCCGAGATATAGACATCATCCCCGGACAACATTCGCCGAGAAAAAGGGGGATCACCCGGATAGACCTCCATCCCTTCCTCCATTATTTGGGTAATATCCCAGATCCGCATGGGAAGTCACCTCCCTACCAGGCCGTTCTCCTTGTGCGGGCAACAATTTTCGAACAGTTCCTCTACTTATAGGAATTCGCGGGCCTCGGCGGGTTTCCTTCATCTCCAGTTTAAGGTAATTTTTCTCAAGACCCCTTCGTTAGCAAGGAAGTATCGAACTTTATATACTTAATCCGCCCCGCCACCGGCCGATACAAGAGTAATACCCTTTCCTCCCCCGCCGGGGCCTTATCGGGTGACTCGGGATCCACGCGCAACCGCAAAAGCCGTACCCGGCGCCGGCGGTCATTCGGAGCAAGCGCAGCCAAATCCGGCAGGTGCGTGTTCACCCATGCAGTGTCCGCCAACTGCTCCCGGAGGGCCTCCGCCGATTCCGGCGGCTTACCCCACCCATCCACCGCCGGATCGTAACCCCAATCCGCTAGGGCCCGGTCCAGCCGGAGCAATTCCTTAAAAATCAACTTATCCCCGGGGTCTGTCAACAAGGATTCCTCCGCTGCTTCCAACAGGATCCGGAAGAGTTCCCGCAGGCCATGGGCGACCGCGTCATAACCCCGTTCTTCCCAAAAGGTTGTAAACTTCATCAGGGTCCAAAAGGGCGATCTCCCCCTTGCCTCCAAGAGGTAAGGCAGGGCATGGCGGAAATGCCCGCTGTTTTGGTAGTCCTCCACCAGCACGGCCATGGTCTTGAGCTGCCGGAGTTCGTTGAAGCTCAGCCAGGGGGTAATCAGCACCTCATAAGGGGCCTCTTCCGTCGCCAGATAGCCCAGAACCCGGCCCTTCCTACCCAATTCGGAGCCTTTGAGCAACTTCAGGATGCCCAGTTGCAACTCGTCAGGGTGTAACCGGTAGGTCCAGTCAAAGGTCTGGGCAAACTCCGCCATCCCCTCCTCCGGTAAGCCAGCAATCAGGTCAAGGTGGACCGGGACATTCCCCGGAGCCAACAACCTCTGGACCCGATCCGCCAAGACCACCGGATCCACTCGACGGTGGATGGCCCGGAGCGTTGGCGGGTTCAGGGACTGGATCCCGATCTCTGCCCGAAACAGCCCAGGCGGGGCCTGGTTTAGAATCTCAATGGTCTCTTCGCTTAAGATTTCCGCCACCAGTTCCAGGTGGAAATTGGTCTGCCCTGTCCCGTGTCGCTCCAGGATGTACCGTAAAATCGCCGTAGTCCGCCGGGGTTCCACGTTAAAGGTCCGGTCCACCAGTTTTACCTGGCGGATGCCCGCTGCCACCAGCAGGTCCAGTTCGGCAAAAACCCGGTCCAACGGAAGATAACGGACTCCCCCCTCCTGGCCCGAAAGGCAATAGGCGCAGGAAAAGGGGCACCCACGGGAAGTTTCATAATAGATAATCCGCCCGGGCTCTTGTAAAGCCGCTGGTTCGTAGGGAAAGGGCAGCTCCGCCAGATCCAATGGCGGCCCGGGTGGAATCCACGAAACAACCGCACCGCGGCGAACTGCCAGCCCGGGCAGGCCACAAGGCTCATCCCCCCGGTGGAGGGCCATAAGGAGCAGGCGCAAGGGTTCCTCCCCCTCCCCCAGGACAGCAAAGTCAGCCCAGGTGGCCAAGAGAATCCCCTCTGGATCCGGTGTCACTTCCGGCCCCCCCAGCACCACTTGGATGTGGGGGCAAACCGTTTTCAGCCGCCGGACCAGGATCCGGGTGGCCTCAATATTCCAGATGTTACAGGAGAACCCCACCAGATCCGGTTCCTCCCGGACGATCTGTCCCAGAATCCAATCCAATGCCTGGTTGATGGTGAACTCCCGGATTGCCACGGTAAAACCGTGTTTGGCTGCATAGGCCCGAAGGGTATGCAAAGCCAGGGCGGTATGGATGTATTTGGCGTTTAAAGTGGTAAGAAGGGTCTTCATTCCATCGCTCCGTTCCATGCTTGGCCAAGACTTAATCTTTCTGCAAAAGGATATTCGCCTCTTTTGTCGAAACCCCCTTCTCCGGAAGGAAGTGTCGCCGTTGCGCATCGATTTTCATGCCCATGCCTTTGCCGATCCCATTGCGGAAAAGGCAGTAGACCATTTAATCGAGTATTATAGTATTTCCACCAAGCACGGCGGGCGGTTGGCCGATCTGCTCCGAACCCAAGCCGAGGCCGGTTGTGATGCCTGTGTGCTGTTGGTGGCCGCCACCAAACCCCAACAGGTGTTACCGGCCAACAATTGGATCCTTGGCATCAACAGCCTGACCCGGGAAGAACTATTCGCCCAAACCGGTGTGGCCACCCCGCCCCGTCTGATTCCCTTTGGCACCATCCACCCGGACTTCCCCGACTGGGAGGCGGAGCTTGTCCGTCTGCGGGCCGCCGGCATCCGCGGGCTCAAACTTCACCCCGAATTTCAGGGCTTTGCCCTGGACGATCCCAGACTCTTCCCCATCTTTGAATTCATGGGCGGGGAGATGATTCTCCTGACTCATGTGGGGGACCGGACCGTCACCCCGGACAACCTCAGCACCCCGGCGCGGGTCTTGAACATCCGGCGCAACTTCCCCCGTTTGCCCATCGTGGCTGCTCATATGGGGGGCTATCGCATGTGGAACGAAGCCTTGGAGCTGTTGGGCGGCAAAGACATCTACCTCGACATCTCCAGCACCATGGCCTTTATCGACCCGGCACTGCTGCGCAGGTTCTTCAGTTGCCACGGGGTTGAACATATCCTCTTCGGTTCTGACTATCCCCTCTTCTCTCCCGGAGAAGAACTGACAAAACTCGAACGTCTTCTCCCCGACCTATCCACCTACGACCGCCAGCGTTTGTTGGGCGAAAACGCCCGGGAACTCCTTAAGTTGGCGGAGTAAGGAATAATTTCAGATTAAAAGTTAAAAGGCGGTGATCAGACCGCCTTTGTTGTTTCTTGCCTAAAACCCGCAAAAACCTTTGCCGTCGCCGCAACAGACCACTAACAGAATTAGGAGTAAAAAGAGGCAGATGACCGCGGAGCAAAAGTCGTTCCAACACGAGAAGGGGTTTCTCTCCGTATAGCACTCGTGTCGATGATGTTTACCCATTTGACACTCCTCCTTCTTCCTCCGGTCTACAGGCAAAAGTCGTTCCTTATTGCCTCAGCCTATTTCATTGTATTGCCCGTCGGGAGAGGACGTGCCATGGTTTGGGCACAAATAGCCACCTTTAAAAATTCTTAGTCAATCCGAAGCTAATTATATAGTTTGTCGCCGTCTTCCCGGCCTGGAAATTTTCGTTGTCAATCTCCGCCACTCCCGCGGTGGCCTCAAGGAGCAGGTCACCACAGATTCTCGTGTGGAAAGTAACCCAGCGGGAAAGCACCTCCTGGGGTCGGGCCGAGGTTTTGGCCATCTTCAGGTACTCGCCGTGCAGGGCCCAGCGGGCGCCAGCGGGTGTATAGTTGGTCAATTTAACATAGTAACGTTCCGCATCATTGCCCATGGCGTCGCCGATTAAGTCGCCCCGGTAGGTATAGCCGTTGGTGTACAATGAGTGCACATACCAAGCCTTGCCAGTCTCCGCCGCCTCAATCGTCAGATCCCAGGCGCCGTCCGGCGTCAACCGCGGCAAATAGATCCCAGCAATCCACGCGTTTTTGGAGGGCCAGGGCAACAAAGAGCCTGCTTGATCCTCCCCGTACAGTTCCAGATAAAACTGGAACCCGTTCCACCGTGGAATTCGCCAGCGCAGGTCAAAACCGGCAATGATGTTCCATTTGTCCTCCGCTGGGGTCAGGGCATTCTCCCCGATCAGAAAATCCCAATAGTCATCGCCGTGCAAAGCATGGCCCTCGCCGCCCAAAAAGGCGGTAAGGCTGCCAGCGAAGGTAAAGTCGGCGGTGGGCGAAAAATCCGCCCGCAGCCCGGTAAAGGAGGGGTCAGGAACATCGCTCCGGTCGCTTTCCAGTTCGGTATAGAAAAAGGTGGCATTCATTTGGCGCAATAATCCAAGCCAGCCGCCCAAAGGGATGGGCGAGACGTTGGACAGCTTGAGGGCTGTCTGTGGGGTGCTGTTATTGGTTAAAACACGGCTGCCCCGCTCCCCTTGTCCCCACCACATGGCCTCTTTGCCGGCCTGGATCTCCAGATTGCCTAAGCGGGTCTTGAAATAACCCGCCTTTAAGGTCAAATCCGCTTCCTCGTCATCGTCATAGGAGAAGCGCGGGGTCAGGCTGGCAACAAAATCGTGGTGGGACCCCGTTTCAATCCGGACTGTAAACGCCGTATTAAGGCCCTCCGCATATTTATCACCGTCATTGTTGATGTTCAACGGTTGGTAGGTCGACAGGGTACGGTGCTGGGCTAAGGCATGCCCTTCATAGTATGTATTGGCCCAGTCCACCCCCCGGACAAGCAAGCCACCCCCGCTTCCTTCACCCCTTAAGACCGCCAGTTCCCTTTGGAACTCCGTTTCCAGAACTCCGAGCAGAGTTTGGGCATAGGCGGGAACATCAGCCTCCGCTGCCATCCGCCCCTTAACCTCCAGGACCCATTCCGCCACCCGCAGGCGGCTGTAGGGTTTGGTCCCGGTGGCGACCAACGAGAGATAACCGAGACCCTCCAGTTTACTGATGTAGTTGTAGATCTCACTGCCAAAGGGGATATTGGCGGACAAGAGGGAAGAGCCATCCCCCGCCCAAACCGGCACCGCAACGGTAACCAGCAAAAACAGGACCACACAGAAGATTCTCTTTGTCACTCGTCTCATCGCCCAGCCACCTTCACCAATGCTAAATTCGTTATGATGATTCGCCCCCGGAAACCAGGTTCCTTTTTTGTTGTGAAAAACAGCTCCGGTCGCCGGATCATGGCAAACCGCCCCACCTTTTACGGTGGGGCGGTTTGCTGTTTCCGTCTCTCCTCTCTTTCTAGACCCCCATCTGCCCGATCTTTTTCTGGCAGCAATTATCCAAAAACACTTCGATCTTTTGGATCTCCCCTAATATCACGTAAAGGTTCCACGGCCCGTCTTGCCGATCTTGCAAAAACTCCCGGTAAGTCCGGCTGGAAACCGGAATCAATTTATAAATAATCTTAAAGTAAAGACTTTCCCCGTCCAGATCGTCAACCTGCCCGTCCAGATACTTTTGGACTTTGGCCCGGTCAAGCTTCAACACCTGAAAGTTATCGGCATTGACAAAAAACAAGCCGACATTCTTCATCCTTCCCACCTGGGAAGGACCGGGGGAGGGATCCCGGAAGCGAAAGTATTGCCAGGATTTAAGGTGTAAATAGTAATTTGCCCCATAGCGTTCTATTTTTTCGTAGGTATGAATCACGTAGGCATCAGCCGGACGGTAACCCTTCAGGATCCTGTCCCACTCTTCCCGCAACTGCGCCACAAGTTCCTGATGGCCCACCCCGGAGTTGCGGGCGTCTTCGTAACGTTCATATTGGTAAGCCTGGCAATACTGCAGGAGTTCCTTCCGGGTCGGGCTCCGGTCACCGGTCTTAAAATAATAAAGCAAGCCCTCAATATGATCAAGCTCCGGGAGCTTACCCGCCATAAAACATTCAACGGAAAACACCAGGCAAAAAACAAGCATCAGCCAGCCAAGCCAAGGTCTCCTTCCCATAACCATCCTCCTTTCCCATGTTTTCTCCGCCCTTTGCCCGCGGCAGGAGCCCATGATGATGCCCAGGGGCAACCTTCGGTTCTCCGGTATAAATTTAACTCATATTTAAATTTTATGGTCCAGTTGTTGCGTTATTGTTGCGTCCATTTTTTTCATTTATAATCCGATGTTGAATTAGTTTTCCATTATGAAAGAATAGCCTATTAAAAAGAAAAAAGCGGTTGCACATTCCGCTGCAACCACTTCTCCTGTCCCCGAAGAACCTCCCGCTTGAGAACAGGATATATACTTATTTTACCTTTTCGGAGGGCAAAGCCGCAATTCCCTATTCCCCGATGATTTTAATCAATACCTTCTTGGGCCGTTGCCCGTCGAATTCGCCGTAGAAGATCTGCTCCCACGGGCCAAAATCCAGTTTGCCGCCGGTAACCGCAATAATCACTTCCCTGCCCATGATCTGCCGTTTGAGATGGGCATCCCCATTGGCTTCACCCGTCCGGTTGTGCAGGTATTGCCCGATTGGTTCATGGGGGGCCAGTCGTTCCAACCAGTTGATATAGTCTTGCCACAGGCCCTTTTCATTATCGTTAATAAAAACGCTGGAGGTAATATGCATGGCATTGACCAGACATAGCCCTTCTTGAATTCCGCTTTCCCGTAAGGCTTCATTGACCTGGTCCGTGATGGGCACAATCTCCACGCGTCTTGGTGTGGTAAAGGTAAGTTCCTTACGATAAGACTTCATGGGGTCAACTCCTTTGTACTCATTGGTCGGAGAAAAATTCTGCATTCCTCCGGATTTTCCTTCTTTCCCTTTACCTTCACCCGGCGCAGGAAAGATTATGTTGAATTATGTTACCCATCTTTTGTCTTAATCGTAAAACCGTAACTTGGCGGCTTAACAACTTGTCCGCTGATTTTATTAAAGACCGCCCTATTGGTAGGGACGGTCTTTAATATATTCGCTTCAATTCATTAAATATCCACTTTCAGCTTGGGTTCAGCAACATCGCCCGCGGTCTTCAGCTGTTCCCTTGCCACCTTATTTACGGCGTGGAGATACGCCTTGGCACTGGCCTGGATCACGTCGGTGGACAGCCCCCGCCCGGTGACGGCATGGCCGTTGGTGCTGACCTTGATGGTGACCTCGCCTAAGGCATCCTTGCCGCCGGTGACCGCTTTGATATTATACTCCTTCAGCTTCAAAGCAATTCCCGTGATCCGTTCAATGGCTTTATAGACAGCATCCACAGGTCCGTCGCCGCAAGCGGCTTCTTCCAGCAGTTCTTCCCCTTTCCGCAGCCGGACCGTGGCCGTGGGAATCGTTGTATTGCCGCTGGCGATATGGAGATACTCCAGTTCGTAGATATCCTGCAGCACTGCAATCTCGCCCCGGATAATGGCCTCGATGTCGGCGTCGGTAACCTCCTTCTTCTTATCCGCCACTTCCAGGAACTGTTGGTAACATTTCTCCAGTTCCTGCTCCTCCAGGACATAGCCCAGTTCCTCCAGGCGATTACGGAAGGCATGCCTGCCGGAATGCTTGCCAAGCACCAATCTGCTGGCGCCAATACCAATGGACTCCGGGGTCATAATCTCGTAGGTGAGGCGATTTTTCAAAATCCCGTCCTGGTGGATGCCGGATTCATGGGCAAAGGCATTGGCGCCCACAATGGCCTTGTTGGGTTGTACCTGGACACCGGTGAGGGTGGATACCATCACACTGGTGCGATGAATCTGTTCAGTCACGATCTTCGTATCAGCCTTGTAATAGTCGCTCCTGGTCCGCAGCCCCATGACCACTTCCTCCAGGGCTGCATTGCCCGCCCGTTCACCCAGGCCGTTGATGGTGCACTCGATTTGGTCAGCCCCGTTTAAGACCGCCGACAGCGAGTTGGAAGTGGCCATCCCCAGATCGTTGTGGCAATGCACCGAGAGAAACACCCGATCAATCCCAGGAGTATTCTCCTTCAGATACCGAATTAACCGTCCAAACTCCTCGGGGGTGGTATAACCCACTGTATCGGGAACGTTAATCACAGTGGCACCAGCGGCAATCACTTCCCGGAAGATCCGGCAGAGGAAGTCCCAGTCGCTCCTGGTGGCGTCTTCTGCCGAGAACTCCACCTCCGGGCAGAGGCTCTTGGCATATTTAACCGCCTCCACCGCCATAGCCACTACTTCGTCCGGTTGTTTCTTCAGTTTGTACTTCATGTGAATATCCGAAGTGGCAATGAAGGTATGGATATAGGGTCTTTCCGCCACCCGTACCGCCTCCCAGGCCCGGTCGATATCAGCGCGGACGGCGCGGGCCAAGGAGCAGATGGCCGGGCCCTTCACCCGTTCAGCAATGGCACGGATGCCTTCAAAATCCCCTGGGGAAGCAATGGCAAATCCGGCTTCAATCACATCCACATTCAAACGGGCTAATTGCATGGCAATCTCCAATTTCTCCTGGGCATTCAGGTTAATTCCTGCTGATTGTTCACCATCACGCAAAGTGGTGTCGAAGATCCTGATCATCCGGGTCATTATCATCTCTCCCTTCCACTTTTCTTGTGTAAAGCACTCCCCCACCAAAGGAGGGTCCAAGCGGGAACCGTGCACAAATCCCCGCCTTGCCCAAAATGTAAACCAAAAGAAAACCCCTCGTCCCGCTTTAGGGACGAGGGGTATCGTGGTACCACCCTAATTCTCGACGGCCTCACGGCCAAAGGTCGACTTGCCAAGTCCCACCGCGCCCCGCAGGCATTCGGCTAGACTCTTCGCTGTAACGGGCCGGATCTTCTAGATCCCCCGGCACGGATTACTCGCCTTGGCGCTTTCCTCCGCGCGGCTCAGAGGGGAGTTCGGAAAGGCTGCGACACCGGTTTGCACCTACCACCGGCTCTCTGCTGTCTTCACCGCTCCTACTGGTCCTCGTCAACGCCTTTAGAAAATCCTTGAATTGCTCTCATTATAGGACGGTGGACAAGGAGTTGTCAAGATTTTTTTCGTTTTTGTCAGACATATTTTCCGGCGCCGTCTTTTCCGGGGTTATGACCCAACCGGAAAAAGCCTGCTTTTCCATTACTTCGGAAAAAAACCGGTGGCAACCATGTATCCGGTTGCCACCGGTCATTACTTAACCGGTTTTTCTGTTGCATATCATTTAGAACGAACGCTTTTCCCAAGCTTAAGCCCTGCTTAAAGCTTTACCACCCGGGCGTCGAGGATGCCGGGAACCGCAGCGACTTTGGCCAAAGTAGCATCATCAATGGGATTATCCACCGTCATCACCATGATGGCAGTGCCGCCTTGATCCCGCCGGCCCACTTGCATGAAGGCGATATTGATCCCGGCCTCGCCAAGGACCGTACCCACTTTCCCGATGATCCCGGGCCGGTCTTCATGGGGCGCCACCAGCAAGTTGCCATGGGGCACCACCTCAAAGTAATAGCCGTCGATCTCCACCACCCGTTCGTCGTCCTTGCGGAAAAGGGTTCCGGCGACGGTGTGCACTGTTTTACTGGTGTAAACCTTCACGGTAATCCGGTTGGTGTAGTCCGGCGATGTGGCCTCCTTGTTCTCGGCGATCTTGATACCGCGCTGCTTGGCCAGGAGCTGGGCATTTACCATATTGACCTCCACATCCAGCACGGGCCGGAGGATACCCTTCATGATCATTGTGGTCAACAAGGAGACATCGTATTCGGCAATCTCACCTTCGTAACCAATCTCAACCTTCTCAATCCGGCCGGTGCACAACTGGGTAATCATCAGGCCCAGTTTCTCCGCCAGGGAGAAGTAGGGTTTGACCACCGCCAGCACCTCGGGCCGGACCGACGGTATGTTCACGGCATTCTTGAAGGCCTCGCCCTTCAGGCACTTGGACATTTCAACTGCCACATCAATAGCCACATTCACCTGGGCTTCCTTCGTCGAAGCACCGAGATGCGGCGTGGCGATCACCTTATCCAACTCGATTAACCTGCGGTTAACCGGGGGCTCCTCCGGATAAACGTCCACGGCCACCCCGGCCACTTGGCCGGCTTCAATGGCAGCGGCCACATCATCCTCGTTCAAAATCCCGCCGCGGGCGCAGTTGATAATCCGCACTCCCTTCTTCATCTTGGCAATGGTCTCGGCGTTGATGAGGTTTTTGGTCTCCGGCGTCAACGGGGTATGCACGGTAATGTAATCGGCATTGGCATAGATCTCGTCAAGGGTAGCTAATTTCACCCCCAACATTTGGGCCCGCTCTTCCGCCAGGAAGGGATCATAGGCCAGGATCTTCATGCCCATGGCCTGCATCCGTTTGGCCACTTCAGTGCCGATGCGGCCCATCCCGATGATCCCCAGCACCTTATTGTTGACCTCCACCCCGGTGAAGCTCTTCCGGTCCCATTGACCAGCTTTTAACGAGCAATGGGCTTGGGGGATATTGCGGGACAGGGCCATGATCATGGCAATGGTATGTTCCGCAGTGGAAATGGTGTTACCGTCAGGCGCGTTCATGACTACAATACCACGTTTTGTGGCCGCCTCCACATCCACGTTATCCACACCCACACCGGCTCTGCCGATGACCTTGAGTTTTGCGCCGGCTTCGATAACCTCGGCTGTGACCTTGGTTTGGCTGCGGACGATGACTCCCTCGTATTCAGGGATCTTCGCCACCAACTCGGGCAGGGGGAGGGTTGGCGACACATCCGCCTGGATCCCATTCTCCCTAAGAATGGCTATGGCTTTCTCGGAGACTCCATCCAAAACTAAAACCTTCATTCTGACACCTCCATTGATTTTTCACCGGAACATATTAAACTGTTAAAAATAAAAAGCCCCCATCCTGTTTAGGGACGAGGGGTTCGTGGTGCCACCCTAATTTTCCGGGCAAGCCGGACTCAGTGCACATGAATGGTTGTGCCGGAGGTAACGGTTCCTGCCGCCAAAGGCCTCCATTGCCCCCCGCCTGGCTTAGACGGGCTCAAGCTCGACCTTTGGAACTCCGGGGCGGGATTTCGTCCTCCCGCAGGACCGGCTTGCACCGTCCGCCGGCTCTCTGGGCCTCAGGTGGGACTACTTGACCCCTTCATCGTTTCTGGACAAAGTTAAAGATTTAATTAAAAATATTATAGCCGGGAATTCCCCCGGGTGTCAAGTTAAATATTTCACAAAGTGCAAGCACAGTCCTTCGTCCCAACGGCGAAGGACTGTGCCCATAGATTTAACCCGCAGGCCGGTTACTTCTTGATCCAGGACATCATGCCGCGCAGTTTCTCGCCGACCTTCTCGATGAGGTGATCGGCTTCCCGACGGCGCATGGCCAGAAAAGAGGGGCGACCCGCCTGGTTCTCCAAGAGCCACTCCCGGGCAAATTCGCCGGTCTGGATCTCCTTGAGAATCTTTTTCATTTCTTTCCTGGTTTCTTCATTGATCACCCGTTTACCGCGGGTTAGGTCACCGTATTCAGCGGTATCGCTGATGGAATAGCGCATCCGGGCAATACCGCCTTCATACATCAGGTCAACAATGAGCTTCAGCTCATGCAAGCACTCAAAGTAGGCGATTTCCGGCTGATAACCGGCCTCCACCAGGGTATCGAAGCCGGCCTTCACCAACTCGGCACAACCGCCGCAGAGAACCGCCTGCTCACCAAAGAGGTCCGTCTCGGTTTCCTCCTGGAAGGTGGTTTCAATCACTCCGGCCCGGGTGCCGCCGATCCCCTTAGCATAGGCCAGGGCCAGGTCCTTGGCTTTCCCGGTGGCATCCTGATAAACCGCAATCAAGCAGGGAACACCCTTGCCCTCGGTGTAAACCCGGCGAACAAGATGGCCGGGGCCCTTGGGCGCCACCATGATCACGTCAACATCTTTCGGGGGAATAATCTGGGAATAGTGGATGTTAAAGCCGTGGGAAAACAGTAAGGCCTTCCCGGGCTTCATCGCTTTGGCGATATCGTTCTTGTAGACGGCTGCTTGCACTTGGTCCGGGACCAGCATCTGGATGATATCGGCCTGTTCAGCGGCCTCGGCGGCCGAAAGGGGCTTAAACCCGGCTTCCACCGCATAATTGTAGTTATCCGTCCCCGGCAATTCACAGACAATGACATTCACACCAGAATCCCGCAAGTTTTGGGCTTGCGCATGACCTTGACTGCCAAATCCGATGATGGCGACAGTCTTCCCGCTAAGTAACCCCAGGTCCGCATCGTGATCGTAATACATTTTCATACCGAATCTCTCCTCCTAACATTGATTGCATATTTTTTCCGCTTTAGAGCGCGGATGGACAACCCTTAACCATTATCTTCGGCCTAACGTTTACCGGAACGGACCATGGCGATCTTCCCTGTCCGCACAATCTCCCGGATCCCGAAGGGATGTAACAGGGAGATGATGGCCTCCAATTTTTCCTGATCACCGGTAACCTCAATGATCACAGCCTGTTCCGCCACATCCACAATTTTCGCGCGAAAGATATCCACAATCTGCAGGATCTCCGAGCGGTTGCCGGAGTTGGCAGCCACCTTGATGAGGGCCAACTCCCGCTCTACAGAATCGTCCATGGTAATATCGGAGATCTTTACCACATCAATCAGCTTGTAGAGCTGTTTTGTGATTTGCTCAATCTGAGCATCATCCTCCGCCTGGACCACCACAATCATCCGGGAAAGTTTTGGATCTTCCGTCGGCCCCACGGCGATACTGTCAATGTTAAAGCCGCGCCTGCTGTACAGCCCGGCCACCCGGGACAGCACACCAGGATTGTTCACAACCATGATTGCCAGGGTATGCTTCATTCCTCCACCACCCCCAACATCTTGTTGATCGAGCCGTTCTGCGGCACCATGGGAAAGACATTCTCCTCCCGCGCCACCACACAATCGACCACTGCAGGCCCGGGGGTCCGGAAGGCCTCCGCCAGGACCGGCTTTAATTCAGTGGAGTTTTGGATCCGGTATCCCTTGATGCCGTACGCCTCCGCCACCTTGACAAAATCCGGATTCCCCGTGAGTTCAGTGCAAGAGTAACGTTTCTGGAAGAACAACTCCTGCCATTGCCGGACCATGCCTAAATAACCGTTGTTCAGGATAACCACCTTCACCGGCAATTGGTAAGCAACCAGGGTGGCCAGCTCTTGCATGTTCATCTGAAAACTGCCGTCGCCGGCAATACAGACGACCAACCGGTCCTTATTGCCCACCTGCGCGCCGACGGCCGCAGGAAAACCAAAGCCCATCGTGCCCAAGCCCCCGGAGGTCACAAAGGACCTGGCCTTAGTGAACTTGAGATACTGGGCGGCCCACATCTGGTTTTGCCCAACTTCCGTCGTGATAATGGCGTTGCCAGCCGTCAGCTCATCGATGGTCTCCACCACCCTTTGGGGGGCGATGGCCCCGGGGCTCTCGTTATAACGCAAGGGGTAGTGACGTTTCCATTCGTCAATGCGGGCCAGCCATTCCGGATGCTGCAGTTCCTTCAATTCTTCCAGGAGTTGGCCGATGACAATTGTGGCATCGCCGACGATGGGTATGTCAACCCGGACATTCTTCCCGATCTCCGCAGGATCAATGTCAATATGGATGACCTTGGCCTGCGGGGCAAAGGTATCCACCCGGCCAGTGACCCGGTCGTCGAAGCGGGCGCCGATGGCGATGAGCAAATCCGCCTCGGTCACCGCATAGTTGGCATAAACCGTCCCGTGCATCCCTAACATACCCAGGGACAACGGGTGCCGGCTGGGGAAAGCCGTCAAGCCCATCAAAGTGGTGGTCACCGGCGCCTGGATGCGCTCGGCCAGTTGCAGCAGGGGTGCCTCCGCCCCGGCGGCCGTCACACCGCCGCCAATGTACAGTACGGGACGTTTCGCCTGTTCGATGGCACGCACCGCCGCCTTGATCTGGCGGGCATTTCCCACATAGGTGGGTTTGTAGCCGGGCAGGTTAACCTCCTCCGGATACTCGGGCTTTATCTTCGCCATGGTAATATCCTTGGGCAGATCCACCAAAACTGGCCCCCGCCGCCCGGTGGAGGCGATATAAAAGGCTTCCTTCACTACCCGGGGAATGTCCCGGACATCCTTCACTAGATAATTGTGTTTCGTCACCGGCATGGTGATCCCGGTGATATCCGCCTCCTGGAAGGAATCCCGGCCGATCATAGCCGTACCCACCTGGCCGGTGAAGGCGACCATCGGCACAGAATCCATGTAGGCCGTGGCCAGCCCGGTCACCAGGTTGGTAGCGCCGGGACCCGAAGTGGCAAGGCAAACGCCGACTTTACCGGTGGAACGGGCATAGCCGTCCGCTGCATGGACCGCACCTTGTTCATGGCGGGTCAGGATATGACGCAAAGGCGAATCATAAAGCACGTCATAGATGGGTATGACCGCACCCCCGGGATAACCGAAGATCACTTCAACGCCTTCCCGGCGTAACGCTTCAATAAAAATCTCTGCACCAGTATTTTTCATGGGTTCACCTCCAAGTCTCATCCAAACACAGCATGAAGAAAGAAAAAACCCTCCGTCCAAAAGGGACGAAAGGCTCGTGGTACCACCCTCATTCTCCGGTGTTTTACTGGCACCGGACTTTGTGCGCCAATAGCGCTACCCCTTTAACGGAGGGCTCCCGGCCGGAAGTACTCCCACTCTTCCCCCCGACTGCTCCAGGGCGACCTTCACCCAAGCCCCTCCACCGGCTTGCACCACCCGCCGGCTCTCTCCCGTCAGGATCTTGGATTACTCCTCCCCTTCTTCGCCTGTACACAATCTAGATGTTGTAATTACTATAACCAGATCTGCCAATATTGTCAAGGGGGTTCTTGCAATTTGTCAGACAAATTATCAAATCCTAATCCTCCCGGGCAAATACCCGGGCCTGACCAGGCCGGATTGCCAAGCGGACCTCCTGGCCCACAGCCACTACCTCTTCACCATTCCCGGCCAGAACCCGGCCAGACCAAGCCCCGCCCTCCACTAGATAAACGGTGCTATGGCCCAGGTACTCCCAACCAACGACCCGGGCGACCAAGCCGGTTTCATGGATGGTCCAACCCTCTGGCCGTACCAGCACCCAAACCGGCTGTCCCACCGTCAACCGCTCTTTCCCGCCGGGGATGCCCACCAACTCAACGTTGCCCAGCATCACCCGGACCTCCGCTTCCGTACTCTCCTCCACCCTGCCGGGCAGCAGGTTCGCCTCGCCCAACAAGCCGGCCACCTCCAGGGATTCCGGCCGCTCATAAACCTCCTTCGGGCTGCCAACCTGCAAGATCCGGCCGTTTGCCATCACCGCCAGCCGGTCCGAGAGGGCCAAGGCATCCTCCTGGTGGTGGGTGACAAAAACTGCTGTAAAACCAATCCGCCGCTGCAACAAACGCAGTTCCTCCCGGAGCCGGCGGCGCAGCCCATAATCCAAGGCGGAAAAGGGTTCATCCAAGAGGACCACCAAAGGCTCCGGGGCCAGGGCCCGGGCCAGGGCCACCCGTTGCCGTTCACCGCCAGAGAGCTGTCCCACCTCGCGCCGGGCCAATTGCCCGATCTCAAACTGCTCCAAAAGCCGCCGGATCCGCTTGTTGCGCTCCGTCACCGGCACATTTTGGACCGCCAGCCCATACCCGACATTTTCTTCCACCGTCATATGGGGAAACAACGCATAATCCTGAAAAACCAGGCCGATGCGGCGGCGGGAGGGCGGAAGATCCGTCACATCCTGCTCATTAAGGATGATCCGGCCGTTCTCCGGACGTTCCAGACCGGAGATCAGCCGTAACAAGGTGGTCTTACCGCAGCCACTGGGACCCAGTAGGGAAAAAAACTCACCTTCACCAACGGTAAACCCGGCCTGTAGCCGGAATTCCGGGTAATCCCGGACCAAATCCGCCACCTTAAGCATCTTTCGTCGCCCCCTTCCGACGCCAATCCATTCTTGCCCAAACCTCAATACCCAAAAAGAGAAGGGTGGCGCAGAGCACAAACACCGTCCCCAGGGCCAGGGCCTGCGGGAAACGGTACTGTCCAATCAACCGGTAGATCGCCACCGGCAACGTGGTCACCTGTCCTTCTCCCAAAACCAACACCGCCGACAAGTCCCCTAAGGCCAAGGCGGTGGCGTAGGCAAAACCCGTCCCCAAAGCCGGCCGGAGCAGCGGCCACTCAATATCCCGCCACCGCCGGCGGGGGTCGGCCCCCAAAACCGCCGCCGCCTCCAACAGCTCATCCCCCAATTCCTCCCGGGCCAACCTGAGCCGGGCGTAGACCAGCGGAAAACCCAGAAAAACCTGGGCCCAAAAGACCTGGGCCAGCGGCGGCAGCCATTGCCCGGCCAAAGTATAAACACCAAGGGTAAAGGTTAAGAAGGAAACGCCCAAAGGCGCCTGGGCCAGCAGGTCCCACCGGTCCGAGGACAGGCTGGACTCGCGCCGGGCCCCCCAATAGGCCAGGGCAGTGCAGACCAGACCGGCCGTCAACGCCAAGAGCAGGCTCACCCCGGTAATGATCCAAAAGTCCTTGCCAGCCAGATAGTGGAAACCCGGTTCCAGCAACGCCCGGTAATTGGCCAGCGTTAGTGGGGTATCTGGCAGCCCCCGTTCCCGGAAGGAGCGTCCCAGGATCCCGGCCAGTGGCCCGCCAAAGAATATACCGATCAGAACAAGATAATTTAGAAACCCAAGCATACCCAATTTGCTCTGCCGCCAGGACAGCCCGGGCAGGTGCCGCACCACCTGCAGGCCGTGACGCAAGCTCCGGCTTAACCGGTGGGTGATAAGCAACAATCCAGCAAGCAGGGCAAACTGGGCTGCCGCAAACATCCGGGCCGCGGAAAAGTCCAAGCGTTTGTTTAACACGGTATAGATCAAGACTTCAAAGGTGCGAAAGCGCAGCCCGCCAAGGACCAAGACAACGGTAAAGCTTAAAAACGAGTAAACAAAGGCCATTAAAAAGCTGTAAGTCACCGCCGGCAGCAACAAGGGCAGCGTTACCCGGCAGAAGGTCTGCCACCGGTGGGCGCCCAGGACCGACGAGGCTTCACGGTAAGCTGGGTCCAACCCTTCCCAGCTCTCACTGATCGCCCGCACCCCCAGGGGGAAATTATACAAGATATGGGCCAGGATAATCCCGGGCCAACCATATAAACCGGTAAAACGGAATCCCGCTCCCAGCGTTTCCAACCAGCCATTAAGCGTCCCGTTACGGCCGTAAAAGACGATCAAGCCCAAAACCACCAAAATACCAGGAAGAACAAAGGGGATCACTAACAAACTGCGGACAAGCCGCTTACCCGGGAAGGAATAATTCCCTAAAAAGTAGGCGCCGGGCAAGGCCACCAGCAGGCTGCCGGCAGCGCTGACCACCGCTTGCGCCAGGGAAAAGGCCAGGGCCCGCAGGAAGACCGGAGACGAAAAAAAGGCCGCCCAGCGCGGCCACGGCTCAGCAAAGGCACCCAGTAGAACGACGACAAAGGGCAGATAAAAACCGATAAAAATCAGCAGTCCCCAACAAGCACGGTTGGATCGCACTTAACTTCCCACCTATTGCATGGTTTTTTCCCAATCCGCCAACCAGCGATCGAGTTTTGCCGCCACCTGCTCCGGCGGCAGGTTCAGCAGCCGGTCGACCTTGGCCGCCACCCGGAAACTGGCCGGCAGCTTCGCGTCTTTCACCGCCGGGTACATGAACTGGGCCTCCGGCAGTTTCTCCTGGAAATCCTTGGAGAGCAAGTACTCAAGCAAGGCCGCCGCCAACTTTGGTTGCGGGCTGCCTTTGACAATCCCCGCCCCCTCAATCTGGGCATAGGCCGCTCCATCCAAGACCAGCGCCTTATACTGCTCGCTCTTCTCGTAGATCAGGTGGTAGACGGGGCTTGTCCCGTAGGACAACACAATCGCCCGTTCCCCGTTGGTGAACATGCCATAGGCCTCGTCCCAACCCGGGGCCACAAAAACCCCGTTCTGCTTCAAGCCCCGCCAATATTCCAGGTACCCGTCCTCCCCAAAGAGAGCAATAGTGGCCAAGAGAAAGGCCTGCCCCGGCGAAGAACTAAGGGGGCTCTGCACAACAATGGCGTCCTTGTAAGCGGGCTTCAGCAGATCCCGGTGGGTTTGGGGAACTGGGGAAACCGTTTTACTGTCATAGTTGAAGACAATATAGCCAAAATCGTAGGGGATCAATTGAAGGTCTGGATCGAAGAGCAACTCCTCCCTAAGGCGCGGCAGGGCCTTGGGGCGATAAGGCTGTAAGATCCCCAGCTTCTTCACACGGAAGAGATAATTATTGTCAAGGCCAATCACCACATCCGCCTTGGGGCTGGACTTCTCCCGGATCAACCGGTTGACCATAGGACCCGTATCCCCGAAGGTCTTAACGTCCACCCGGACATTGTACTCCTTCTGAAAATGCTGCTGGATCTCCTGCACCAGGGATGCGGGAAAACTGGCATAAGTGTAAACCGTCAGTACCCGGGAACGCCCCTTGCCACAGCCAGTCACCACAGCCAAAATCACTGCCATTGCCAACAAAGCACGGATAAATCTCCGCATGACCTTGCCTCCTGTCCAAAAACCCTTTCCCCTATAGTTTTACCATCATGTGACCGCTCAAGAAAAACCCCACCACATGGCGGGGTTGTCCAATCTGTTCCAACAAAACCACGGATTTGCATCCATTCTACCATGGGTGTTCTTTCCTGTCAAAAGCTAAAAGATCTAGCCTTCTGCTTTACTCCCCGTGGCCACCAACACCGCCACGGCCTGTGCCGCCATCCCTTCACCCCGGCCGGTAAAGCCCAGCCTCTCGGTGGTCGTGGCCTTCACATTCACCGCTTCCGGCGGAATCCCCAGCACCTCCGCCAAGTTGGCGCGCATCTGCTGAATATACGGGGCCAGCTTTGGCCGCTGGGCGATGACGGTGGCATCCACATTACCCACCCGGTACCCTGCCTTCCTGAGCTCCACCACCACCTGCGCCAAAAGGAGCAGGCTGTTGGCGCCCTTGTAAGCCGGATCCGTATCAGGGAACATCCCGCCAATATCCCCCAAGCCCGCTGCCCCCAACAAGGCATCCATGATGGCGTGCACCAGGACATCCGCATCCGAGTGACCCAATAAGCCCAGTTCGTAAGGGATCGCCACTCCCCCCAGGATCAACGGGCGCTCCGGGGTCAGGCGGTGCACATCAAAGCCCTGGCCGATCCTCATCTCCCGTTCACCCCCAGCCAGCAACGCTTCTGCCATGACCAGATCCTCCGGCGTAGTTATCTTCAAATTGCGATAACTCCCTTCCAATAAACGGACGGGCACATTCATCCGTTCCAATAGTGAACAATCGTCGGTACCCAGGAACCCCTCGGCTGCCGCCGCCTCATGGGCAGCCAGGATCAAGGGCAGGCGAAATACTTGCGGCGTCTGGATGGCCCACAGCCGCTCCCGGGGTGGAGTCTCCGTGATAAACCCGTCGTGAGACGCCACCTTAATGGTATCCTTCACCGGCACCCCCACCCCAACAGCACCGTACTTTTGGGCCCAACGGAAGGCTTGGGAAACATGCTCCGCAGCCACCAAGGGCCGGGCCCCGTCGTGAATGGCTACCAAGCGCTGCTCCGGCGCCACCCGCCAGCCTGGCCAGGTCGCAATGGCGCGCAAGCCGTTAAAGACCGAGTATTGCCGCTCACTCCCGCCGGCGATCAAGCCCGCCACAGCCAGCCCATACCGGGCCAGCAGCACCCGGAAATTCTCCTCTTCGCCCGGGGGGATAACCAAAAAGACCGCCTCCACCTCCGGTACTGCCTGTAGCGCCCGGATGGTGGCGACCAAAACCGGTTCACCGTGAATTAAACGTAAGACCTTTGCTGCGCCTGGTCCCATCCGCCGTCCTTCTCCGGCGGCGGCCACCAAGGCCACTCCCTGCAATTCCCCGGTCATTCCCTGTCCTCCTAACAAACGCTCCCTTCATTAACCTGAACCCGTCACCGCTTGAACCGCCGGTCACCCGGCGGTTACCAATGAACTCCGGCTAGTTTACAACCAATGTCAAAGGTTTCGCCTTAAAATGAGATTATCCTCCGTCAGCGCGGGCAATAAAAAATGCCGGAGATCCCGGCAGTGACAATTCCCTGCTTATTGTACATTTATCGTCAGGCAGGCAGCCCCCTTTTAGGGGAAGGGAGATACTCCCATCAGCGTTGCAAAGCCCTTCCCCATCAGGAGATGGAAGAAGAAGCCCTGATGCTGACAGCCTCTTTGGGCTTGGCAAAGATCATCCGGCCCGCCGCCGTCTGCAGCACACTGGTGACCAAGACGGGCAGTTCCTCCCCAATGTATTGTTTTCCGCCGTCAATGACAATCATTGTGCCGTCCTCCAGGTAGGCAACGCCTTGTCCAAATTCCTTGCCGTCTTTGATGATATGTACCGTCATCTCTTCCCCGGGCAGCACCACGGGTTTGATGGCATTGGCCAGTTCATTTATGTTTAGGACCGGTACACCGTAAAGCTCCGCCACCTTATTGAGGTTAAAGTCATTGGTTACCACCTTGGCCTCGAGCATCCGGGCTAGGCGCACTAGCTTGGTATCGACTTCCGTCAGGTCGTCGAAGTCCTTGTCCAGGATCTTGACGGTTACCTTCGGGTCCTTTTGCATCCGGTTAAGAATATCCAACCCCCGTCGTCCCCGATTTCGTTTCAACGTATCCGAAGAATCGGCAATCCGCTGCAACTCAGCCAGGACAAAGCCGGGTATAACCAACACGCCCTCGAGGAATCCAGTCTGGCACAGATCGGCAATCCGCCCGTCAATGATGGAACTTGTATCCAGCACTTTATAGGCCGGACGGTCCTTTGCTGCATTGACCGGCTTTGCGCCAAGAATGTTTCGTTCATTGTTTCTTCCATAATTAAGCAAGCTAAGTAATTCTTCCCTTTTGCGCAAGGCGACGGCAACGGAGAGGCCCACACTCATCAGCAGAATGACGATGGCGGAGATATTCCCGATCATCCCCGAAAGCCGGGTCACCGGGAGCGCCAGAATGATTAGTCCTGCAACCACCAGACCAAAACATAGGCCTATCGCACCGGACAGAATCTCTTGTAGTGAAGCCTTTTGCAGGCGCTCCTCCAAGCGGTTGACGGCCTGCAGAAAAAGACCGGCTAAGAAGAAGCCAAGCAAAAACCCCACTCCAACGGCTGCGGCTAAATTCAACAAACTTGACTCCTTCAGACCAAAACCTGTCAGAAAATAACCAAGATAGGCCCCAAGCAGCGCAAATATAAAGCGTACCAACTTTCCGAGCAACCTATCAACTCACCCCCTTTCTGCTTTTAATTTTTCAACGATATTATAACCGCAAAAGTTCCGACTATCCCAAAAATATTCTGTCGGCACCAAAAGGCCGGCATTATCATCAATTCCCGCGATAATGCGTGGCTTTCAATGGAATTGCTTCATATTCCGTTTTCCGCTGCCGGCGCGTGGGGGTATTGCAACAGTTGATCCTATTCTGTCCTTAAATTACTTTGGCTATTAATTAAAAAATCTTCATTGAAAAAGCTCCGTCCCTTAACAAGAACGGAGCCCGTTTAACAACGGATCTTTCCGGTTTTTTAAGACAAACAGCCCTCCACCAATTCTTCGACCTTTGCTTCATCCATGTTCTTGGCCAGTGCCAATTCACTCAGGAGAATCTGCCGGGCATTCTCCAGCATCTTGCGTTCCCCTGTGGACAAGCCTTTTTCGCGGTCCCGCAACGAAAGGTTCCTCACCACCTCGGCCACCTCATAGATGCTGCCGGATTTGATCTTCTCCATGTTAGCACGGTACCGCCGGTTCCAGTTGTTCGACATTTTACTGCTGTCGCTACTTAGCACTTCCAAAACCTTGTTTACTTCCTCTTCCTTGATTATCCCCCGCAGGCCCACTATATCCACATTTTCCACAGGAATCATGACTTTCATGTCACCCATCGGAAGCCGGATGATGTAATAGCGCTGGAGTTCATCTCCTTCTTGACGTTCTTCAATGGATTCAATCACTCCCGCTCCGTGCATGGGATAAACGACACGGTCCCCGATATTGAACATCCAGCGTCCCTCCTAGTCCAAACTTACAACGTTCATTATACCACAGCCTTTATTTTCTGTCAAGAAAACTAATGATTTTAGCAAATTTAATACTGAATGTCAATACCTTTTCCTAAAAAAGTCTAATTGCCCACATCCTCGGAGCAATTCCGGGCCGGATCGCTCACCTGGGGCCGGGCCGCGGTATACTTAAAGCCTATCCAAAACAAGGAAATTTATTTACTCCATACGTTGGACCATAAAGGGGGTCTGTAAATCAGTCTCCTTAAGGTTTAATAAAACAAGGCCGGACACCAAGGGGGGCGTTACCACGCAACGTCCCCCGGAAAGAAAAGCAATTTCGCCATAACGCCTAAGACAATAGATTAAATATGCCGGTCCAACAGGACCTGCTCCCGCAGGCGCCGCAGGCCCTCTTTGATGGAGCGGGCCCGCACCTCGCCGATGCCCTCCACCTCGTCCAATTCTTCGGTGGTGGCATCCAAAATCCGCTGTAAGTCCCCGAAGTTTTTCACCAGATTCTCAATCACCGGCATGGGCAGGCGCGGGATCTTCTTTAAGATGCGGTAACCCCGGGAGGTGGCCGACGACTCCAGTGTAACATTGGTACCGGTATAGCCGACCAAGCGGAGGATTCCCGTCATGTCCAACAGTTCTTCATAGGATAGATTGAGCAGCAGGCCACGGACCTCCTCCAACTTCTCCGGATCCGGGATATAATCCCGCAGGACCAGTAAGCCCTCGTCCTCCACATCAGCCATTAACTCTTCCAGCTGCATACTGACCAGGCGGCCCTCGGTGCCAAGTTCATAAATATAATGTTCGATTTCACCGGCAATCCTGGCCACCATCTCGGCACGCTGGATCACGGTGAACACATCCTCCAGCGTCACCAAATCCTCAAACTCCAGAGCGCTCAGATTGATGAGGGCTTGCTCCAAGACGCTCTTATACTTTTGCAGGGTTTGCAGGGCTTGATTGGCTTTGGCCAGGATAGTGCCAATCTCCCTCATCACGTAACGGGTGTTGCCACGGTAGAGGGTAATCACGTTCCGGCGTTGAGAGATGGAGATGACCAGCTCACCGGTTTGGATGGCCACCCGCTCGGCCGTCCTGTGCCTGGTGCCGGTCTCCCCCGTGGGAATCATTGGGTCCGGGTTTAGGTGGGCATTAGCCAATAAGATCTTCTTTGCATCGCTGGATAAGACAATAGCCCCATCCATCTTGGCCAACTCATACAAGCTGGCCGGTTCCATGTCGGCATCAATCCGAAATCCACCATCAGCGATCTTCATCACAGCTTCCGAATCCCCGACAACAACCAACGCACCGGTGCGCGCCCGCAGAATATTCTCCAAGCCCTCATACAACCGCGTGCCCGGCGCAACCATCTTGATGGCTTTGAAAAACTCCTCGTCCTTGTGCATGAATTCCCCCCCTAACCCCAAACTTTGGCCATCGTCTCCCCGATGGTTCGGACTCCGATCAGTTCCATTCCTTCCGCCTGGTCCTGCAATTCCTTCACCAAGGAACGGGGTAGGACAGCGCGGCGAAAGCCCAGGCGCAAAGCCTCATGCACCCGTTGCCGCCCGTTGGCCACCCGCCGGACTTCCCCGGTCAGACCAACTTCCCCGAAGGCCACCAGATCCTGGGGCAAGGCTTTATCCAGCAGGCTGGAGGCAACCGCCAAAGCCACACTTAAGTCCACGGCAGGCTCCTCCAAGCAGACGCCACCGATGGCGGAGACAAAGACATCCTGGTTACTCAGGACCAGTCCGGCCCGTTTCTCCAACACCGCCAGAACCATACCAACCCTGCTCTGATCCAGGCCGTTCACCAAACGCCTGGGTGAGGCATAGCCAGCAGGCGCCGCCAGGGCTTGCACCTCCACCAGCAAAGGCATATTGCCTTCCATCGCCGCCGTCACCACCGTGCCACTCTGCCCGGGATGACGCTCTGCCAAAAATGCCGTGGACGGGCTGGCCACCTCAATTAAACCCTTATCGCCCATTTCAAAGAGGGCCAGCTCATGGGTGGCGCCGTACCTATTTTTGACGGCGCGGAGCAGGCGATGGGCCGAATAGGGATCACCTTCAAAGTAAAGCACCGTATCCACCAAGTGTTCCAAGACCTTTGGCCCCGCCAGCCCGCCGGTCTTGGTAATATGTCCCACAATCAGGCAAGGGACTTGCTGCGCCTTCGCCCACTTGACCAAGGCCGTTGTGCATTCACGAACCTGGCTGACCCCGCCGGGAAAACCGGGGATCTCGGGGTGGACCATGGTCTGGATGGAATCCAGGATCACTAAGCCGGGCTGTAAACGCTCAGCGTAGCTTATGACCCGGAGCACATCGGTTTCGTTCACGGCCTGGACCGCGTCGGACAATACCCCCAGGCGTTTAGCGCGTAAACGCAACTGTTGAAAGGACTCTTCACCGCTGACATAAAACACCGGGCCACGCATGGAGGCAAAGGCTGCCGCTGCTTGCAACAACAGAGTGGACTTGCCTACCCCCGGTTCCCCACCCAACAACACAACGGAACCAGGGACCAATCCTCCCCCCAACACCCGGTCAAATTCCAAAAACCCCGTACTAGACCGGGGTAATTCCTCCATGGGCTCATTCAAGGCCTTGGGTGGTTCACCTTGGTCTGCGCCAAGCTTTGCCGGAGGCTCCGCCGCCACGGACACAAAGGAGTTCCAAGCTGCACAGCCCGGGCACTTCCCCAGCCATTTCGGCGTCTCATAGCCGCAACTATCACAGATATAAACAGTCTTCGTACGCGCCAACCCAGCCAAACCTTTCATGGGTTATTTTATTTTCCCCGTCGCCGGGCGCCCAACCACCGGTACAAGCCATAACAAAGGCCTGTCGCCAACAAGATAAAGAGCATTATACGCCCGGCATCAGTCCATAACTGTAAAAACTCCCGCCACCGGGCGCCGACGCTCCGGCCTCCCAAAACCAGCAGCCCCACAAAGACCAAGATACTCCCGGTCAAAGTCAGCAGGGCTATGGGCCAAGGCATCTCCGCCACTCCGGCAAAAAAAGCCAGACCCGACCGGATTCCCGGTAAAAAACGGCTGATCAAGAGGGCAATGGGCCCATACCGCCTGACCCACGCCTCGGTACTCTCCCATTTGTCCTCGGCCAGCAAGGCCCGGCCGACTTTGGAATGAAGCAGTTTGGGGCCGAACCGCAAACCGAGATAATACAAGAGAAGCGTCCCGGTTAAAGTGCCGATGCTCCCAAAGATAATGGGAATAAGCGGGGAAACGCCCGCCCGGCCGGTAAGGTAGCCGGCGTACACCAGCACAGCATCGCCCGGCACCGGCGGGAAGACCACCTCCACAAAGGAAGTGCCAAAAATAATGAACCCAAGCCCCCAGGGGGTTTCTGGCAGATTGATCAGCATGCCTTCGGCTCCAGTACGAAGAATACTCCGTATGCTTAATTTTTAATTATAAATTATAGCATATCTTTCCACCAGAGAAAGCAACTTTCCGACAAAATGTTGTATTAATTAATTTCCATGTAATTTCAAAAATACCTTTTTGTTGCTCCGCGCAACTTGGCGTTGAAATAACCTATACCGTGAGCAAATTGCCAAAATCTCTCTTGGCATTGGTACTTGGACAGAAGCAGAAGAAGATCCTTCCCGGATCCGGGAAGGATCTTCACATTAAGCTTGGACGAACTCCAGTTGGCCGTCTTTCTCGATCACACGGACGGTTGTACCCTCGGGGAACCTTCCCTTCAGAATTTCCTCAGCCAGCGGATTTTCAATTAGTCTCTGGATGGCCCGCCGGAGCGGCCGGGCGCCAAAGGCCGGATCGTACCCTTCCTTCACCAAGACCTCCTTGGCTTCTTCGGCCACCTCCAATTGGATCTTCTTCTCAGCCAACTGTTTCCTGACCGATTGTAACATCAGCTCGACGATTTCTGAAATCTGCTCCCGTGTTAAAGCGTGGAAAACAATGGTTTCATCAATACGGTTCAAAAATTCCGGCCGGAAGGTCCGTTTTAACTCCTCCAGGATCCGTTCCTTCATCCGGTTATACTCGTCCTTCTGTTCTTCCCCTTCGTCGACGGCTTTAAAACCAATATTCGTACCCCGTTGAATCAGGTTGGCCCCGACGTTGGAGGTCATGATCAACACGGTATTTTTGAAGTCCACCGTCCGGCCCTTGGCATCGGTCAATCGCCCGTCCTCCAGGACTTGCAACAGGATGTTGAAGACCTCCGGGTGGGCCTTTTCAATCTCGTCCAGCAAAACCACACTGTAGGGCCGACGGCGCACCCGCTCCGTCAGTTGCCCGCCTTCTTCATAGCCGACGTAGCCAGGAGGGGCCCCCACCAGGCGGGAGACAGTATGCCGCTCCATATACTCGGACATGTCAATCCGGACCATGGCGTTTTCATCGCCGAACAACGCCTCGGCCAAAGCGCGAGTCAGCTCGGTCTTACCCACACCCGTGGGCCCCAGGAAGATGAAGGAACCTATAGGTCGCTTCGGGTCTTTCAACCCGGCGTGGGCCCTGCGGACGGCCTGGGCCACCGCAGCGATGGCCTCGTCTTGGCCAATCACCCGGCTGTGCAAGACCTCCTCCAGCTTCAACAGGCGCTCCGCCTCTTCCTGCTTCAACTTGGCCACAGGAATGCCGGTCCAGCTGGAAACGATCTGGGCAATATCTTCCTCGGCGACTGTAGCCTCAGTCATCCCCTTCTCCTTTGTCCACTGCTGTTGCAGTTCCTCCAGTTTCGTCCGGAGCTGTTGCTCCTTGTCCCGAATCTGGGCGGCTTTTTCAAATTCCTCGTTCTGGATGGCCGCCTCTTTTTCTTTCTGCACTTGTGTCAGTTCCGCCTCAATATCCTTGAGATCCGGCGGCACGGTGGTCACCTTCAGCCGCACTTTGGAGGCGGCCTCATCGATCAGGTCAATGGCCTTATCCGGCAGGAAACGGTCGGTAATGTACCGGTCCGACAGGACAACCGCAGCTTCAATCGCATCATTGGTAATCTTCACGCGATGGTGAGCCTCATAACGGTCCCGTAGTCCTTCCAGGATCTTTTTTGCCTCCTCCAACGACGGCTCACCCACCATAATCGGTTGAAACCGCCGTTCCAAAGCGGCATCCTTCTCCACATGCTTGCGGTACTCATCAATGGTGGTCGCCCCGATGCATTGCAGTTCGCCCCGGGCCAAGGCCGGCTTGAGAATATTGGCGGCGTCAATGGCGCCCTCGGCGGCGCCCGCCCCGATCAGGGTATGCAACTCGTCGATGAAAAGAATAACATCGCCAGCGTTGCGGATCTCTTCCATCACCTTCTTCAGGCGTTCCTCAAATTCCCCCCGGTACTTGGAACCGGCCACCATCGCCCCGAGATCCAGGGTGAATACCCGTTTATTCCGCAGCACTTCGGGGACGTCGCCACTAGTGATCTTCTGGGCCAGGCCCTCCACAATCGCTGTCTTGCCAACCCCGGGTTCGCCAATGAGGACGGGATTGTTCTTCGTCCGGCGGGACAAAACCTGTACCACTCGCTCAATCTCTTTTTCCCGTCCGATGACCGGATCCAACTTACCGACCTTGGCTTGTTCCGTTAAATCCCGGCCAAACTGGCTCAAGGTCTGGGTCCGGGCATTGCCCGTTCCTTGTCCGTATTGGCCCGGAACAGCACTGCTGCCGCCCAAGAGCTGCAAGACTTGGCTGCGGACCTTTTCCAGGTCAGCACCGAGATTTTTGAGCACCTGCGCGGCAATCCCCTCACCTTCCCGGATCAAGCCAAGCAGGATATGTTCCGTGCCAACATAGTTGTGACCCAATTGCCGTCCTTCATCCAGCGCCAGTTCCAACACTCTTTTTGCCCGTGGGGTAAAGGGAATCTCCATAAGCGGCATGGCATCGCCAGTACCGATGATCCGCTCAATCTCATTGCGGACCCGGTCCAGGCTAATGCCCAAATTCTCCAGGGCTTTGGCGGCCACGCCCTCCCCCTCGGCAATGAGACCGAGCAACAGATGTTCCGTCCCCACCACATTATGGCGTAAACGGGCGGCTTCCTGCTGTGATAAGAAGACAACGCGCCGCGCCCTTTCAGTAAAACGTTCAAACATTATGATCACCTCTCAATTCAATAACCAATCTTTCGGCTCCGGCCTTTTTCGTCACCGGCTCTATTTTGTCCCCGTTCTTTACAGGCCTATCCTAATTTTTCAAATGTTCCCTGATCACCGAAGCACGGTAATAGTCCCGCTCGGCCGGGCTCAACTCCTTGCCGATGAGTTTTTGCAAGATGGCCACACGCGTCAGTAAAAATAGTTCGCGTACAGCCTGGGCATTGACCTTGGGGATCAACTCCAAATCCACGCCCAGGCGCACATCGGACAAGAGTCGCAAGGCCTCCTCGGAGGTAATAAGTCTGGCCTGGCTGAGCAGGCCGTAGGCCCGGCAAACCCTGTCCTCCAAGGGTATTCTGGAGTCCTTCAACAAAGCCTCCCTAGTATTACGTTCGTGTTCCACCACCTGACGGGCGGCGGAAATCAACTTACCGATTAAATCCTCTTCAGAATGGCCCAAGGTGACTTGATTGGAGATCTGGTACAGATTGCCGTGGGCTTCGGTGCCTTCGCCGTACAAGCCCCGGACATTGAGACCCAAATTGGAGAGGGCCGCCAGGACTTTCTTCACCTGATCAACCATGGCCAAGGCCGGCAAGTGCAGCATCACCGAGGCCCGCAAACCTGTACCGGTATTGGTGGGGCAGGCGGTCAGGTAACCCCGGTTTTCATCATAAGCGTAATCGACGAAGGCTTCGATCTCGTCATCCAGTTGGAAGGCCAACTCCAACGCATCATACAATCGCAAGCCGGGCAGGATTGTCTGGATGCGCAGATGATCCTCTTCATTAACCATGACACTGGCCACTTCGTCCTCCCTAAGCAGGACGCCTCGGTGGGCAGGTTTGCTGACATGTTGGGGACTGACCAGGTGTTTCTCCACCAAGACCATTCTTTCCACAGGCGTCAGGGCTTCCAATCGGGTCAGTTTATATTCACCCTTTTGCTGGGAGAGCTTAGCGGTCAGCGCTTCCACCTCTTCAAGGATCTGTTCCAGTTGACTATCGGAAGCATGGTGCGGAAAGGGATACTTCTGAAAATTACGGGCCAACCGGATGCGACTGCTTAGAACAATGTCCCCGTCATCACCGGTGGCACTGGCCCATGCGGGCAGAATCCTTTGGATCTGTTCCCGGAAATTCATCAACCCCACCCCCTAACCTAATTCCTTTTCGAGACGGCGAATCTCGTCCCGGAGTTTTGCGGCTTGCTCGTAATCTTCACAGCGCACGGCTTCCTGCAGCTTAATCCGGAGGGATTCAATGTCCTTCCGCACCCGGACCTTACCACCAGTGCGTTTGGGCACCTTGCCCGTATGGTATAGACTACCCTGCACCCGCCGGAAGAGGGGCTCCAGGTATCCGCCAAAGGCCTCGTAACATTTGGCGCAGCCCAATTGACCAATTTGACGAAAGTCAGCTAACGTCAGTCCACACTCGGAGCAGACGGGACCCTTGGCCGGCGCTTTGCCGAACATAAAATCGTTCTCCACCATCCCGGCTAAAAGATGTTGCAACGAAAAATTGGGTTCAAAGAGCATGCCCCAGTCCATCCCGGATTGCTGGGCGCAAACCTCACAGAGATTTAATTCGGTTTTTTCGTTATTAATAATCTTCGTCAAATGAACCGTCGCCGGCCGCTGTTTACATTGTTCGCACAACATCAGCGCCACCCCCCGCTTATATTCCCAATTTACTTCTATGGTCAATAATTATCCCTGTCTTTGTAGACCATCAAAATTCCCGCCAGGAGTTTTGCGCGGATCAACGGTTCCACTTCAGGAGCGACTCCTTGAAGGCTTTGCTCCAGAATATACCGGGCCAGTAAAGCCTGTTCCTCATGGATCTCCCCCTGTTCCGCCAGGGTCTCGAGGAGTTCCTCCGCTTCCTCCCGGGTTAACTGTTCAGGAACCACATCGGCGATCCGCCGGGGCAACTCCTTTTGGATCCGGTAGATCCGGATAAATCCCCCGCCGCCCCGCCGGCTCTCGATTAGGTACCCACGGTCCACGGTAAACCTGGTTTCCAGCACATAGTTAATCTGTGAAGGGACACACCTAAACATCTTGGCCAGCTCGCGACGTTGCAACTCCACTTGGTTCGCCTGGGCCAGCAATTGTTGGAGATACTGTTCAATCAGATCCGCTAGGCTACCCATGAGAATTACACCTCTCTGACCTTTACTGACCTATGTTCATTGTAGGTCACGTCAATAGAACGCGCAATCGGCAATTCCTCTTATTTTTCCCTGTTTTTTAACAAAAAAAATGGGCAATCCAGATTGTTTCGCCGAATCGCCCTTTTTCTTGTTATGTCTAAAGCTGACGCATAAATTTAAAGATTTAAATAGGGGGCGGGATTAATCGTTCGCCCTTGGACAATCACCTCAAAATGGAGATGGGGGCCAGTAGCACGGCCCGTTGCACCCGACAGGGCAATGGGCTGGTTTACTTCAACCCGATCCCCGGTGCGGACCAACAGCCGTGAATTATGGGCATACCTAGTCCGCCACTGCCCATGGTCCAACTCAACCAGCCATCCATATCCCCGGCACCAACCCGCACTAACCACCTGACCAGCAGCCACCGCCCTGACTGGCGTTCCCACCGGGCAAGCCAGATCAATACCCCGGTGCATCCTACCCCAACGCATGCCGTAACCCGACGACAACCGGCCCTGGGCCACCGGTTTAACCATGGCCTGCAGGGAACGTAAGACCGGCGGGGAGATGGTTCTTACCGCCGGGCTAACGTAACTACGGCTCGCATAAGTAGACCCCATTTTTCGCTGCCGGTTTCCCGCTGGAATCAATAACTTTTGCCCGGCCAGGATACAGTGGGGATTCTTTATCCCATTGGCCTGGGCCAAATCCACAACGGTTGTTCCATACCGCCGGGCAATCTTCCACAGGCAATCACCGGCCTGAACACGAATGACGCTTGGGCCCCGGGACGCCATCGCCCCTTCCGCCCAAATTGCCAACGCCAACAGGAGTGGCAAGATAAGCCGGTTCCATCTGCAATTTTGCATTTTATCCCTCCGAACAGTTCAGGAGTCTTCTAAAATGTCCGAAGGTTATTATTGCCTGGATCCCTTGAGTCTATTCCGGCATAACCCGCCAATCAGCCGGATTGCTCCCCGTTCTTCCTTTGGTTACGGCAATTCTCCGCATAAGGTGATTTGAGAATCAGGTCCATAAGCTCAAGGTTGGTTTTGGTGTGGCTCAGCCGGTCCAGCAACAGTTCCATCGTCTCCGCAGGCCCCAGCGAACTGAGGAGTTTCCGCAAGACCCACATGGTCTCCAATTCCTGAGGGCTGAGCAATAACTCTTCCTTACGGGTACCCGAGCGCATGATGTCAATGGCCGGAAAGATCCGGCGGTCCGCCAGTTTCCGGTCCAGATGAAGTTCCATATTGCCTGTCCCTTTAAATTCTTCGAAGATCACCTCATCCATCCGGCTGCCCGTCTCCACCAAGGCCGTGGCCATAATCGTAAGGCTACCGCCTTCTTCGATCTTCCGGGCAGCGCCAAAGAACCGTTTGGGCTTATGCAATGCTCCGGGATCCACCCCGCCCGACAGGGTTCGGCCGCTGGAAGGCTCCACAAGATTGTAGGCCCGGGCCAACCGGGTAAGGGAGTCCAGCAAAATCACCACGTCCTGCCCGTTTTCCCCCATCCTTTTGGCGCGTTCCAGCACCATCTCGGCCACACGCACATGGTTATCCGCAGGCATATCAAAGGTGGAGCTGACAACCTCGCCCTTAACCGAGCGTTTCATGTCCGTGACCTCTTCCGGACGCTCATCAATGAGCAGAACAATCAAGTGAATCTCCGGATGATTGGCGGTAATGCTGTTGGCCACCATCTTTAGCAAGGTGGTCTTACCGGCCTTTGGCGGCGCCACAATCAAGCCGCGCTGGCCCTTCCCCAAGGGCGATACGAGATTTACCAGCCGCATGGCGATCTGCTCTGGTGATGTCTCCAACTGGATCCGCTCCATGGGATAGACCGGAGTCAGCTCTTCAAAATGATTCCTGTGCTGCAGGCGTTCGGGATCACCGCCGTTGACCAGTTGTACCTTTAAAAGGGCAAAATACCGTTCGGATTCCTTGGGCGGCCGCACCTGACCGGAGACAAAATCACCAGTGCGCAGATTAAACCGGCGGATTTGCGAGGCGGAAACATAAATATCCTCCGGTCCCGGGGAATAGTTCTCCACCCTGAGGAAGCCGTAACCTTCACTTAAAATCTCCAAGGTCCCTTGAGAGAAGATAAGCCCCTCCTGTTTGGTCAGGACCTTCAAGAGTTCAACGATGAGTTCCCGCTTCCGGTATTTGGTATAATTCTCCAGGCCCACATTGCTGGCAAGCTCCTGTAATTCGGCGACAGTCTTTGCATCCAGTTCAGCAAGTTCCATTGTGTACAACCCCACCTATTCCTCTAAATCATAAAGAAATTTATAAAACCTAACAACAACAAAGTAAACCCCTTTGTCCGGGGTTTTTGTAACAATAAAAAAATACCCGTTTAACAGTTCCGTTTTACAGTGTGGCTGGGGTAATCAGCAGAAATCCGAGGTATAACAGGGGTAAAAGAAGGATTAACCCTCACCGGGGACGCGATGGGCGTTGAAACTGGTAAATCCCCGTTCGGTCATGGCAATAATCCCGATGCTCCTCAGCAAATCCAGGTCTTCTTGGCTTTCTGCATAAATTATGCTCAAGCTGTTGCAACGCGGACAGTGCAGTTCAAGTTTGTCCGGGAAAACCTCCACTTGAATATCGGAGTTCCCGCACAGGCAATAGAGGTTGCCTTCTTCGGCAATCCGATGCAAATGAGCCAAAACCTGCACCATAATCGTGGGGCTGGCAAAAAAGTCGGAGAAACCTATGTCATTCATGATGCTTTCCATACTCCGGCAATTCTCCAGCACAAACTCGTCCAGGCGCTCTCTGCTGCCTATGTAGCCCATTTCCTGGCCGGTGGCAGGGCAAAGGATTGGCGTCAAGTCATTCTTCCAAATCTGCGCATAACGTAATTTTAGCATATGAACTTCATCACAGATCATGCATGTGTACTGAAGAAAATAGTTGCGGTGATCCTTAGTGGAAAGGGAGAATAGCTTAAACCCGCAAACACATTTGACGGTAAGCGACTGTTTTCCGGAGAACGCGAAAAGAGACAGGTTATGCAGCTCCAAGCACCCGCAGATGGGGCATCGCAGTGCTATCTGGCGCTCGGTTGTGATTATCATACCGCCCCGCCTCCTTCTGCATAATTAATTCGCTGGGTATTGGCAAATTCCTCTTTTATTAGAAAACCGGTCCAACCGGCAGCAAAAGCGAAAAGGCAGAGCAAAAGCCGCGCAACCATGAGGCTGCGCGGCTTTCATTCCTTCCTATATTGATCTTAGTCAGGCTCCCCGCTCCAGACCTATGTTCATCAAGTCATCGGCTTGCAGCAACTCCAACTCCAACTGCTTCTGGACCTCCTGAAAATCCTGGTCTTTGATGCGCAGCCATTCCAGAACATTGGGCCGGATGGTCGGTTGGACATCGTCACCACCGGACCCGATCCTGGCCTGGCGGGCAATGATATCTGCAACATGCACCAACGCCGTTGTGGCCCAATAATCTTTATTCTCAAAGGGCTGGTGGTGGTAATTGATGACCTCCACCAATAACTGGGGCAAATTCCAATGGTCGGCGATCCACCGTCCGACAACGGCATGGCTGATCCCAATCACCTCAAGCTCAGCCTCGTAGATGGAGATCTTTTTCTCCTGGGCCAACTGGATCACCTGGGCAAATTCTTGGGGGAAATAATGGTCCAAAATGACTTTGCCGATATCATGAAGCAAGCCAGCCATAAAAACCTCTTCCAACTGGGGAAAATGGGCTTTCCGCGCTAAGATGCGGGCAGCGACAGCAGTCCCCACCGAATGGCGCCAGAGCTCAGCCCGATTAAAAATACGGGTTTTGCCCAACATGACAAAGAAGTCCGCCACCGAAATGCTAAGAATCAAATTCTTGACGGTCACAAAACCCAAGATCACCACTGCCTGACTTACCGTAGAGATCCGTCGCGGAAAGCCATAGTAAGCCGAATTGACCAGCTTCAGGACGCGTGTTGCCATGGCCTGATCGTACATGATTACTCTTTCCACGTCGGCAGCGGACGAACGGGGGTTCTCCAAGATCTGCATCACTTTGGACGCCACAGAGGGTAACGTGGGAATCTCCCGGATCCTTCGTTCCAATGTTCTTTTAATCTCAATTTGGCTGAGCATCTTGTCCCCCCTCCCCCGAAACCTTAGGGGCCTTGCACCGCTCTTGCAATAACAGGTGTTTAAACGGCGTTACCATGCATAAGAACCCTTATCGTATTAATTATCGTCATTTACTGATTTTTCTTTAGCTATTCTCCTAAGCCAAAACACTTTCCTGGATCAGTTCCATAATTTTCCCGGGAATATGCGGCAGCGCCAGGGTAAATTCGGCAGCGCCCAACTCTTTGGCAACCCGCGGCATGCCATAAACCACACAAGACTCCTCCGCCTCACTAATGGTGCGTGCCCCCAGATCCCGCAAGGCCTTCAAACCCTTGGCGCCGTCGGCACCCATACCCGTCAACAAAACGGCCACGGTTTGACGACCGGTGCTTTTAGCCAAAGAATTAAAGAGTATATCCACACTTGGCCGGTAGATCTGTTCCTGTTCGGAGATGGCCACCATAAACTCTGTCCCTTTAACCACCACCTCCGTCTGATAACCGGAGGGAGCCACCAAGGCTAAACCCGGCTTGACCAGATCACCATCTTGGGCTTCCTTGACATTAATCAAACAATTGGCATTGAGCCGTTGGGCAAATACGTTGGTAAAACCCTTGGGCATATGCTGGGCAATCACTACCCCCACAGGAAAATCAGCGGGCAAAGCCGCAAGGACCGACTGGATAGCCCTGGGTCCTCCGGTGGATGCGCCTATCCCCAGAATCAGCGGCAAATTCTTCCCGCGGCGCCGGGTAAACCCCCCAACTTTAACAGGAGATACCGGTTGGCCCGTCTTCCCACGGACCACAGCTTTGGAGGCAGCAATCACCTTGTTCAAAAGCTGGGTTTCCATGTCCCAAAGCACATCCGATGGCCTGCTGGATGGCTTGGTGACAAAGTCCACCGCCCCCAACTCCAATGCTTGCAGGGTCTGCTCTGCACCCTCTTTGGCCAACGAACTTACGATGACAACGGGGCATGGGTGTTCAGCCATGATAAACTTCAGACACTCCAGCCCGTTCATCCGGGGCATCTCCAGGTCCAGGGTCACCACATCCGGGTTCAGCGCCTTAACCTTATCCAGCCCATCCTGGCCGTCCATGGCGGTACCGATAACTTGAACCCTGGGATCAGCCTGGAGCATTTTCGTGATAATTTGCCGCATAAACGCCGAATCATCCACGACTAACACTCTGATCGCCACGGGATTCGCCTCCATGTCAGATCTTCCCTAGCCTACCATGTATGATTTATGATTCGACGGATTGATTGCATATCCTGCCATATTTGTTCATCTGTGCTGGTACACGCCGCGAACATTACCGGTAAAATCGAAGACAATAAAGGCAGAACCGGTTATCTCTTTTTCCCCTTTGTCGTCCAGCCCCTTGCACCAATCTGCGGTTTTGACGACAACTATCTCCGGATTCCCTTTCCCCAGGTCACGGACGCCCAGCCAATAACCACCATCGGCCGATGCTTCGGCGAAGACAATCTCCACCTCCACCCCTTGAAAATAGCCGTCAATCAACCGGACCCGCCCCGTCCCATCCAACCAAACCCGGGCCATCACCCCGCAGCCTTGCGTCACCGGGCGCACCGCACCGGAGGTGGCCAACTTTCCGTTTAAATATACCTGCAAACCGCTGGCCAGCGGCAACGCAAATTCCTTACCCGCTTTAGCCAAGACCACTTCTTCCTGACACAACCCCACGATCTCCCCCTCCAGCCACCGGCCTGGCCCGGTCGTCCCGGAAGGCTGCCGGACCAACCGGCTGCAATCCGTGGCCCGGATCTCCCTGATAGTCAAACCCGGATAAGCCGCTCCCGGAGCAGGCAGAACAATCAGAAGAATTAATGTAAATAGAAGGAAAATCACCCGTTGCCTTTTGAATATTCTCATCGCTTCCACCCCCACAAGAACATTCTTGGGGTGTTTTCTTGGAAATATACGTTTAAAAATAATTTTTTGCCAATTTCTCCAGCTTGGTGGGGTGCCAACCCCCGTCCTCAGAGGCAAAATCCCCTGCTACCCCCGCCCTCGGATGCGCTTAAATTAAAAAACGGTGCTTGGCACCGTTCTCCCTTTCCTTCCTTTATCTGAACAGTCTCCCCAGTAACCCTTTATTGCGCTCTGCCAGGTTTTCCTCAGCATAGTTCAGCGAATGGACCCGCCCCTGCAGCGCTACCTTACCTTGGTCCAGATTAAGGTGCTGCATGTGGAGGTTTTCTCCTTTGATCACCAAAACGCCCAATTCCGTTTCGAGGATGACTTCGCTTGGTTCAAAACTACCCACATTCTTTACGCCCTCCAACTGCAAGCGCTCGCGGTTATTCAGGGTCAAATGGTGTCCTTCCCCAGCTGGACGGTTTTCCACAGCCTTCACCCCTTCCAGGCACTTTCCTCAGTTCACTCCTATGCCGAGAAGGAGGATTATAGAACAGGGAGACTACCATATATCCATGATCTGGACCTTCGGGTAGTAATGCTTAACAATCTCCTCCGGGCTTTGCCCTTTTTTGGCCAAGGCATAAGCCCCCCACTGGCAAAGGCCGACACCGTGCCCGAAACCCCTGCCTTTCATCCTGAAGCCCTGAGGAGTATTCTCCACCGCCAGCAAGATAATGGACCGCATTTTGGTAGGATCCAAAGCCATCCGCAGATCGGCCCCGTGAACTCTTGTCCGGCCTTTAGCGCCCGTCACGTGCAGGGCCACTGCCCGACCGGAACGGCTCTTCCGGATCACCTCCAGCTTTTGCACATTACCAACATCTTTATTGATCTTCTTCAGCGCGGCCGCCAACTCCGTCGGGGAGAAACCTGCCTCCCAATACTGCTCCTCGGCGGGAATTACCTGCGCTTCGGGGCAGCTCACCGAGGAGATGTAGGCCGGTTCCCGTTCTTTAAAGGCCAAGCCTTCCTTGGCCAGGGCCGTCCGCCCGCCGCAACTGGCGGAAAACCAGCCACGGACAAATCTTCCCTTGTAGGTCATGACCTTCCCCTTTGTCATGGCCACCGCTCGCCGGATTAGAGGGGTAACGGCCCTTTGGTTATAGGCCTGCGCCTCTTTTTCATCGGTGGAAATATCTGTCCCATGGAGTTTGCGTGTGCCGCCCCGGGCTAAAAAATCCATGGTAAAGGTCCGGGCAACAATGGCTTGGGCGGCATAAGCCTCAATGGGCCAGCCCGGGCGCATCTCACCGGCCACCACACCAGCCAGGTATTCCTCAAGACCCATGCGCTTTTTTTGTTTGGTTTCTTTAATATAGACGGTTATCTGAGGCTCCCGGTCCATCTTCCGGGCAACGAAACCAAACATTTGGCGTTCCGACCCCAGGCAGGCCAAGTGTGTAAGCAGCAGAACCCCCAGCAAGGCCGGGAATAAAAGCCGGCCCGGCCAAAACCTTACCTTCTTCCCCATCCTAAAGTCCCCCTTGGCTTTGCATCTGCCTTTAGGTTGGTTTTGGCCGGGCCAAATTATTCACTCCGCTGCCCCTGGGCTTCCCGTTCTTTCATCTGCTCCCACAGGCGATCCATCTCCGCCAGATCCATACTTGATAGAGGCTTTCCCTCCGCCAATCGCTCCATACCTTGAAAACGCCGGATAAACTTGTCCACCGCCCGGTTAAGTGCCAGTTCAGGATGGACGCCCAAGAACCTGGCTACATTGACCAGGGAAAACAGGACGTCGCCAAATTCTTCTTCCACCCTTTCCGGATCCGGCAGCTCCCTGTCCCGGCGCCGCCAGGCCTCCAGCAATTCGTGGATTTCCTCGTCCACCTTCTCCAAAGGGCCGTTAAGTGAGGACCAGTCAAAGCCCACCTTTGCTGCCCGGGCCTGGATCTGCTCCGCTCGTTGCAGTGCGGGCAAGCCCCGGCTTATACCGGCCAAAACCGATGTTTTTCCGGAGCTTGTCCCACCCTTTTCCTCCTGTTTGATCCTTTGCCAATTAGCCAAAACGCCGTCCACACCGTCCACATGCACATTCCCAAAAACATGGGGGTGACGGCGCACCATTTTCTCACAGATCCCCTCGGCGATATCATCCAGCGTAAAGCCACCGTTCTCCCGGGCCACTTGGGCATGGAAGACTACCTGCAGCAGGACGTCCCCCAGTTCCTCCCGGATCTTCGCCGGGTCGCCCGAATCGATGGCCTCCACTGCTTCATAGGCTTCTTCAATCAGATATGGGCGCAGACTGCGATGGGTCTGTTCCCGATCCCAAGGACAACCATTCTCACTCCGTAACTTTGCCATAATCGCCTCCAAGCGGCGCACTGGGTCTTCCTTCATGATTTTTCCTCCTCCAAGTTCACAGCGTTGCCCTGAAATATTCTCCGGATTTCTTCGCGATCACGGGCGGTAATCCCTCCCAGCGCCAGCAAGACAAGGATATATATCCCGCCCAAAATAATAATTAACCCCAATTCCCCCAGGGGCAAGCTTGTCACTGTCCGGGTTTTCTCCAATAACAAAAGACCGGCACCGCCCATGACCACCGCAGCAAAGGCAGGTACTGCCAGAGACCGCCACCAGCCGGTAGCGCCGGTTAAACCGTAGACGTAGAGCAGGTTTAATGAGGCCGTCACCGCCGAACCAACCACGGTGGCCAGGGCTGCCCCGTAAATCCCCACCCGGGGCCGGCCCACCAAAAACCAAGTAATCATTGCCTTGACCAAACATCCCACCCCAAAGTGGCGGAGGGGTAGGCCGGGTCGGCCCAAGCCTTGCAGGATGGCGGCAGTCACTTGCTGCCAGCCTAAGAAAAAGACCCCAGGGGCCATGGCGACTAAAATCCGGGTGGGTCCGCCGCCATAAAGCAACCGGTAGATCCCCTGGCCCAAGATCAATAGCCCCATCATTGCCGGGGGCAACACCCACGCTGCCACCCGGTAACCCTCACAGATCCTTCCCCTGAGTTGATTCAGGTCTTTCTTGGCCAGGGCTTCCGCCACCGCCGGCACCAGACCTGCCGCCAGCGACGTGGTCACAATCAAGGGCAGGTACATAACGGCCCAAGCGTTGCCCAACTGGCCCAAAGCCGTGGTGGCCCGGGAGACGCTGTAGCCGGCCTGTTGCAGCTTCCCCGGGACCAACACCGAATCCACCGCCTGCATCAAAGGCATCAAAATTGAGGCCGTAGCAATGGGCAAAGCCAAGCGAAACAAGCGCCTTTGCCAAGAAACAAGCGGGCCCCGCCGGGCCGTGACTGCCGGGAGGGGCAGGCCCGCTTGGAACCGGCGATAGCTCCGGTATAAGTAGGCCACACCCGCCAAGGCGCCGGCAGTAGCACCAAAGGCTGCTCCAACCGCCGCCCATTCCACCCCGTGCGGCAAGAGCAGAATAGCCAGGAACAGCAAGACAACCACCCGCACCACTTGCTCGTATAGCTGGGAAAGACCGCTGGGACGCATCTCCTGCCAGCCTTGGAAATAACCGCGAAAGGCTGACATCACTGCCATTAAGACTACCGCCGGGGACATGGCAAGAATGACGGGGCAAGCCCGGGGATTGGCCACCAAATGCCGGGCAAACCAAGAAGCCCCCCCGGCCATCACAACCGTCCCCGCCAGCCCAAACCCGGCCATCAGGACCAGGCTCCCGCGGAACAGCCGTTGCACCCCGTAGTAATCCCTCCGGGCCACCCCCTCGGCCACCAATTTCGAAATTGCCAGCGGTATCCCTGCGGTAGCAAGAGAGGAAAACACAAGATAGATTGGGTAAGCCATCTGATAAAGTCCGATCCCCTCTTCGCCAATCAACCGGGATAAGGGAATCCGGTAAGCCGCACCCAAAAGTTTCACCAGGATGCCGGCGACCGTTAAAAAAGCCGCACCCCGCAAGAGTTGTGCCCGAGCCATGACTGCCCCTCCCGCATTTCAACCACCAAAATGACGGTCGTGAAATGATGACTTTTCTGCCTTTCCCTGTCATTTCCATGGACTGTTCTTGTTTCGCCTAATGAATACGTGGGAAGAGACGAAAAGATTCGGGCACAATACCTCTATAGTATATTTTCCGGGAGGCATGTTGCTGATGAAACAACAAAACAACACGATGCTCAAGACAGCCTTGTTTCAAGTAAGCGATCTCGAAACTGCTGGCGAATTGGTCTTTACCAATTTGCAAAAGGTGGAGGGCGTAGCCTGGGTGGAGCCAGGGAGGAACCGCAATCAATTGACGGTGACCTTTGACCCGTCCCGCATCGACCCCTCCCAATTGGAGAGTTCCCTGCGTCAAGCCGGGGTAAATCTCCAGCGCCTATCCGTGGACGGGTAGACTGTTTACAGGTACAAGTAGGATTACCTCCGTTCAAAACCGGACAAAACTTCATCGCTCTAAAGCCGGGCGCAAGTAGATCAAGTAAAAAAAAAGCGGGTTCGGCATCGAACCCGTCCTTTCAAGCCACAAATCTATCCTTTACCCCTCTTGCCCAAGAAGATATTGGTCAGAATCATCACCAAGCCAAACAAGATCAACAACAGCGGCCAATATTTCGCGTAAAACCGGAAACCATCCACCTTACCCGCCAGGGATAACCCGCCAAAGAGCACAAAGATGGCCGCCGGGATCAAAAAGCCGGTATCCCGGGGATCTGCCAAGTAACCCAGGATAAAACCAACTCCCAACAAAAGGGGAAAGATAGGCCACCACTCGGCCAAAGCCCCCCAATTAAAACCGGTGGGCGAGTTAACTAAGTAGTAAAAAAAGATGCCGGCACCGGAAAAAAGCGTTGCCGGCACCAAAATTCCCCTGTCCCAATCATGGAGAAACTGCAGAAACAAGGAGAGGCCGAACACCAAGGGGAAGGCAGGCCAGACCTGGCCCCAGTGCAACCGGATGTAACCGAGATTATTCATTAACAGTAAGGTCCCTACCAACACCAGAACCAAGCCAAAGCCGTTACTCGGTCGCCGCATCTCACTCATTCCTTTTACTTTTATATTTAAATTTAACTACCGCAGTCTTGTTTTTGTTCGCTTGGGGGCCGTTTTTGTTCCGACTTTCACCAAAGCCGGCACAGGGGGATAAATACTGTCGTTGACTTTTTCCCGTTCGATTATCTTGTTCTCGGCATCCACCCAAAGACGCCATAGCTCCACTTTGTAACCAAATTTCCCTTCCTCCTCCACGCGGCGTTCCCCTATGGGCAGGGTGGGGTCGGCCACTTCCAGCACTGAAAAGGGGGTCTTCTCTTTAATGACCGTCTCCAGGCGGGCGGTCTCCTGCCGGGGCGCCCGGCCAAGCACGGCCACAGTTAAATGGCCCGAGGACTCCACCGCCGTAGCGATTAGAACCGGCTGGGAGAAGGTATTGACAAAAGTTAAGTCCACATGGCCATAGACCACGGTGGCATCTTGGCCCAAAGGGATATAGGTGCTGGGCAAGGAGTGATTTTTCCGGCCAATCTCCGTAAAACCAGCCAAAAGCAATGCATTATAAAGAGTGCTCGACACCTGGCAAACCCCGCCGCCAACTCCCGGGACCAACTTATTGTTAATAATCACCGGCGCTTCACGGTAACCGTATTCCTGTACCCGCGGGCCAACCACGGCATTGAAAGAAAAGGTCTTCCCCGGCGGGATCAGTATATTGTTTAACGCATTGGCCGCCACCTTCAGATTCTGGGTCCGGTCTTCCTTATCCGGGGCAAAATCTGTGGTTGACATGGCAATAATATTTGTTAAAGACCATTTCTCAACCTCTTGCTCAGTTAAACCAGGGAGAATCTCCTCCATCACCAGGGGCACCTCACGCTGGTCCAAACAAAGGGCAGCCTCAATATCCCGCCGCAATTGGCCGGTGTTTAAGCGTAAACCGATCTGGCCGGAGGTTTTATAGACCCGCCCCTGCCGATCAATGAAAACGCGGGCGCGGACAGGTTCCTGATTTAACTGCAGTTCTAAAAAACGGAAGAAGTTATTAAGCGTCTCGGTATCCGTTTTGAAACGCAAAGGCAGATTCCTCGGACGCCTTCTCAAGGCTAAACGCTGGACCACCCTTTGGAACAGATTACCCTCATGTCCCAAGCGGAAGGCCTCCGCCACAACACCGGCCGCATCCAGTTCAAATCCCACTTCTTTCGGGATGAAGCTGGGCCGGAAATCTTTAGCCACCAAAGCAAGCGGTTGCAGGAGATATCCCTCGTAACGTTGTTGTACCGCCTGCAGGGCCTGCTCCGGACTGTACCCAGCCAGATCCAAGCCGTTAACCTGCACGCCTTCGACAATAACCTCACTCTCCCGGACATACCACAAATAGCCTGTCACGCCCAGGATCATGAGCATTATGGCGGCTATCCCCGCCAGTATTGTAACGAGAATCCGGTACCTCCGCTCTGTCACAACCGGTTGGTTTTTCTCCATGTCGTCCCTCCCGATGGCAGGTCTGCCGTAATTATATCATGGTTGGCGCGAACTTGGCAAAACTGCTTAGACCAATTGGGTACAGCGGCAATGAAATAAAGGAAAAAAGACCATCCCGGCGGGACTTTAAAAAAATCCATGTATAGCTTTGTTTGGTTATGAATATCATATTGGAGAATTGCATTCTTGCGGAGGATGAAGCATGAAACTGCCCTTATTCCATAAAACCCTGCCCGTCGATGAGTGCCACCGGGTGCATATGGAGCAAAACAACGCCATGGAAGCTCTGGCCAAATATTTAGACCGCATCCTCGCCCGGAGCCTTCTCCCCGGCCAACCCTTGGTCCTTTTATGCATCGGTACTGACCGTTCCACCGGCGACAGCCTTGGGCCTTTGGTGGGAACAAGGTTAAGCTCACATAACCATCCTCAAGTCAAAGTCTTCGGCACATTAGACCGCCCCGTCCATGCCGTTAACCTGGAAGAAACCCTGGCCACCATCAAAAAGGATTTGGGCAATGCCTTCATCCTATCCATCGACGCTTGCCTGGGACGGACGGAAAGCATCGGCTACATCAGCATCAAATCCGGCCCTTTACAGCCCGGTACCGGTGTCAATAAAAGCCTGCCGGAGGTGGGAGACGCCCACATTATCGGTATAGTCAACGTGGGAGGGTTCATGGAGTATCTGGTCTTGCAGAACACCCGGCTTAGTATCGTAATGAAAATGGCCGATATCATCAGCGATGCGATCTGTCTCGTGTTAAACAAGATATTTCCCGCCTATCCCAATACCCATGCTTCCGCCGCCTATGATCTCCTCCCGCTTCGGGATTGAAGTCATCCGTGGGGAAATCTAGTCCTGCTTTTCGTTTTCACCGCCAAAGAAGTTTTCCCGCCCTAAAAACGTGCCCATGCCGGGCGCACTACAAAAAAACGGCCCCTTTTACCAGGGGCCGTTTTTGCGGGCAATTTGGAAGATTAAAGAATGGCTTTCTCTGTCTGCTTGTCAAAGAAGTGCATTTTTTCGGGATTAATCACCAATTTAATGGGTTCGCCGTCTTGGGCGCGGGTATGGGAATCAACCCGTGCAGTCAGCGAGTGGCCGCCGCAGGTGACATACAGGTAAGTTTCAGCGCCCATCAGCTCCGTGACATCAACCTCCGCCACGAAGGTATCCTCCTCCACAAAATCAGGCACAAATTCCACATCGTTGATGTGTTCCGGACGAATACCGCAGACAATTTCTTTTCCCACATAAGCCCGGATATTCTTGAAGCGTCCCTCGGGCACAAAGAACTTGAAGGAGTTGAAATCCACATAAATCTTGCCGTTCTCTTCTTTTAAGACCCCGTCAAGGAAGTTCATAGGCGGAGTACCAAGGAAGCCAGCGACAAAGATGTTGTTGGGATAATCATAAATATCCAAGGGGGTACCAACCTGTTGAATCACGCCATCCTTCATCACAACAATCCGGTCGCCCATGGTCATGGCTTCCACCTGGTCATGGGTAACATAAATGGTGGTGACTTTCAAACGGTTATGCAACTTGGCCAATTCCGCCCTCATCTGCACCCGCAACTTAGCGTCAAGGTTGGAGAGGGGCTCATCCATCAAGAAGACCTTGGGCTCCCGGACAATGGCGCGACCCAAAGCCACCCGTTGCCGTTGACCACCGGAGAGGGCCTTCGGTTTCCGGTCCAAAAGGGCCTCAATGCCGAGGATCTTGGCAGCCGCTTTAACACGCCGGTCAATCTCGGCTTTGGGGTATTTCCGGAGTTTTAAGCCGAATGCCATATTATTGTAGACGTCCATGTGCGGATACAGGGCGTAGTTTTGGAAAACCATCGCGATATCCCGGTCTTTCGGGGGCATGTTGTTGACAAGTTTATCCCCGATGTAAATGTTACCCTCGGAGATCTCTTCCAGTCCGGCAATCATCCGCAGTGAAGTGGTCTTCCCGCAACCGGACGGGCCGACGAAGACGACAAACTCCTTATCTTTAATTTCCAAGTTAGCATCATTAACCGCCAAGACGCCGTTGGGGAATTTTTTGTAGACATGTTCCATAACAACTCTTGCCATTTATCATTTACCCTCCTTCGTTATAAAGGCAAAAAATGCCGTACTACCGCCAAAAAATTTCTCCGCAACACCTCCGGGAGTAAGCCAAGCCAAACTCAGGATCTTAAAACTGCCGCAAAGGGGTTGGCCACCGCCTAACCTGCATTTTAAGTCAAAAAAAAACCGTTGGAAATTAAAAAAGCCTCAATTATTCTAAGATGGTTATTCTACAAAAACTCCAAAAATCCTCCCTTAAGTGGATGATTTTTCCCCCGGTATTTCCAGCAAAACAAGGCGTTTTTCCACGTTTTCAGGGATTATGCCGGTTTCACCTTGGCATTCCTAAATCTTAACAATCTGTAAACTTGATCGTTTCCTACGAGGGGTCTCAACGGCCCGTTGGAGTCTGTCTCTTATCTTCCCTTGCAAATGCTTTAAGCCAAAACAAGGTTAATCTAATAGTAAACGTTAATCCATTATGGCCTAGCAGGCAAATTCTGCGATGTAAAAAACGAACAACCGGTTTCAAGGTTTATTAACAGGACAAGGGGGAGCATGCTCCCCCTTGTCCTGCTTATCCCATAGATTCAGTTTTTAGAAGTTCATGGTAAATCCGGCGGCCGCCGTGGTGGCTTCCGCTTCAAAGTCGTGGTTGACCTCGAGGGAGAGCCCGTTGGGTGCGGTGTACTTCAGGTTGGCATCCAACTCTTCCCGCTCTTCAGTCTCAAAATCATAGGTGCCGCTGAGTTTAGCGGTGAATTTATTGCCTGCCAGCTCAAACTCGCGGGCAACCGAAGCCGAAAGTTCCGTGTTGTCTTCCCCGGTGACCTGTTGTTCATACACATCCAAGTCGCCTTCGATGATGAATCCGCCAACTTGGGCTGTGGCGCCAAGGTTGATACCTTTCTCACCGAAGTAGTAATCCACCGGGTTCTCATTGGGATCATAGTCGGGCAAACCTTGGATATCCGCAAAGTCTTCATCATTCCGCCAGATGGGGGCGAAGTCGGGATCAAAATCGCGGTAACTTGCGCGCAGGCTGACGGCATCGCTTACTTGATAGGTTCCGCCAAACTTCATGGCGTTACCGCCGTCGTGTACGGAAGCAAAGACCGCATCCAGGGTTGTGGCTTCTGTAGGCTTG
>DGDV01000023.1 GCA_002385625.1 Firmicutes bacterium UBA3943
AGCACAAACTATTTTACAGACTCTAAAATTTCGTTTTTTTGCTCCCCCTGACCGGTACCGAAAAAAATAAAAAGGCCCTTCCCGGCCTTTCTATGAGCATCTTCTCTTATTTATTACCTATTACTCTTTACCCTTTTCTCTTTTCCCTTTATACTTTATTCTTTCAATAAACCCGAGCCACGAGCGACGAGTTTTCCCTTCACTCCTTGCCCTTTCCTCTTTCCTACGACGATTCTACCAGCAAACTACCGTCATAATAACCAATCATTGGATAGAGGCCCTTGGTAAACCCCTCATAAGTTTGCACCGATTCACGGACGGATTCAATCTTGGCTGAAACTTTATATTCATTCTCTTCAGAACGGGTCTCAAAAAGGTTCCGGATATTTGCCACTGTCACCTTGGAGCCGGCCAACCCGGTAGAAGGCAACAATATGGCCAGGTGACGCTCATCCAGCCGGCAGACGATATCACTCTTGCGCAAACACTCCCGGACAATGGCCTCCAAATCCCCCGCCGGCGCATTGCCCTTCTGCTGCCGCACCACTCCCCGCTGGTTGAGTTCCATAATGACCAACGTGGCTTCTCCGCCGTTCCGGGCGATCCGCCGTTTCTCCAAGGCCAACAGGTTTCTGAAAAGCTCGGGAGTACAGACAAAGGGACCGTCTTCCTTCTCTATTAGTGTTAGTTTTTCTTTCTCCGGCAAGCCTTCGCCCTCCCTAATCTGCTGATATAAACGTTTTAACTCGCTGGAAGGCTTGGAACCCAATTCCCGGTAAAGCATGCCTGTACTGTAAGTGTAGTGCTGAACAGCAGCTTTTTTATCCCCCAGTTCAATCAAGGTCCGCATCAGGAGCGCATGCAAGTCCTCCACCAACGGATCAATCTCCAAGCCCCGTTCCAGGATTGCCCGGGCCGTCAGCAAATCCTTGATCTCCAGGGACCAGACAGCGGCCTCCTTCACTGCATCCAAAAAAAGCCTACGGTAATGTTCGCGGGGGATAACGGTCCACTCCTGATAGAGATCCTCCGATAAAAAGTCTCCTTCGTACAGGTCAATGGCTTTGAGATAAAGCTCGATCCCGGCAGCCTTATCCCCAATCCCGATCCGGTGGGCTTTGGCGATCAGCTTCTCAAATTCGTCCAGATCCAGCCAAAACGGGGTATTAATGTTAAAAGCACAGGTATCTTTAGTGCAAATAACATATGAAGCCCTGCTGTAAATGGCCCGTTTCGGTTCGAGATTGGCCCTAAGCCTGCAGACCGCCGTCCGCAGCGCCGAGGTGTCCGTCGGGTCCTCCACCTTCGGCCAGAAGGTCTCCATGATGGTCTGGGTCGGCAGCGGGATCCCCTTGCGAGAGACCAGAAACTTAAACAAAGACCACATCTTATGGCGGCTTCCCACGCCAACCGGCAACGGATCACCGGGCTTTTGAATCCGAAACCTGCCAAAACAGTAAACCCTGAGGATCGAATTCTCCTCAACACCGGTGTTCAATTGTACCATCCTACTCTCTCCTTACCAACTGTTCCTGGATTTACCGACGAATGACGGTTTTTAAAACCAAATCTTTTTTAGTATACAACAACCTTTCCAAGAACCATGTCGTTTCCTAATGGAAATAGACTGTTTTATTCCTTTATATTCCGTTTTTCTAAGTTATTTTTTATTATAAAATTAATTATATTATTCTTTTTTATTTTGACGTTTATCCGTAAAAATCCTTCTGAATCCCCCACGGCGCTGCTTAAGCCGGAAAAAACAAAGCGCGATCAATTCGCGCTTTGTTTTAATCCATTGGGATTAATTATATAATTTTGTCACATGGCGCTACGGCCTTCCAAGGCTTTGCCCAAGGTCACCTCATCAATATACTCCAGGTCACCGCCAATGGGCAAGCCCCGGGCCAAACGGGTCACGATCAGCCCCAACGGCTTTAACAGACGGACCAAGTAAAGGGCGGTGGCCTCTCCTTCCACATTCGGGTCACAGGCCAGGATCACCTCGCGAAAAGCCCCGTCCCTCACCCGGGCCAGCAATTCATTAATACGCAGGGCTTCCGGGCCAATCCCTTCCAAGGGGGAAATGGCGCCGTGGAGAACATGGTAATAACCATGGTATTCCCTAGTCCGTTCCATGGCAATCACATCCTTGGGTTCCTCAACCACACAAAGAAGACCCTTGTCTCTGGTTTCATCCTGGCAAATGACGCAAGGAGACTCCTCCGTCAGATGGCCGCATTGGGTACAATGGGTCACCTTCCGGCGGGCTTCCACCATGGCCGAAGCCAAACGAGCCACATCATCCTCCGGCCGATCCAAGAGATGAAAGGCCAGACGCTGGGCGGTTTTGGGCCCAATCCCCGGTAACTTTGCCAGTTCCGACACAAGCTTTGTCAGTGGCGGCGGATAAAGATTCATGCTGTTTCACCCGGCCTTCCGGCCGTTCCTCCCTCACTAGCTGATCTTAGAACAACCCGGGCATACCAGGGATCTTCATTTTCCCCGTTACCTTTTCCATCTCTTGTGCAGCCATCTCCTTGGCGCGTTTAATACCCTCATTCACCGCAGCCAATACCAAATCCTGGAGCATCTCCGGATCCTCCGCCGCTTCCGGCGCGATCCGCACGGACTTTACCTCCAACTGCCCGGAGATGGCTAAAGCAACGGCCCCGCCCCCCACAGAGACCTCCACGGTCTTCTCTTCCAGTTCCTGTTGGACCCGGGCCATCTCTGCCTGCATCTTTTGCACTTGTTTCATGGCTTGCTGCATATTAAAATTCATCGCTTGTTACTCCTCCTTTATCTTTACAGCTTCACCGCCTAAAATGGCCAGGGAACGCTGCAAAAAGTCATCGGTTTGGTCCGCGGCGGAGCCGGCGGACACATCTTCCTTGTTTTCCTTCGCTGGCTCCTCAATAACACAACGCACCCGCACCGGCCGGCCTAACACCACGGCAGCGGCCTCATTCACCTGCCTGCTGTTGTCCGGTTGGTTTAAGTTTTCAACATGGAAGCGAAACTGGGGGGCAAAGGTGATGAGCCATTGCTGGTTGGTCAAGCTCCCGGGCCTGCCTTCCCGGAGCAAGGCCTCAACCGTTCGCTTTTTCTCTTTGACCTTCGCTAAAACGCCTTCCCAGAGTTGGTTGATCTTTTCCGGGTCATCCAAATCCACGGCCACCGGTGTTGGCTCGGGCGTCGGCGCCGGCGGTGTTGTCGGTGCAGGAGTCGCCAAAGTTGCCGGTTTATCCACCGGTTTATCTTTCGTAGCAGCTTTAACCGGCTGGCCTCTGCCCGGCGCCGACGTTTGCTGGGTTGAAATCTCCGGCTTGGCGCCGGCAGGCGCCGCCACTCCGCTTTGTTCCAGGCGGGAGACGCGTTCGGCCAGGGCTGCAATTTGCGCGGACAAATCACTCTCTTCCTCCGTGGCCAGGCGGACAACGGCCAGTTCCAAGGGGAGCATGCCCTCGGCCCCCCTGCGGATCACCTGGGCGGTTTCGGCCATGGTCTCGGCGGCGCGCCGCAGTTGCCCCCGGTAAACCGTGGCGGCCAGAGCCCTTGCCTTCTCTTTGAGTTCGCCCTCGAGGCGGACCAGATCCCCGGCTTCGCCCGGCAAGGACAAGAGCAGTAAATCGCGGAAGAAATGGGCCACCTCCCGGGTTAACAGGACCAGATCCTTCCCCTCCATGCGCAGATCCTCCAAGAGCCGGAGAGCTCCGGAGACATCCCCCCGCAGGATGGCTTCAGCCAACAACAAAAGCTGTTCCCCGCCGACCAGCCCCAAGACATTCCGCACATCATCCTCGGATAAGCCGGCTTCCGCATGGGTTAAGGCCTGCTCCAAAAGGCTGATGGCATCCCGCATGCCCCCGTCGGCGCGCGCCGCAATCATCCGCAGGGCCTCTTCGTCAGCCTCCCGGCCCTCCGCTGTTAGGATCGCCCGCAAACGGCCGACAATCTCCTCCACGGACAAGCGTTTAAAATCAAACCTTTGGCACCGGGAGAGGATTGTCGCCGGTACCTTCTGCACTTCTGTCGTGGCAAAGATAAAAATGACATGGGGCGGCGGCTCCTCCAGGGTCTTCAGGAGGGCGTTGAATGCCTCCATGGTCAGCATATGGACCTCATCGATGATGTAAACCTTGTATTTTCCTTCGGCCGGGGCAAACTTGACCTTCTCCCGCAGGTCTCGGATCTCATCGATCCCCCGGTTGGAGGCGCCATCGATCTCCAGGACATCCAGGGAAACGCCGGCCTGAATCCGCTGGCAACTGGGGCAGGTATCGCAAGGATCCGGGCTATCCGCCGGACGGCCTGTACAGTTGATGGCTTTAGAAAACACCTTGGCCGCAGTGGTCTTCCCCGTTCCCCGCGGCCCGGTAAACAGATAGGCATGGCCCACCCGGCCTTGGATCAAGGCATTGCTTAAAGTACGGACCACATGGGCCTGGCCGATGAAACCATCGGCAAAGGTCCGGGGTCGCCATTTCCGGTATAAGCTCTGGTACTCCATTACATCCTCCGTTAATCCCATTCAGCTTCGTTCAGAGATGTTTTCACAGCTTCCCAATCCAGGTGTAGTATTCTCCTTTGCCCTGCTTTCTCCTCTTCATTTAATCCAGGTTTTCCTTTGACCAAGAAAACCCGGCGCGGGAAAGGCGGGCGGCCCCGCTCGGCGGCAAAGTCTTCTTTTCCCCGCTTAGTTGGGCAACTTTTCCCCTTCCGCCTGCAAATCATGCCAGGTCTTCACCCGGCCCCGGCCTGAGCGTTTTGCCAGATAAAGGGCTTTGTCCGCCAGGTGAAAGAGGGTTTCCACATTCATGCCGCTCCCGCCAGTAAATTCACTGATCCCGATGGAACAGGACAAACGCATCTTCGGCGGGATCCGGACCGGCCGGCCCAAGAGCCGCTCAATCTCCGGTTTAAACAGTTGTCTCTTCTCCAACTCCTTTTTGATGCGGGAAGCGATGAGTTCCGCCTCTTTAGTCCGCAGATCAGGCAGGAAAATGATGAACTCATCGCCGCCAAAGCGGGCGGCAAAATCGTTCTCTCGGGTAATCTCCTTCAACACCTCCGCAAACTTATACAAGATCATATCCCCCACTTGATGCCCGAAGGTATCGTTGTAAAACTTGAAATGATCCAAATCCAGAAAAAGCAGGGTAAAACCGGTCTTCTTCTTCGCCTGCTCCCGTTGGCGGATCTCCTCTTCCAACCGTTCCAACAGGGCAAAGCGGTTGAAAAGGCCCGTCAAGACATCGGTGGTGGCGGCCAGGGCCAACTCGTGGTTTTTCTGGATAATTTCGTTTCCCCGTTGGATCTTCTCCAGGGCAACCATCAATTGCTTGGCGGCAATGGAGAGGATCTTCAGGTCATCGGCGCCAAACTCGTATTCATCCTTCTTTACCACCAAAAAGATATTGCCCATGGTTTTGTTGCCGCAGCAAAGCGGAATACTGACACAAGTCTTCTCTGCCACCAAGTAGTGGAGATTGGCGGACCCCGTCTGTCTGGAGATCATCCTTTCTCTGGTCTCCTGCATCAGCTCCCGGGCCAGTTCCACCCAGCCGGGTTCGGCCGCCTTCAAAGGTTTGCTGGAGAAAACGCAACGCCAACCGTCCCCGGAGCGAAAATGAACCATGCTGAACTCCACGGGAAAACCGCCATGAATCAAGTTCATGACACTTTTCACCAGCCAGTCCTGGTCTTCACTCTGCCCCAAGATATTCTGGAGAGTATTGAGGAAATTGATCTCATTGATCTTCCTGTGCAAAACAGTGAGATTGCCTTCCATCTTCACCGCTTCCGTAATCCAGCGGTGCTTGCTCAACTTAAAGGTAAAACGCCAGGGTTTAATCTCTCCATCCTCTTCCCCCGCTACCCGGCGCAGGGTCTCATAATAGAAGGTGTACCCCAGTTCTTCGGCAAGGGTCATCCCCTTATTAAACATGGTCAAGGCCTTGGCCCCTTGGCCCGCAGCCCTTAACATCAGGCCATATTCCAGATAATAGCGGGGGGTGTAAAAATCAATGCAGCCGTTGACGGCGTTGCGGAAATACTTCCGGGCTTTTTTAAAATGGCCTTCAGAGCCTGCAAAGTCATCTTCGGTTGCCTTCAGCAGGGCCTGGGCCAATTCATAAAGGAAATATTCCTCATTCTTCTCCCGCTGGGGCGTCAGTCCCTTCGCATGGATCATGTCAAGGCAAGCATAGGCGTTGATCAGGTTCCCCGTCTTTAAATAATTAACAGCCAGCAAAACATAGATCACAAAGACCGAATGATAAGTCAGGCCATGCATATTCAACTGCTGAAACATGGCGACGATCTTCTCCAAATACTCAATGGCCAGTTCATGCCGGAAGGCCAGAAAAGCCGCAGTGGCCATATTGTACAGGGTCATTCCGATCTCATGGTAGTTTTTAATCGGCCGCAATAGGTGCAAGGCCTGCTCAAAACAGCGGAAAGCCCTGGCATAATCCCCGGTTAAAATATAATAGTGGCCGATGGCGTTATGGGAGTAGCATAACTCCAGGGGAATACCAAACTGCCCTTTGATTCGCTGGCTCTTCCGGTAATAGTAGATAGCGGAGGAATAATCCCCCTTCAAACTGCTGACCATCCCTTTGATCTGATAAGCGGTGGCCAAACGGTATTTGTTCTTATACCTCCGCGCCAGTTTAAAGCCGTGGTTCTGTAGGTCCTCCTCCTTCTCGGTGCGGTGGAAGTACCGCCTGTAGGGATTGGCCAAACAACACATCAAAGCATTGTTCATGCCCAACTTCGTCGCCAGCCGGATCAGGGCGTCATAACGATGGCGCCATTCGGTATTACCGGCCGACCGCCGCTGCCTATCCTCAATGAGGAACCAAAGAAACAGGGTTTTAAACCGCAAATCCTCATCATCAACCAAATCCGCCAACTTCAAACTCTGGTTCAAAAAGCGCTCGGCGTTTTCATAGTGGCCTTTCTTAAAGAAGACCAGGGACATCTTGCGGCAGGCTTCCGTCACTTCCTTCATGTCATGCAACTGCTGGGCGTGGTTGAGCAGGGTATTGTAATAAAGCAGGGCCGAATCATACTCTCCCAGATAAGTATAGACATCACCCAGGAGCGTCAGGAGTTGGCAATAGTGTCCCGGTTCTCCCGGCTCCTCCCGGCTCTGTTCCTGGAGAAGTTCAAGGCCGTAATCCCGGCATTCACGCAGCGCCAGGAAGTGAAAATAATCATTGACCGCCGTCAGTTGGCGGTTGATCTCCTCCGCCGACCCGCCCTCCCGGTTCTTCGGCGGCAGTCTTCTCCCGTTCTCCGGGTTATAATCGATTAGGAGATGATTATCTTGCAAAAAACGGATAAAACCAGGCCATTTTTGGGAGCCGAATTCTCCCGTCAGATCATAAACGGAAGCATTCAGCGAGAAAATCATCAAAATCCGCCGCTTAACCTGTTTCCCCAGGAGATATTCGATGAACTCCAAGGTACTCTCCTTGGCGAAATGCAGGTCTTCAACCAGTAATACCACCGGCCTGTCCTTTGCCAAGTGGTTATAGAGGGCCAGGATGGACCCGCGCATCTGCCGGCGTTCATACTCCAATTCATCATGGATAATCTCTTCCTTACGGCAGGTGGGACCACCGCATAAATAGGAGACAAAGACCGGTTGCTGAAAATGATAGACCCCGGCCTTCCGCACCAGCCGCTTCACCTCCGCCGGAGACTTCCCGGCGCAAATCTCCCGCAAGACCTTAAGGAACGGGTAGTAAGGCCCGGGAAAGGCGGAGTCGGTCAACCATTCCTCAATCAGCAGCTCCTCTGCACCGTGTTGCTGCAAAAACCCACGGACATTTCGGGAAAAGCCCTCGGCATCCTTAGTGTTAAAAAACACCAGCTTCAAGTTGCCAGCCATGCTTTCCCGCCACAGGTTTTCAAGATAACTATGGGAATGGTCCTGCTCCCGCCAGGGTTTCATGGTTCCTGACACGTCCTTTGCTCACCATAGTAAATTTAACGTTTATATTATTTAAATATTTCGTGAAATTTCCCGCCAATCCTGCATAACCCGGAGGATTTTAACATATTGTGCCGTCCGTCCGGTCCAGCAGGTTTGCAATTACTCAATTCCCTTCATTAAAACGGGCTTTGGCGCCGGAGGACTGCAATACCTCCTGCCAGGTCCGGACCTGGTTCTTGCCGGAGTATTTCGCAAGATAGAGGGCTTTATCCCCTTGTTGCAACAGATCTTCCATGTCCGCCGCCCGGTCGGCCTGGTATTCGGAAATCCCAATGGAACAGGACAACTTGGTCTCCTCCGGGATCAACACTTTATAACCCAACACCCGTTCAATCTCCGGTTGAAATTGCAGGCATCGGACCAACCCACTACGGATCCGCAGGGCAATACCCATTGCCTCTTTGGTGGAGGACTCGGGCAGCAGGATGATGAATTCATCCCCGCCAAAGCGGGCGATAAAATCGGTCCCCCGCGTCGCCTCCCTTAAAATATTGGCAAAACCCCGCAGGACCAAATCCCCAATCCGGTGCCCGAAGGTATCATTGTAAAACTTCAGATTGTCCAGATCCAAAAAGAGCAACGCCAACCGCTGCCCGGTGGCCTTCGCCAGCCTCACCTCTTTTTCCAACCGATCAAACAAGGCATGACGGTTGGCCAAACCGGTCAAGGCATCGGTGGAGGCAGCCACCTGTAACTCCTGGTTCTTCTCAACAAGTTGATTGCCCCGTTTAATCTTCTCCAAAGCCACCGCCAGTTGTTTGGAGGCGATGGATAAGATCTTCAGATCGCCATACTGGAAATGATAATCGCCCCGACCGAAGCCGCAGAAAAGATTCCCCATCACTTGTTCACCATTGAACAACGGCAAACTGATGAAAGAGCTGGCGACCGGAGCAAAGCGGCACCAGACCGGATGTTCCTCCGCGTTGGGGACAAATTCCTCGGTCTGCTCTGTTAATAACCTCTCTATTAACTCCGAAAAGAGGGGATCCGCCTCGGTGAGCGGCAGGTTGGAGTAAGCACAGACCCACCCGTCCTGCTCCCGCAGATGCACGAGGCCGGTCTCGACCAAAAAATTGTTGTTAATCAGGTTCATCAGGTTTGTGATGATGGATTTGGCGTCCTCATCCCGGCTCAGGATATTTTGGATATTGTTTAAGAAATTGATTTCATTGATGCGTTTATGGAGCAACTCCATGTTGATCTCCATCTTTGCCGCCTCAATAATCCACTGGTGGTCAAAGGGTTGCCTTCTCAGCTTTAACTGCTGGCGATCCAGTTCGCCCTGGGCCAGCAGCGCGGTAAAGATCCGCAGGTAAAAATCATACCCAAGCTCCTTGGACCGGGCCAAGCCCGTCCGGAACATGGCCTCCGCCTTCTCTGGCAGCGACCGTTCCTGCAGCATGGAACCGCACTCAAAATAGAAACGCGGGCCGAAGAACTTGATGCAGTCATTCTTTTTGCTCTCCAAATACTTTTGGGCGTTGGCAAAATACTGTTCCGCCCGGGCAAAATCCTTCTCCTCCTTGGCCAGCAGGCCCAAGGCCAATTCATAGAGAAAGTGCTCCTCGTTCTTATTTTTATGGGGGATAAGCTTTTGCGTTTTAATCCGGCCAATGTAATCATAGGCCTTGGCAATGTTACCTTCTTTATAATAGTTAACAGCAATCAAACTGTAGATCCCGAACATGGAATGATAGGTCAGGCCGTTCTTCATCTTCAGTGCATTAAGGAGAAAGGTAATTTCTTCCAGATACTTAATAGCCAACTGGTGTTGGAAGGCTAAAAAAGCTGTGTTGGCCATGTTAAACAAGGTCATGCCGATCTCATGGTAATCCCGGACGGTTTTTAAGCATAAAAGCGCCTGATCGTAGTATTTAAAGGCTTGTTTGTAATCACCCACCATAAAACTGTAATAGCCCAAGGCGTTGTAGGCATAGGAGAGTTCAAGCTTATTGCCCATTTTTGCCTTGATGCGCAGGCTCTTTTTATAATACTCCAGCACCGCCCGGTAATTACCCTTCACCGCATGCACCAGCCCTATTAACTGATAGACGGTGGCAAGCCGGTACTCATTCTTATAGCGCCGGGCCAAGCGGATGGCCTCCTGCTGGTAACTCTCCTCAACAGCGGAAAAATTGCAATACCTGCTATAGGGATTGGCGTAGCAGCACATGAGGGAATTGAACATGCCCAATTCTTTGGCCATTTGGATCAACTCATCATACCGGTCACTCCACTGGCTGGTGCCATCCTTGATCCGTCGCTTATCCTCAATGAGATACCATAGGAAGAAGGCTTTGAAAATCAGGACCCGGTCCTGCAGTTCGGTGGCCAGCTTAAAGCTTTTACTATTAAACTTCTCCGCATTTTCCATGCTTTCTTTCTTATAATACACAAAGCCGATCTTCCGAAAGACATTGGCCATCTCCCGCCGATCATTGCGGGGTTGAACCCAGCTCAACAAGGTATTGTAGTAGAGTAACGCCGCATCATTCTCCTGCAGGTAAGTGTGGACGTCCCCCAAGAGGTGCAGAAGTTTGAAATGGATCCCTTGGGGCTGGATGAGCCCGGGCAACTCCTGTTCGTAGAGGGCCAAGGCATGGCGTTGACACTCCTTCAATGCCAAAAAATGGAAATATAACTGGCAGAAGGCAACTTTCTCCTCCAATGTCCCGGCGAACTCTTTACCTGTAGCCTGCGGGGGGATGACCTCCGGCCATAACGGTGAGTACAAATCCAACACCAAGCCTTCGGCCTTCATCTCCTCATAAAAGGACTCCCAACTTTCTTCCCCGGATATATCCTCGCTCCGCTGGTATAAACCATGGTTCAAGGTGAAGACCATCAGGAGCTTCCGTTTTTGCTCCGACCGCAGCAAATACCTGATCAGTTGCAAGGTGGACTCCTCAGCCTCCTGAAAATTCTCCGCCACCAAGATCATGGGCTGATCACCCAGGCAATAAAAGAACAGCTTGCTGACGGACTCCAACATTTTGCTTTTCTCATATTCCAGTTCCTCGGGTATGATCTCCTCGTAACGCCAAACCTCACCACCGCTGAGATAAGAGGCAAAGAGCTGCCGGTGAAATTGGTAAACGCCCGCCTTTTTCAGGCAGTGCCCAATTTCCTCGGGTTCTTTTCCCTGCATAAAATCTTTGATTAAATTTAAGAAAGGAAAGTATGGTCCGGAAAAGTAACGCCCAGCAAAACTGAGCCGTCTGAGCTTGGCAGAGTTTTGCCCGCGGTCACCTTGGAAGACGACCGCCGTCGCATCGGCGCAGGCTTCCGGATTAGTGGCATTAAGAAAGACTACCCGGGTATTTCCTTGCAAAGACTCCAGCCAGAGACTATTGAGAAACTTTGCCACATAACTGCTATTATCCGCCGACAAAATCTCCTTGACCATGGCGTCCGCCCCTTTATTTCAGCGTTCTCCGGGGAATAAATAAAAAAACTGTTCTTTAGGTAATTAAACATTTTTCCGAAAAAACCTGCACGCCGGGAGCCAGAGACTGTAGCCCGCGCCAAAGGACCGCAGAAAAAGGCAAAAAACCCGACGATCGTCGGGTCACAAACGCATTTGTGCCTTTAGTATTCAATGCCTTGGCGGGCGGGCACACCCTGCCCATAGGGGTGCTTGACCGCTTTCATCTCAGTGATCAAATCCGCCCTGTCCAGAACATATGAGGGCATAGCCCGCCCGGTGAGCACCAATTCCACATGGGGCGGCTTTTGGTCCAACAAGGCTTCCATTTCCTCCCGGGTTAGCAACCCCAGGTTGAGGACATGGCTGATCTCATCCAAGACCACCAGGTCTTTTCCGGCCAAGGCGCGCAGGGCCGCTTGGTACCCTTGCCACACCAGATCCCGCTCGGCTTGGTCGGGCGCCCGGTCGATGAACCAGCGGCCGGTGGCAAACTGCCGCATTTCCCAGCCCAGCTTTGGTCCACTGATCTGCTCGCCGGTACCGGGGCCCTTCAGAAACTGGTAAAAGGCCACGGCATAACCGTGTCCCGCGGCCCGGAGGGCCAGCCCCAGGGCAGCGGTGGTCTTGCCCTTCCCGTCGCCGGTATAGATTTCAATCAATCCCCGTTGCACACAAACCCCTCCTCTAAGTCCGCCCAGATGTGCACAGCCGCTCGCCAACCCGGCTGTTTGCCAAGAAAACCGGCGGTGGCCGGTGGATCCAGCACCAGGTCTTCCCGGCGGTGCAGGCCCGTTGAGCCTGGATATTCTGCCATCTCACTGGGTTTGACCCACAAAAAGCTCGGGAAAATCCTGGGCGATCCGGGGTTCTTTGGTCAACCAGATAATCTGGTGATTCGCACTCAATTCCTTAAGTAACTGCACGGTCTGGGCGAGCCGCACCGGATCAAAGTGGATAAAGGGATCATCCAAGATCAGCGGGAAATCCGTCCGGCCCGTCAGGTACTCACCCAGGGCAATCCGGAGGGCCATATAAAGCTGGTCGCAGGTCCCGCTGCTCAGCGCCGCCGCCGTCACCCACCCCCCGTCGGGCAGGGCGACCTCCAACGGCAATTCCTGCCGCGGATCGGCGCCAGCCGCCAGCCGGATCCTACTATATTTCCCCTGCGTCATCCGGGCGAACAGGGCAGAGGTCCGCTCCACCAACATTGGTGTGAGCCGGGCATTCACTTCGTTCCAGGCTTGGGTCAGGTTCTCCAGGGCCAGCTGGATGCCCTCCGCCCGCAACTCCAAATCGGCCACTTCCAGACGCCAATAAGCCAGCTCCGCCGCAGTTCGGTAATGGTCGCTCCCAGCAAAGGACTGCCGCAAACCCTGCAAGCGATCCTTAAGGATCGCCCGTTCTTGAACCAGGGAAGGCAATTTTTCCTTGCTGGCGGCAATCTGCTGCCGGTAGTCCTCCACCGCCAAGGGGTCAGCCTCAAAATAAAGAGTCTCCGCCTTTGCCTCCAACAGCCGGCAGGTGGTGGTCTGGGCGGCAATCAACTTATCCCACTCCCTGTAGTCCTTCCCCCGCAATGACTGTTCCAGCCGGATCCGGGCCAAGCGTTCCCCGTCCGCCAAATGGTCATAACGCTCGCAGTGGGCCAGATACTCCTCGTGCCCTTGCACGCCGGCCTCTTGCCAGACGGCCTTGAGCCGGGTGGAACAGTCCTCCAGGATTGCCCGGCAGTTTTGCTCCTCCTCCTTCAACCTGCGGCTCTCCTCCCGCAAAACCGCCAGGCGGCCGGTAAGCTCCGCCGCCTTTCGCTCCTCCGCTTCCGCCCGCTCCAGCTCCGCTAAATACTCTTCCGGAGCCCGACCGGACAAAATCCCGGCCAGTTCCCGGTCAATCCGTTGGACTTCGGCCTGCAACCGCCGTTCTTCCTCTTCCCGGTGTCCCGCCTCCCGGTCGGCCCGGGACAAGAGCACCAAAGCGCGGAGGCTCAAGCCTATAAGGACAATGGCAGGTAAAAACAACAGCAGTAGCACGACAACGGAGAGAGCCCTAAGGAACAAGGGGGGGAGAATCAGGCCAATACCGGCCACAATACCCGCCAGGGCCAGCATCTTGTTGCCGGCCAAGGAGCGGACCGGATTAGGGCCGCGAAGGTTCTCTCTAAGCTGTTCCCGGAGGAGCCGTTGCCTTTCCGTTAACTCCCGGATCCGTGCCCATCCTTCCCGGGAAGGCCGGTCATCCAAGTTTTTCTCCACGGATAACCCGGACAATTGCATTTGCAAGTTCCGGATCTCTTCTGCCAAGCGCTTGCAGCGTTCGCTGCCTTCAGCCGCCTGGCTGCTGGCGGTGTGGTAGCGGAGCCAAAGGGCCTCCTCTTCCTTCCGGCGCCCCGGGTCAAGAGCCGTTTGGCCCGGCAAGGCCGCCAATTGGTCCCGGGCTTCCTCCCAAAGCCGCTGGTTCTTCTCGATCCCGGCAAACTCCTGCACCAGTTCCTCCAGGCCCTGGCGTTCCTTGGCCAAGGCCTCCCTGGCCTCCCGGTACTCATCATATTTCTGCACCAACGGCCCAAATTTGGCCAAATATTCTTCTTCCGCGGCGATCTCCTGTTCTAAGCGGATAAGCTCCTTCAGGAGCACTTCCTCCCGCTCTGCTCCCTCCTCCAAAGCAGTAAGATCCGCTTCCAACCGGGCCACCTGGGCCCGGGCCCGCTGCAGGGCGGACCGGGTGGCCTCCGTCCGCCCCTCCTTGGTCAGTTCTTGCAATTCCCGCTCCAACCAGCGCAGGGCACCGGCCACATTGGCCGCCTCATCCCCGGAAACCGCCTTGGCGGCCACGGCTTCGCCGGGTTTGCCCTCCTGCACCGCAGCCACTTCACCCCCGGTCACCAGCAGCGTGGAGCGGAAGAGGTTAATCCCGCCCAGCCCCACCAGGCGGGCCACCAACTGCTCCGGCTCCTCCTCCGCCAGATAATGCCGGCCCTCCTTGCGGAAGGCCCGCACAGTCCCGGCAAGAAAATCCCGTTCCAGGCGGTACTGGACCTGTCTCTTATACACATCT
>DGDV01000015.1:0-10381 GCA_002385625.1 Firmicutes bacterium UBA3943
ACCACCGAGTTTAACACCAAGAAGTTGCTCCGGGGGACAACTAATGCTAGTGGCAATTATGTCAGTGGTACACTTACTTTGACCATGCATATTGGCGCCAACAAAGGCCAGACCATGACGGTCACCATTGGCAATATGGATACCGGTACGTTGAAGATCGGATTAACTTCTGGTGGTTCCGGTGTGGCTGCAGGTACCGATGCTTACAAGGGACTTGATGTCTCCACCCAATCTGGTGCCAACAAAGCCATTGAGACATACGACACGGCATTATCCACTATCTCTTCGGAACGGGCGAAACTCGGTGCTTACCAGAACAGGTTAGAGCACACCATTTCCAACCTGGATACAGCCCGAGAGAACCTGTCGGCATCCGAATCCCGGATCCGCGATGTAGACATGGCTGAGGAGATGGCCAACTTCAGCCGGGCCCAGATCCTGATGCAAGCCTCCACAGCAATGATGGCCCAGGCCAACGCCAAACCCCAGGCTGTGTTGAAACTTCTTAGCTAATAGCCAATACATCCCAAAAAAAGAACCGACAAATGTCGGTTCTTTTTTCTTTTTTGGGGGGGCCGGTTAACACCACTGCTTAGGTGAGTGTTTCATAAAAATGTTAAATTTACAAAAAGGTCAACGACAAAGGTTGCCATTTTACAACGAAACCGGGAAAGTACAGGCTCTTTTTCCGTTGGTATGTATTTTAAGTTCAAATTAACAGAATCTGTTTATACTAAAGTTTTTCCGAAAAATAGTCGATAAACATTGTGAAACAAGACAGGGAGCGTCTTGTGGTTTTCTCCTTAAATTAGGGGAGTACATTCACGGAGGAGGTTTTTATCATGTATAGGGGATTAAATGTTAACCACCGAGCGGTTAAAATTCCAAAAAGTGATAATTATGTCGGGCCATAGCCCCCTAGTTTTGCTGGTTGGGTCAGTTAGTTTGGCAATTCCATTTACCAAATTCAACTGTAGATTGGTGGTGAATGCCATGCGGGTAGAAAGGATTCAACCCGAGTTTTACTCAAGGAGTGAAGTAATTCGAGTAAAAAGTGATAATGCAAATAATGATGCTGTAAAAAATGTTCATTTTAAGCAGAAATCAGTTTATGTCTTCGAAGAAATTAAGCAGCAAATTACGGAAGATAAACTATCCAGGAAAGAGTTGGTAAAGAAAGTTGAACAGTTAAATGATGCAATGGACTTGTTCAACAGGAAGTTGAGTTTTCAAGTTCATGAAGAAACGCAACGTATCTACGTGCAAATCCTGAATTCCGAGACAGGTGAGGTTATTAAAGAGATTCCGCCAGAAAAATTCCTGGATATGTTGGCAAATATCAGTGAAGCCATTGGTATAATCATCGATGAAAAGGCCTAAGGTATTTGGCAGGGTCTCAAGGTAGGGGGTGTTAGTTATGGCAAGTGCAAGAGGTTTAGGCATAGACGGATTGATCTCCGGTATAGATACTACTACGCTAATAGAGACTTTGATGGTTTACGAGCGGATGCCGCTGACGCAAGCTCAAGAAAAACAAACTACCCTGCAGAGAAAGGCTGATGCCTGGAGGGACGTTAATACCCGTCTTTATAATTTGCAGCAGAAGGTTTACAACCTCAAATCAAGTCTGACATTTAAGAGCCAAAAGGTGATCATGGGCAGTGAAGAATACTTTACTGCTTCGGCCAGCACCGGGGCGCCAAATGCTTCTTACCAGGTGGAAGTGGTTAATCTTGCCAGGGCGCACACTGTGGCCTCAAAAACCCTCGAGGCTGCCAACACTTCCCTGGGTTATACAGGAAAGTTTCAGATCAACGGTAAAGAGATTGAGGTTACTGCCACGGATACCTTGAATTCTATTGCCAGTAAGATTAATAGCACGGCGGATGTTGGCGTTAATGCGGCTATAGTGAAGATTGCCGACGGTGAGTATAGAATGACTCTAACTAGTAAGCAGACGGGTGCAGCCAACGCCATTCAAGTTACGGATGACGATGGTATTTTAGCCAATCTGGGCTTTCTTGACGATTCCGGAGAGTTTGCCAATCTTATTCAAGAAGCCGCTGACGCCACGATCAAGGTTAACGGGTTGACTGTCAACCGGGCCAGCAATACCATTGACGATGTTATTCCTGGTGTTAAGCTTACCCTGAAAAAGGCGGGAAGTACAAATATCAGTGTAGAGCGGGATCTTGATAAAATTATCACAGCCGTTAAAGAATTTGTTGATCAATACAATTCCACCATGAGTTTTATCAATGAATCCATGGCTTATAATAAGGAAACAAAAGAGAAGGGCGTCTTGCTTGGTGAAAGCACGCTGCTGTATTTGCAGTCTGAGTTGCGAAGTATTTTGACTAGAACCGTTTCGTCCAACCCCACGAAATATAATAGCCTGACGATGATTGGCATTAGTACCGGGGCATATAACCAAAGCATTGAAGCGACCAAATCCGGCAATTTGGTATTGGATGAATCAAAACTCCGGACAGCGTTGGAAGAGAATTTTGATGCAGTTGCCCAGTTGTTTGGCGCGAAGATCACCAATGTGGCCTCGGCCGATAACGGTGCCACCATCACTACTTCTTCGCAATACAGCGAGATGTACCCGGCAACAAGCTTGATTGACGGCCGGACAACCTCCGATGATTGGGGCAATGGCGGCGGCTGGATGGATAACACCGCCGGGGCCTATCCGGACTGGGTGGAGATTAGTTTTAACGGCCGGAAAACCATTGACTCCTTGAATATCTATACCCTCAACAGGGATGACATGAAAGCGGATACCTATGGTGTCAGGGATTTATCCTTCGAGTATTGGGATGAAGCCACAAGCAGTTGGAAACCGTTGAAATCGGCAGCGGACCCGTCGAAGGATCTGGTGGTTGAGGGTAATACAAAAGGAGTCATCAACCTGGACTTTCAAGCAGTGACCACGACAAAAGTCAGGATCAACATTAACAGCTCCAATGAGGACAATGATTATTCCCGTTTGACCGAGATTGAAGTGTTGCAAAAGAATGATGGGATCTTCTCGAACATGTATTCAAAGTTATGGGATATCACCAGGTCAGGCGGCTTGACAGATTCAAAAATCGATTCCATTAAAGAACAACAGAAAAAGTTGGACCAACGGATTGAGTACTTGGAAGAACTTATGGAGAAGAAGGAAGAGTACTATCGGGCCAGGTTTACGGCGTTGGAGTCGGCACTGTCACAAATACAGAGCCAGACTGCATATTTAAACGCCCAGCTTGCGTCGTTGTCGTTTGGTAAAAAATCCTGAGGGAGGTCTTGGAGATGTTAGCTAATAACCCGTATGAACGATATAAACAGACCCGGGTGGAAACAGCTGGCCCGTTACAATTAATTATCATGTTGTATGATGGGGCCATCCGTTTTACCCGTCAAGCGGCCCATGCCATTGAAGAGCGTGATTATGAGAAGGCCAATGAATATTTGAAACGGGCCCAGGATATTATTGATGAATTAAACTTCAGTTTGAATTTAGAGGCCGGGGATATTGCCAAGAACCTCCAGCAGCTTTACGAATTTATCAACCACCAGTTGGTCCAGGCCAATGTCAAAAAAGATGCTGCTTCTTTGCAAAGCGTGGAGCGGATTCTGGTTACTCTGCGGTCGGCTTGGGATGAATTGCGGAAGCCGGAAAATAAAAAAGCGGTGGGAGTTTAATCCATGGATACGAAAGCTTTTCAAGAGCTGTCGCAACAGTTAAATGATCTTTATCTTTCCATTCCGAAAACGGAACCGCAGGATTTAGCAGAATTAACAGCTCGCGCCAAGGCGATCCTGGTCGAGTTGGATAGCCTGCTGGCCTCCGCTGTCGGTTCATTTTCAACTGACCAGGTTGCTGAAGTCGAGCAGTCATTGACAACGCTGAAACAATCTGCCGAAGCGGCCTGTACGTATCTGCAAAATGCGCTTAAAGATACTGGCGAAGAATTGGCCCGGCTCAAGCGCGGACAAAAGGCGCACCGGGCCTATCAACAGCCTGTGGTGGGGATGGGTTTTACCGAAGGAAGTTTTGTTGATAGCAAAAAATAGGTTATTTAGTAAAAGATATCTTGCATAAATCAGGAACAATCGTTATAATAGGCAATAGGTGTCCTCCATGACCACTCCTGGCGGGGTTTTCCTGTGTAAGGACGGTCCGGATGCCTAATCCTTTGGAGAGGGGATGCAGATTTAGTATGGCTTATGAGGACAAGACGCTTGTTTGCAAGGAGTGCGGAGCAGAATTTATTTTTTCCGCCGGTGAACAAGAATTTTATGCAGAGAAGGGTTTCACCAACGAACCCGCTCGTTGCCGTGAATGCCGCCAGGCTAAGAAACAACGGGGCCGTGAGATGACCGAAGTTGTCTGCGCTGCTTGCGGAAATACGACCCAGGTTCCTTTTAAACCCACCCAGGACCGTCCGGTGTATTGTAAAGCTTGTTATGATGCCCAGCAAAGCGCAGCTGCTGCCTATTGAGCACTTCAATAAAATAAATGTGGCAGAGGCTAAAGTAGTTTAAAACGGGCAAGGCCGGCAAGCCGCAAGTGTTTACATAGGATGCATACCTCGGCCCAAGGCCGGGGTCTTTATTTCACTTAAAGAGACACAACCATGCATCAAATATTGACCAAGCGGAATGGGAATACTTATCCACGAATTTGGCCGGTCAAAGACGGTTGAAAAAAAGCCCATCTTTCAAGATGGCGTGAGAAGGGAGTCTACCATGCAAGTTACGATTGTAGGGAAGAATCTCGAGATTACCGATGCATTAAGGCAATATGCCGAGAAGAAAGTGGCGAAGGTCGAGAAATTCTTTGAGCAGGCGTCGATGGAAGCTCAAGTTACCATGGGCCTTGAACGGGGCAAACACATTGTTGAGGTTACCATCTCCGTGGACGGGCTGTTGCTGCGGGGCGAGGAAAAAACCGGCGACATGTATGCCTCCATTGACGGCGCTGTGGAGAAGATTGAACGCCAGATCCATAAGTATAAAACCCGGATTAACAGGAAACTTCGCGGCATCAATCAAGTAATTGCAGTATCTCCCCAAACGCAAGAGGCCGAACCTGCAGAGCCGCAAATTGTCCGGACCAAGCGTTTTGCAGTTAAACCAATGTCGGTGGAAGAAGCAGTCATGCAGATGGACCTGCTTGGCCACGATTTTTACGTTTTTGCCAATTCGGAAACCGACGAAGTCAATGTGGTTTATCGGCGAAAAGACGGCAATTTCGGCCTGATTGAACCGGAGTTTTAATAATGATTTGTACAGTTACTTTAAATACCGCGTTAGACAAAACAATAGTCATTGACCGGTTGGAACTGGGGATTACCAATCGGGTCCGTGAAAGCAGGTTAGATCCGGGTGGCAAGGGGACCGATGTGTCCCGGGTGATTGTGGAACTTGGCGGTGATACCAAGGCACTGGGCTTTGTGGCCGGAGATTCCGGGCATTATCTTCATCAGGTTCTTACCCATCATTACATGGTGAAGACTGATTTTATCTGGCTGGAGAATCAACAGACACGGACTAATACTATCATTGTGGATCTGTCCAACAATTGCCAGACCATGCTTAATGAGGCCGGACCGATTGTGGATGAGAAGTCCTTACATCTGATGGCTGAAAAGATCAAAGCCTATGCGAAACAAGCAGAGTATTTGGTCTTTGCAGGCAGTTTGCCCAAGGGAGTTCCTCAAGACTTTTACAAGCAAATGATCCTTGTAGCCCATGAAGCCGGGACTCGTCCGGTTTTGGATACAGATGGCGAGCCCTTGGCTCTGGGGATTGAGGCTGCTCCTTTCATGATTAAACCCAATATGGAAGAGGCCAGTCGCTTGTTGAAGCGGGAACTGTCCACCCGTGCTGATGTGATTGCTGCCGTCAAGGAACTGCATGCCAAGGGAATTCAATATGTCATTATTTCGATGGGCAGCGAAGGATCCATTGCCACCGATGGCAAGCAGCTTTTCCATGTGCATCCGCCGAAGGTGGAGATGAAGAGCCCGGTTGGTTGTGGTGATTCGGTGATTGGCGGGTTCTTGTTTGCCCTCAGTTCCGGCCAGGACTTTAAAGCAGCCCTTGAGTTGGGGACTGCCGCTGGCGCAGCGACGGCGACGATGGAAGGTACACAGCTTTGCCGGAAGGAAGACGTGGAGCGCCTGTTGCCGCTGGTTGTCACCGAGGAACTGCCGATGTAACAGTAGATGGACATGGCCGCGGAGAACCGCGGCTTTTTTCTTGTGATTTTACGGGTATTCTTCCCGGTTGACAGTGTCAGGACGAGTGTTGCCGTCTTTGAAGGGAAATGTTATTATTAATGGGCGGGAATGTTCTTGAAACTTTTTCACCGTGAATTCGTTGGACAAAAGATAGGACCGGTGCAAGACCGGTCCGTGATATTGGAGGAGAACCGGACGCATTCGGTGATCAATAAAGGGAGAGATAGCAAATGTTCAAATTCCTACGCAACTTATGGGATACCAACCAACAGGAGTTAAACAAACTCAAACCGCTGGTGGAACGGATTAATGCCCTGGAAGCAGAGATGATCCCTTTATCCGATGAGGAGTTGCGCGGGAAGACGGTGGAGTTTCGGAAGCGGATACAAAATGGCGAGACCCTGGATGATCTGTTGCCTGAAGCCTTTGCCGTAGTCAGGGAAGCCGCCAAACGTACACTTGGACAGCGCCACTATGATGTCCAGTTGATGGGGGGAATTGTCCTTCATAACGGGAAAATTGCCGAGATGAAGACGGGTGAAGGAAAAACTTTGGTCGCAACTCTTCCCGTTTATTTAAATGCTTTAACCGGCAAAGGGGTTCATGTGGTTACGGTCAACGACTACTTGGCCAAACGGGACAGCGAATGGATGGGTAAGATCTACCGGTTTTTGGGAATGGAAGTTGGAGTGATCCTCCACCATCTGAACACCGCCGAGCGGCGCCAGGCCTATGCGGCGGATATTACCTACGGCACAAATAACGAGTTTGGGTTTGACTATCTTCGGGATAACATGGCCGTTGATGCCACGCAAATGGTCCAGCGGGGGTTGAACTATGCCATTGTGGACGAGGTTGACAGTATCTTAATTGATGAGGCCCGGACGCCGCTGATCATTTCTGGTCAGGCTGAAGAGTCCACCAATTACTATAAAGTCTTTTCCCGGATTGCCACCAGATTGCAGAAGGAGACCCACTATACCGTGGATGAAAAGGCCCATACGGTGGCAGTGACCGAAGAGGGCGTTGCCCAGGTGGAGAAAATGCTTGGTGTGGAAAACCTGTATGATCCTTCCCACACCGAGCTGGTTCACCATTTGATCCAAGCCTTAAAAGCGAAGGAATTGATGAAACGGGACCGCGATTACGTGGTCAAAGACGGCGAGGTAATCATTGTTGATGAATTCACCGGCCGGTTGATGTTTGGTCGGCGCTACAGTGAAGGTTTGCACCAGGCGATAGAAGCGAAGGAGAATGTGAAGGTCGAGCGGGAAAGCCAGACTCTGGCCACGATTACCTTCCAAAACTATTTCCGCATGTATAATAAGCTGGCCGGTATGACCGGAACCGCTGAAACGGAAGAACTTGAATTCCGGAAGATTTACAACCTCAGTGTTGTGGTGATCCCAACCAACTTGCCCATGCAGCGGATTGACTATCCGGACGTGATCTACAAAACAGTAAAAGCCAAGTTTAACGCGGTAGTGGACGAAATTGCCCAGTGCCACGCCACCGGCCAACCGGTCTTGGTGGGCACCATCTCCATTGAAAAATCGGAATATCTTTCGGAACTATTGAAGCGCAGGGGAATACCCCACCAAGTCCTCAATGCCAAATACCACGAAAAAGAAGCGGAGATTGTGGCCCAGGCCGGACGGGTTGGCATGGTGACGATTGCCACCAACATGGCCGGTCGCGGTACCGACATCATGTTGGGCGGCAACCCGGAAAATCTGGCCAAAGAACTTTTGAAGAAGCGGGGTATTGAACCGGCTGAAGCCACACCTGACGAGTGGGATGAGGCTTACCTGGAAGCCAAGGCTATTACCACTGCGGAACATGAAAAAGTGGTCAGTTTGGGGGGCTTGCGGATCATCGGCACGGAACGGCATGAAAGCCGCCGGATTGACAACCAGCTCCGTGGCCGGGCGGGCCGGCAGGGGGATCCCGGTTCTTCCCGTTTCTATGTTTCAATGGAGGACGACCTGATGCGGCTGTTCGGCGGGGAGATGATCGTCCGGTGGATGGAGCGGCTGGGCTGGGAGGAAGATATGCCCATTGAACATCCGCGGATCGCCAAAGCCATTGAAAATGCTCAGCGGAAAGTGGAAATGCGCAACTTTGACATTCGTAAAAATGTCTTGGAGTATGATGATGTACTCAACCGGCAACGGGAGACCATCTATAATCTTCGCTATAAATTGTTAATGGGCGAAGATGTCCGTGATAAAGTCCTGGAATTTCTGGAGCAGACCGTGGATGGCGTGCTCAATCAAACCCTGGGTGAGCAGGTTCATTCCGACGAATGGGATCTTGATTCCCTAATTCGTCAAGCCGAGTCCGTTTTTTGTCCGCCGGGCGTCGTAAAAATTGAAGAGCTGCAGTCATTTAACCGGCGGGAAGAACTCCGGGAGTATCTGATCAATTGTGCGACTCAGCATTACCTGGCCAAAGAGGAGCGGATTGGCGCCGAGCTGTTGCGCCGTTTTGAGCGGCATATCCTGCTCCAAATGATCGACCGTTTCTGGATGGAGCACCTGGAGAACATGGACGACCTTAGGGAAGGCATTTCTTTGCGTGCTTATGCCCAAAAGGATCCGTTGATTGCCTATAAGATCGAGGCCTACCAGATGTTCAGCGGCATGATGGAAGCCCTGGCGGAGGAGGCCGTTCGCTTCCTGTTTTTGCGTGATTTTCAACTGGTGGAGGAGACGCCCCGGCAGCAGAGGATCAAGAATGTCGTAACAAATCTGGGTGAAGGTGGCAGTACCCCTGTCCAGCAACGTACTGTGGGGAAGAAAATTGGACGTAATGATCCCTGCCCCTGCGGCAGCGGGAAAAAATACAAAAAATGTTGCGGCCAGACGGCTTAAACAAATTGGCAGCAGAAAAGAGGAGTGGACCGTAGTGGAAGTTAGCGAGTTAAGGAACGGGTTGGCCGAGATTGGCCGGAGATTGCAGGAAATGAGGGAGTTCCTTTGACCCGGAACGCCTGGAGCAACGAGCAGGGGAATTGGAACAGCTTTCTTTGCAGGACGACTTTTGGAACGATGCAAAGAAGGCCCAGGATACTCTGCGGGAGTTGAATGAGATCCGGGACAAACTGGCCAAGCTTACCCTTTTAACCACAAAATATGACGATCTCTCCGGCCTGCTGGAGATGGCGGTGGCCGAAGACGATCTGGCCTTTCTCCCGGAGATTGAGGCTGGTTATGAAGAACTGAAAAAAGAATTGGAAGCAATGGAATTGATGACCCTCTTAAAAGGGGAATATGATAGTCACAACGTTTATTTAAGTATTCATCCGGGAGCGGGGGGGACCGAATCCCAGGATTGGGCCAGTATGCTGTTGCGGATGTATACCCGCTGGGCAGAACGGAAGGGATATAAAGTTGACCTGATGGAACTCCTGCCCGGTGATGAAGCGGGAATCAAGAGCGCTACCCTTCATATTACCGGCGAGTATGCCTATGCTTATTTAAAAGGAGAGAAAGGGGTCCACCGCTTGGTCCGGATTTCCCCCTTTGATGCGGCGGGCCGCCGCCATACCTCTTTTTCCTCTGTCGACGTGGTGCCGGAAATTACCGAGGATGAATCGGTGGAAATCCGACCAGAAGACATTAAAGTGGATACCTACCGTTCCAGCGGTGCTGGTGGCCAGCATGTCAACAAGACCGAATCGGCCATCCGCATTACCCACTTGCCTACCGGGATTGTTGTCGCCTGTCAAAATGAACGCTCCCAGTTTCAAAACAGAGAAGTGGCCATGAATATGCTCCGCGCTAAACTGGCGGAACTGCAACGCAAAGAACGGGAGGAGAAGATGGCGGCCATCAAAGGGGAACAGATGGAAATTGCCTGGGGCAGCCAGATCCGCTCATATGTTTTTTGTCCTTATACCATGGTGAAAGACCACCGGACCGAGGCGGAAACCGGTAATGTACAGGCGGTGATGGACGGAGAGATCGACTTGTTCATTGAAAGTTTCCTGCGTTCACCCTATAATAAAGGTTAATCAGGAGCCAGCCTTTTGGCTGGTTCTTTTTTATTATTATTGGGATCGTATTGCCAGCCGAATTCCTGCAGGAAATCTCTGCTTTTGTAAGAAATATGTTACAGAGGAAGCAAGAAAACACTCCTCTCAT
>DGDV01000015.1:10455-10954 GCA_002385625.1 Firmicutes bacterium UBA3943
TTTGTAAGAAATATGTTACAGAGGTAATTGGTTCTTATCTTTGCTTGTTCCGTCTGATCTTTGACTTAAGCCAAAATAATAAGGGATATTAGTAAATTAATTCCCAGGTCCGACCGATAAATAAGTGAATGTATCATAGCAATACCCGCAGTCAACAGGTAATAGATACAAACCGTTGAAATTGTTTAGCGGAGGGATGTCCATGGAAATCAAGATTTTGGGCGAAGTTGAATCTTACGACAATTTGCTGTCCTCAATCCCCCAAATCATCAACAGGATCGAAACTATCTGCAAGAATTCCGACTTGGTATATAGCCATATGGTTATTGAAGGCCGGGAGGTTTATGATGATCCCGAAACTTACCTGCAGGAAAATATTGCGGACTTAAACCGGGTGGAGATCGTCTTAAAGACGATCCAGGAGATGATGGGCGAGATGATGGAGTCGGCCGTTGACTACCTGGACCGGGCGAACGCTGAGATCAATAACCTGGCGGAG
>DGDV01000015.1:11091-11494 GCA_002385625.1 Firmicutes bacterium UBA3943
AGTTTTACAACGGGCCAACGGAGGAGACCTGGCTCCATTTTCAACAGTTGTTGGACGGGATGTCTTGGCTCCTGGAGACTACAAACCTGTTGGAAAAGACCTACCGGGAACTCAGTGGCCGGAGTACGGATTTCCAAGAGAAGCTGGATGAGCTAAAAGAGGCTTTGGAAGGAAAAGACCTAATCTTGGTGGGAGATATACTAAAGTATGAGCTTGTTCCCTTCCTGGAAAAACTGAATCTGGACTTGAGCATGATCTTGCAAGAAAAGGATGACACGCATGATTTTAATTGAAAACCAAGAAATATTGAGGGAACAATTCCCGCTTCTTTGGGATGCAATTAAAAATTACCAACCAGATGCAAAGGATCAATCGGTCACTCTGGAAGAGGGGAAAAATGGTT
>DGDV01000015.1:11647-11837 GCA_002385625.1 Firmicutes bacterium UBA3943
GGGGAAAAATGGTTGGCCCACACTGGTGGTGGAGCAAGAAGGAAAGAAGAACTACCTCCACAGCAAGTATGATCCGGTACAAGAAGCCGAGCGGTTTGTGGCCCAACTGGAGGGGGTGGAGGAGTATCAACATGTCTTTTTTTACGGGGTTGGTCTGGGTTATCATGTTGAAGCCTTTGCCCAAAAGTAT
>DGDV01000046.1 GCA_002385625.1 Firmicutes bacterium UBA3943
CTTGTCAATTCAACAGGCGCCTGCATAATGTCATGTAACTTCCGGCACCGCCATGTTTTATCTTAACGAAAAACGCCAGGAAAAGTTCCATTGCTGTCTTTTCTCCCCTTTACTCCTGGCGCTTCTCCCGTGACCATAATTCCCCCAATACCACAAGAACTTCTGTCGCCTGCCTAAGCCACGTAACGGAAAGCCACTCGGTCCGGCTGTGAAAATTCACCCCGCCGGTAAAAAGATTGGGTGTAGGAAGGCCTTTCGCGGTTAAAACCGCACCATCAGTCCCACCGCGGATCTTCTTCAGGACCGGTTCAATACCCAATTGTTGCATGGCCCGGACAGCCATTTGCACTATACGGGGATCCGCCGCCACTTCCGCCCGCATATTGGCGTATCCGCCTGTTTTCTCCATGGTGATCCGGGCCCCCGGGTACTTGGCCATCAATAACTCTCCGGCCTGCGCCAACAGCCGCCGGTAATATTGAACCTTCTCAACTTCAAAATCCCGAAGCAGGAGTTGTATGATCACCTCTTCAGGATTGCCCTTAATCTCATTAGGATGAATAAAGCCATAATCCCCGTCGGTGGTTTCTGCTCGGAGTCCGGCCGGGATCCCCTGCACAAACTCGGCGGCCAAATGCACCGCATTGACCATGCGGCCCCGTGCATTCCCTGTGTGCGCACTCACACCGGCAATCCTCACCAGGAGATTTTCGGCATTAAAGTTTTCCGCTTCAATCTCACCAGCCTCGCTTCCATCGACGGTATATGCCAGGTCAGCCCCCAACCGCTGCAAATCCAGGGTATGGATGCCCCGTCCCGTCTCTTCGTCGGGTGTAAAAACCACACGCAAGTTGGGCCTGGCAAGGCCCGGATCCGCCAGCCACCGGGCAACCGCAGCCATAATTGCCGCCACCCCCGCTTTATCATCGGCGCCCAACAAAGTCCGGCCATCGGAGGTAATCAGATCATGCCCGATCACCCGGGACAAGGCCGGACAAGTCCGGGGAGAAATGACAGGGCCTGCTGGCAAACGGATCTCCCCGCCCTGATAATTTCGGTGAATCAAGGGTTGAACGCCGTTACCGGGAACTTGCGGCGCTGTATCCACATGGGCAATGAACCCCACCACCGGGCTGCCTGCCCAGCCTGGCAATTCCGCCAACAAAATTCCGGTTTCGGTCAGTTCCGTCCGGGACACGCCCATGGTGAGCAGTTCCTCCTGCAGGAGGCGCAGCAACTGCCATTGTCCTTCTGAACTTGGAATTTTACTTTCATGATCATCGGAGGCCGAATCAATCTTCACATAACGGAGGAATTTCTCCTCAACTGGCTCGGACAAAAGCTGTTCACGCTTCATTACATGTCCTCCTTTCCCGGCATTAATCTTTTGTCGGGAGCATCACTGTATTGCATTGACCGCAACCATACAAAGATCTAAAATATTATGGCACCGGCATCCTCAAGCCGTTTCCTGGCTTACATCGGAAAAGGCCCCACCAACATCTTGGAGGAACTGCCAATGGCAATGGACTTGACCAATTGTCAACTCTGCCCGCGCCGCTGCGGCGTCAACCGCGCCCAAGGTGAACTTGGCCGTTGCAAAGCTGGTCCCGTCGCTCGTCTAGCCCGGGCTGCCCTGCATTTTTGGGAAGAACCCTGCATCTCCGGGTCTAAAGGTTCAGGCACCGTCTTTTTTTCCCATTGCAGTCTTGGTTGCATCTTCTGTCAAAACAGCCCTGTCAGCAGTGGCCAAATCGGAGCAGAAGCATCCCCGGCCCAACTGGCCGCAATTTTCCTCAACCTTCAGGACGAGGGGGCGCATAACTTAAATCTCGTCACCGCCACCCATTATCTCCCGCAAATTATGGAAGCGCTGGCCCTTGCCAGATCCCAGGGGTTCAGCCTCCCGGTTGTCTATAACAGCAGCGGTTACGAGTGTACGGAGACCATTGACCAGTTGCAAGGCATCGTGGATGTTTTTCTGCCGGATCTTAAGTATTATTCCCCCGTAACCGCCCGGCAATATGCTGCCGCGCCGGACTATTTCGCCACCGCCACCCAGGCAATTCGCCGGATGGCGGAGATCGTGGGTCCCTGTCAATTCAACGCCGACGGCATCCTCACAAAGGGCTTGCTCCTTCGCCACCTGGTACTGCCCGGCCATACTGAAGAAAGCCGGAAAATTTTACGCTGGATCAAAGACGAACTTCCTGAATGGGTCATGGTCAGCCTGATGGGACAATATCTACCCGTAGCCGGAGCAGTGGGCCATCCCCGTCTGGGCAGACGCCTCACCCGCCGGGAATACCAAAGCGTGGTGGACTACCTCTTGGCCCTCGGTTTGGAAAACGGGTACTGCCAGGAACTCACCGCTGCCTCCTCCGCCTATATCCCCGCTTTTGACCTAACCGGGGTTCCACAACCGTAGCCAGGACGTTTTTCGCAACAAAGCCCCGGCCGATGTGCCGGAGCTTATTGCCAGTGCAGATCAGAATATTCTGTGAAATGAAGGCACTTCCACTGTAACGCCGCCAGACCGTCCGTTTATTTTGTACAAAACAGCACCTCCATTGACAAATCGTCATTAATCCGCTGGACCCACTCCACAATGGTCTGAGGCATCTTTTCCTTGTACGCAGGAACATTGGTATAATATTTGATCACATTGTTTTCCGGGTCCGCCACAGCCGCCCAAAACTGAAGCTCCGGCGTAACCATGATGATTGCTTCTTGCAATCCCGCCATCCCACGTACAAATCCGGTCCGCACCATCGCGCCAAAACCATCATCATCAACGGAGTGCTTGACAAACTGGAAAGACTCGGCAAACAAGCGGTAATCATCACCAACCAATTTCCGGAAAACCTGATCTTTTTGGGCGTCGGAGAAGACACCTAACTTGATTAAGTCCAGCTCAGGTAAGGGCTGAAAGCCCGGACGGTACTCACCGCTGAACACAACACCTCTGCCCCGGGAATCATCGGTCTCCAACCGCAGCGTATGGCCGGACCAGATAAAACGAATACGTTCCCCCGTGAGCTGGTCTTCCCAGACGGCCTCATTACCATAGAACAGAGCAGTACCGGAAGCTTTTCGGGTGATTACACCGCTTCCAGCCTCCAGTTGAAAATAGCAACCAGAGTCGGTCACTTTACTAATGTACAGATCCGCCCAGTCAAAGGGGGCTGTATTGATCCGCCGCCAGACACCCTTCCATGGTTGGCGCTCCTGCTTTGGTGCATTGGGTATTTCCGCTTCGAAAATCAGCTTACCCTCCTGGTCCAGCCGGCTCCAAAAACCCTCAATCAGAGAGTCGTTGACAAAAACCCCATCAAAGACTGCATAGACCTTCCCCGTCTCATCCCGGTCTTCTAAATAGAGACCGCCGGAAAAGTCGGTTCTGCCTACCAACGGATACTCGGTCTCCCCTTCATTAAAAATAATTCCGCCGCTTACCATGCCGTCTTTAAGGGTCAACCGCATGCGAAAGGGCATTTCTCCGTCGATTTTCCCCTGGAAAACAAGTTCCGTGTTCTCCTCCACCCAAGCAAAGCATGGTAAAAACAACAACAGAATCACCATGGCGATGGTCGTCAGGAGAAAACTCTGTCGCAAATTAACTCCCCGTTTCATTGGAAATCCCCCTATTTAGCATCGGTATGGACGCAGCAATCATCAGCCGGGCAAGTTCACAGCCACTTGCCTGTTTTTTAACTGGGGTAAAAGGCTGTAATCTCCTTTTCCCGCAAGATAATGGTATTTATATTCTATCCAGGGTCACCAAAAACCTCCCTATCCATGCCCTGCAACCCAAAAGACCTTATAAAAAATAAAAGAGAGGCAGGACCTCTCTTTCTGCTTGTCTGATCTTTGCCAATACTTTTACCCGTAGTTTAGTAACTGGTATAAAAAGCGCTGCTCATGATCTCAACGGCTTTGCTCATACCATCAGAATTCTTTGAACGGCTAAGTACCGTAACATTTAATTGCAATTGGCCGACGGCAACCCGTCCGCGAATAATATAGGGATATCCGTCGGGCTCCACTTTGGTATTGGTCATCGTAAAATAAAATCCCCTTGCCCCCCTACCTTTAAAAGAGTTGAGGAGCAAGACCTTCTCCGCAGCCACATTCATGGCCTCTGCCATATCTTTTCTCAAGATATCTTGTAATGATTCGTCCGTATTAAACTTGGGATCATTCGTCTTGTTCCAAAAAACAGCTATTTCCATCTGGAATTCATCGCCTGTGCCTGGGAAAAAGATGACCGTCGGGGGCTGCTCATCGTTGGGCAAATAGAAACGATGCAGCCAAGACTGGGGAATTAATATATTAACCGTACCGTTTTCCGGAATGGAAAAACGCCGGAGCGATGTTTTCTCTCGCGCTGCAAAACCAGGCAAAGGCAACGCCAAACCAAAAAAGATTAACAATCCTAATAAAAACAGATAAAACCGGTCTTTTCTCCCATTGGACGGCAGCAATTCAACCATCCCCTCTTTCCACGAGCTTACTTTAGGTGGCCTTCGCAATGGTCTTCAGGTTACTTATTTTATAAGGCATCCTTGTTTTCCTCCTTTTTTCGCAAATATTCTTGTTTGGGGCATTCATTGAAGAAAGCTAAACAAGCAAGAAAATAACCTTGCTCACCAGGTATGCTCATCACGAAAACTCTGCAGTTCCGCCAATCTTTCCCCGGCGCTTCTGCGCACGTCGCCGGGATTATCCTCCACCGCAAGCTCCTGTAAGATGGTTTCTGCCTGCGTTAAATAGGCCTGAGCTTCATCTGTCATTTTTCTGGCCTCATTCACCAAATTACAGGCATATATATAGTAATGCTCGGCAATTTTCAGACGTGCCCGGGGTACACAATCGCTCTCCGGGTATTCTCGGATAAAATCCTCAAATTTACGGGTATATGATAGATCTGCCACACCATCCTCGTGGACAAAGCTTTCTTCATACAATAAAAGCTCCATCCGGGCGTTATCAGCCCAGGGACTTTCGGCATAATCCTGAACAAGTTGTTTATAAAGGCCATAGGGATAGCTTAAATCATAATAGGATCCTTCCGCCTCATTCCACCGGACTTTTAAAACGTCAACATACAGCCCAGCCAGTCGCCAAAGCTTCTCATCCTCCGGTATCTCCATGGACCTAATCCGCCGGTCTTCCTGGGCGGCCTTCTTTAGCCGCTGCAGATCTTCCCCGGAAAACCAAGAGAGAAAAATACTCGCGGGAAAAGTCGATGACAGTAAGTTATAATACTCCAGCGACAGTTCCGGCTCACCCATTACCAACGAGCCAGTCGCCAGTAGATAGTAGGCCACTTCCTTCTCCTCCGGTTTGGTGGCCTCGGCCAAATAATCAAGGACCGTTCGGATCTCCTTCTTGTTCTTTATGCGAAGGCAAAAAATCAGTTTCTCCTCGATCCGCTCCGGCTTTGCCGTCGGTTGGGTCCGCTTGGCCAGGGCAGCCAGGAATTCCGACCCTTTATAAATTTTCGCGATGGGATCCTCCTGATAATCCATGTTTCGCACAATCTCCCAGAGTTTTTCCTCCGAAGGTTCCTCCGGCTTTTTAACGACAACAACCTCTTTCTCCGCTTTTTCCGGCCTGACCTTCTCCTGCCCGGCAAGTTTCCTGCGTCCGCCACACCCGCTAGCCAAGAAAAGAAGAAGGGAAAACAAGCATAATACTCTAATAACAGCTTTCATCCACACCGCTCCCCTGCGGCCATCCCTAGCCTGTATTTGTTGGATAACACCCCGCTTCTTCCCAATCCGGGGTGTCCTGAACAAGCACAAAACAAACAGCAGGCAATGTCCTTCTCAACGCTTTACCCTATATATTCACTGCTTAATCCTGTATAATAGAAGAACAAGTCTCAACAAGAAGTGGGGTAATCCTTTGGAACAACAAACCTCTGCACGCATTGACTATCTAGACCTTTTAAAAGGGGTAGGGATCTTCCTGGTGGTTTGGGGTCATACCATGACGCCGCGTTCCGTTTGGATCTACTCCTTTCATATGCCCCTCTTCTTCTTTCTGTCCGGTATTGTGCATAAGAACAAACCATGGAAAGATTTTTTCCTTGGCAAGCTCAACCGCCTTTATATCCCTTACGCCATCTTCTCTTTTCTTTCTTGGCTTTTTTATCTTGGGTTAATTATCTGCCAAGAAAAACCGGCCCAACTCCAAAACCACCTACCCAAGATCATGTCCGTTCTAAACGGCATCGCCAACAATGGAGGCAACGACTCTATCTGGTATCTGACTTGCCTGTTGTTGGTCGGCATTTTTTACTGGTTCCTCCGGCGGTTCCTGCCCGACCCGCGACTTCTTCCCATCACCATTGTCTGCTCTTCCCTCATCGGTTATAGGCTGGGGATCCTGCGGATCACCCTGCCCTTCAAAGCTGAGGTGGCCTTTACCGGTTTAGTCTTCTATTACCTTGGCCACTTGTCCCTGGAAACAGGCCTTTTGCAAAAAGTAAACAAGATAAAGCCCACGCTTTTGGTGATTTTTATCCTGATCGCCATACCACTGCAAGTCTTTTTGGCCCGGCTGAACGTGGCCATCTCGCCGGGAATCAGTAAAGTCGCTTTAATCAGCAACCGGTTGGGCAATTATTTTCTCTTTTACGCTGCCGCTTTATTGGCCATTTTTTACCTGATCCTCATCGCGCAGCGGATTGGTTACAGTAAAGTCTGGAACTATCTGGGGCAAAACTCCCTGCTTATCCTGGCCGTCCACAAGCCCTTATTCAGCCTCTTCCAACTAATATTTGGGCCGCGGGTCACCTCCCACTGGCTCTACGGTATTACGGCCAGCATTGCCGTCCTCCTCATCAGCCTGCCTTTAATCAAACTCTCCAACCGTTATCTGCCCTTCCTCGTTGGGAAAAAACCCTTACTAAAATACAAAACTGCTTGACCAAATTTAGGCCCTATATTCTAAAATTTCTTCTTTATCTTAATATTTCCTGCTGCTTAGGGTAATTTTCACAAGCGGCGGCTAAAAAAAAAAACGACGGTTAATCCGTCGTTCTCTGTTTACTCCCTTAATTCATTGATATGGCAAAGGACTTCCTGATATGCTCCCGGGCAGCCGGCAGATCCTTTCTGCGGATAATTTCCAATAACTCCCTGTGGTTACGGAGAACCTGCTCGGGGCCTAATACCTTCAAGGCTTGCCCGATGGGAAAGGCGAATAAATGCATAATCGTCCGACCTATCCTGATAAACGCGGGGTTCTTTGTCATGTCCAATATCCGTAAATGAAATCGGACATCCAATTCGCTTAATGTCTCAAAATCCCCATCGGCAATGCGCACTTCAAACTCCCGTAACTCCTCGGCAAGTTGCTCCAACTCGTCTTCCTCGGCCTTTTCCATCGCCAGTTCCACCGCATCTACCTCCAGCAGCACTCTGAGCTCCATTAACTCCTCCTTGGAGCCCTTTTCAATAATCAAACTGAAGATTAGGGGGTTTAACATCCCCTCGGAGATGGATGTGGCAATGTATGTGCCGCCACGGCGCTTGGATTTTATCACTCCTAATCCGGCCAATGTCTTAAGGGCCTCCCGCAAAACTGTCCGGCTAACCCCTAATGACTCCGCCAATTCGGGTTCCGGGGGAAGACGGTCGCCCGGTTTAAGATCGCCACGGATCAGTGATTGCGCAAATTCGCCGATGAGCCGTTGGGCAATAGTCTCGGATTCTACAGGGGAAAATGGCATGGTCTGTAAATCACTCATTTTTGTCATACATACTATTATAAATGAAGTCAACCCCATTGTATAGAGTTTAAACGCAAAACCTGGCAAATATTAAAATTCTCCACTTGTGCTCATCCTCACCGCTGCCTTCACAACTTGGAACCGCCAGCCATCGGAAGACTGCATCATGCCGGGCATAGCAAAAAAGCAGCTTAAAGCTGCTTTAGTTGTTTGTTTGGAGCGGGAAACGGGAATCGAACCCGCGACATTCAGCTTGGAAGGCTGACGCTCTACCAACTGAGCTACTCCCGCAATCGCAAAAAATATCTTATCATAATGGCTTAATGCTGTCAATGGACCGTCAATGGGAAATAATGGTCGGGGTGCAGGGATTTGAACCCTGGGCCTTCTGCTCCCAAAGCAGACGCGCTACCAAGCTGCGCTACACCCCGGAGAAATAGTCCATTGATAAGTATACGTCAAAAGCAGTCCCGCGTCAACCCGAAACCCGCACCCCACCCGGATAAAAGATGGCAGCCCGGATCCCTTTGTCCGTAAATTCCAGGATGCCATAGCTGGGTCGTCCAAAGCACCGGTCCAGCGATAAACTGCCCGGGTTAAAGAAGCGGATACCTCCATCCTCACCCCAGTATGGCACATGGGTATGGCCGAAAATTACCAGATCCGCCCTGGCCTGACGGGCGTGTAAAGCCAGGCGGAGCAAGCTCTGCTTTACGCCAAAGCGGTGTCCGTGGGTGAGTAACACCTGCCACCGCCCAAGGGCAAAGCGCGCTTCTTCCTCCAGGCTGCAACAGAAGTCACAATTCCCTGCCACCTGCCGGCAAGGGATATCCTCCTCCGCTAGCAGCCGCGCCACATCCCTGGCGCTGTCACCGGCCTGCACCAACAGGTCAATCGGGCCCATCTCGCGTACAACTTGCCGAAGCAACGGATAACTGCCGTGTACGTCACTGACAACCCCTACCCGCATCGCTAATTCCCCTGTTCCATCCCCATGGCTAACTCCTTGAGGAGTCTGCCCATGGCCGCCATGGCGCGGGCACGGTGGCTAATCCGGTTCTTTTCGGTTTCCGGAAGTTCCGCCATGGTCTGGCCGGAAGCCAAAACAAAGAGGGGGTCATAACCAAACCCGTTTTCACCACGGGGTTCAAAGCCAATCCGCCCCTCGCAGGTACCCTCAGTGGTCCAAACCCGGCCCGTAGGTGAGGCCAGGGCCATGACGCAACGAAAGCGGGCGGTCCGTTCTGCAAAGGGCACACCAGCTAACTCCCGGAGCAAACGCCTGTTGTTGGCGGCATCGTCCCCATGTTCCCCGGCAAAGCGGGCGGAGTAGACGCCGGGGGCGCCATTTAGGGCATCGACCTCCAGCCCGGAATCGTCGGCCAAGGCCCATTCGCCGGTAAAAGCGCTGGTTGCCTGAGCTTTTTTCACAGCGTTCTCGGCAAAGGTGGCGCCGTCTTCCACCACAGGAGGCATGGCGGGAAACATCGCCAACGATACCGTTTCCCAACCCGTGCCCCTGAGCAGTTCCTGCAGTTCCCGGAGTTTCCCTTTATTCTTGGACGCCAGGACGAGTTTTGGCATATTCGATCACTCCGATCCTGCCTGCCAACGGGCCCAATACGGTCTTTTGGACGGTAATCAGGTCCTCGATACCCTTGGCGGCCAAATCCATCAACACATTCATCTCTTCCCGGGAGAAGGCGGCACCCTCAGCGGTGCCTTGAACTTCAACAATCTGACCCATCCCAGTCATCACCAGGTTCATATCCACTGAGACCCGGCTGTCTTCCTCGTAGCAAAGATCAAGGAGCAGTTGTTCGTCTAAAATTCCAACGCTGGTGGCAGCCAAAAAATCGTAAAGAGGCAGGGGCTCCGTCTCATCCTTGGCTATTTTGGCCAAAGCGTCGGCCAAGGCCACAAAAGCGCCGGTGACAGCAGCTGTCCGCGTGCCACCGTCAGCCTGGATCACATCGCAATCCAGCCAAACTGTGCGCTCACCCAGGGCCTTCAAATCCACCACCGATCGCAGGGCCCTCCCCACCAGGCGCTGGATCTCCTGGGTCCGCCCGGATTGCCTGCCCTTCACGACCTCGCGCGCATTCCGTTGGGGCGTAGCCCGGGGGAGCATGGCATATTCCGCCGTCACCCAACCGTGGCCGGCCCCCCGTAGCCAGGTGGGAACCTTGTCTTCGATGGTAGCTGTACAAATAACCTTGGTTTCACCCACTTCAATCAGTACGGAACCCTCCGCATGCCGAATAAAATCTCTAGTAATCCGGACTGGCCGGATCTGGTCGTTCGTTCTCCCGTCAATGCGCAATTTGTTTCTTCCCTCCGCTCTCCGACGCTAAACTATTGCTCCGGTTAAATTTATGTATGGTTTTCGTCCCTCTTTGTAAAGGTCCCGTCCACGGCAGTCAATGGCAACGATGGCCGGAAAATCCTCAACCACCAGGCGATGAATGGCCTCCGGACCCAAGTCGGGATAGGCCACCACCTCCAGCTCACGGACGGTCCGGGCAATCAAGGCCCCGGCGCCGCCCAAGGCCGCGAAGTACACCGCACCGTGTTCGACCATGGCCTGCACCACTTCCGGCCCACGTTCCCCTTTGCCAATCATCGCCAACAAACCTTCCTGGATGAGCCTAGGTGCATACCGGTCCATCCTGCTGCTGGTGGTCGGGCCGGCCGAGCCAATCACCCGGCCCGGCGGCGCAGGGCAAGGACCAACATAATAAATGGTTTCACCCTTTAATGAAACAGGTAGTTGTTCCCCACGTTCCAAGGCTTCAAAGAGCCGGCGGTGGGCCGCATCCCGGGCAGTATAAAGCGGTCCGCTGAGCCGGACCGAGTCACCCGCTTGCAACCGGGCGCAATCTTCGGGTGTAAGAGGCAGTTTTAAATGGATGGGTTCAGCCACGATAATCCCCCTCATAAAGTTCGACTGCGGTGACGGGTGACATGGCAGGAAATATTGACCGCCACCGGCAGACCGGCAATATGCGTCGGATAGGTCTCAATATTGACACCAAGGGCCGTTATCCTTCCCCCAAGCCCTTGGGGGCCAATGCCGCTTTGGTTGATGGCAGCCAACAATTCCCGCTCCATCCCGGCATAAAAGGGGTTGGCATGGCTGGAGCCAACCGGTCTAAGCAGGGCCCGCTTAGCCAGGATGGCCGCCATCTCCATTGTCCCGCCAATCCCAACTCCCACCACCACCGGTGGGCAGGGGTTGCCACCGGCCTGCAACACCGTATCAAGAATGAACCGTTTGACCCCCTCCACGCCTTGGGCTGGGGTCAACATCTTTAGGGCACTCATGTTCTCGCTGCCAAAACCCTTGGGCGCCACTGTCAAAGTCAGCCGGTCCCCCGGGACAATTCTCAGATGAACCACAGGCGGTGTATTGTCACCGGTATTGACCCGGTCCAAGGGGTCATTGACAACGGATTTGCGGAGGTAGCCTTCGCGATAACCCCGGCGTACACCCTCCTCAATCGCCTGGTTGAAGTCGGCTCCCACCACCATCGCCTCTTGACCCAGATCGGCAAAAACCACCGCCATGCCCGTATCCTGACAAACGGGCATCCGCTCCTCCCGGGCCAGCTCGGCATTGTCCAGCAAGCAGCGGAGGCACTCCTGCCCCACGGGAGAAAGCTCCTGCGCCAGTCCGTCCTTTAGGGCGGCGATCAGATCCTCTCCCAGATAAAAATTGGCTTCCTGGCACAATTCCGCCACAACCCTGGTGATCTCTTCTGCGGCAATCTCACGCATGGTTAGGCCTCCCAATCCTTGTCGCTCCTTACAATCTTATACCATGCGCGAATCCGGTGTCAATTGCTGCGTAAAACCTTTGCCCCAACATACTTAATAACCAAACACTATTCTTCGCATTCAAGATTACGCTTCAACCAGCCGGGCAAGGGTAGCGGCATCCAAACGACCAATAGCCAGGGTTAACAAACAGACGGCGGCTTCCACATCCGCCAGGGAAATGAGGCCTTGGTGACCATGGGCATAGCGGACCGGTACACCCACCACCACTGTGGGTATTCCCTCCCCTTCCAAGTGAACGGCCCCGGCATCGGTCCCGCCGGAAACGCGGACGGCCAGCTGATGGGGGATCCCCTCCATGGCCGCCAAATCCGCCAGCCACTGCACCAAGCCGCGGTGGGCAATCATTGTGGCATCATAATATCTCAGTTGCGGCCCACCGCCCAAGACCGTCTGGGCCGCCGCCCCCGGCCTTTCATCGGTGGGAGCACCTTCCAAAATAATGGCTACATCCGGCCGGAGTTCCCGCCCAGCCACCCGCATGCCCCTGGTGCCCACTTCCTCCTGGACAGTCCCTACCGGCAACAATACATTGGGATGTTCAGCCAACCGTTGCAGAACGTCCAGTAAAACCGCACAACCGGCCCGGTCATCCCAGGCCTTCCCCACCAGGTACCCAGTGGGCAACAAGACCGGTTGAACATCGGGAACCCCCAGGTCACCGATGGCCACACCCAGATCCGCCAGGACCTGACGGGAAGGGACACCAAAATCCAGGTGCAGATCTTCCACCCGGAGCCCGCGCTGGCGTTCCTCCTCCCGGAGAAAATGGGGCGGTACTGCACCGGTCACCCCTATGTAAGACTGATTACGGCGGTTATGGAACCGGAAGCGTTGGGCCGGCAGAGAGGCACCGGGCCAAGCCCCTAATGTAATAAAACGGGCCCAACCATGTTCGGTAATACTCTGCACCATTATCCCGACTTCATCCATATGAGCCGCCAGCATCACCCGGGGCCCGCCGACCTGGCCGGGGATCTCCGCAAAAATATTGCCCATACGCTGGGTCTGCCAAGGCACTTGCGGGCAACGTGTCCGAAAAATCCGGCGAATCTCCCCCTCCCCACCCGGCGGGCCAAAGGCGCCGGATAACTCCAGCAACAGCTCGGTCAAGGAAATCATAATCGCTTAGTCCTCCTTCACCTCTTGTAAGGCATCCCGCAGCAACCGGTAGGCCGGCCCCGGCCAGTCCTTCGCCAGCAAGCCGAGGGTGGTCAGGACATAATTCCGGTCCAACCAAAAGCGGGGGTTTTGCGGTTTGAGCCGCATGGGCTCGCCTGGGTCAAACAAGACTCCCCGGAGAATGGATAAAGGCCGGTCACTGGCAGCCAAAACACCACCGGTCCCCACCACATTGCCAACAGCTGTCAGATCTTTACCGGTCTGAATGTAGCTTACCCCAAAGGGAGTGCTGACAGTCTCCAAAACCCCAGCATGGCGGTCTGTTGCGCCCTTGACCGCAAAGAAGCCCAAAGCCCCGTCCAGTGCCGCCTCCACCGGACTTGCCGGTATCATACTGACGTTGTTTATCCGAAGCTCAACCCCAGCTTGCACTTCATTGTTGCTCAACCCAGTCTGGCAGGCCAGCGCTTCAATACCGAATACTTCCATTAGAGAGCCAGCACTGTAGCGCATACCCAAATCCCCCTCCACGGTGCGTTTTACCCGTGGTTCCGGCAGGCCCCTCAGGGACACCTCGGGTAACCGGGGCAGGCCATAGGCCACAGAGTGAAAGTCGGTGGTGGCCCCGCCCACATCCACCACCACAAGCTCACCAAAACCTTGTTCTGAGCCGTCTCCTTCCGCCAACCGGCAGGCCGCCGCCAAAACCGAAGCAGGTGTAGGCATCATCACGCCATCAATGTAATCCAGTACCCGGTCGAGTCCTTTGGCCTCGATAATCCGCTCCAAAAAGATCCGCCGGATGGCTTCCTGTACTGGCTCAATATTCAATTTGCCCGGTTCCGGCAGGACATTTTCCACCAAATAACAGGTTTTTCCCTTTTGGCGCAACTCCTCCGCCACCGTAGGTGCTGCCGCCCGGTTGCCGGCCACTACCACCGGCGCCCGCAGAGGACTGCCGGCCAGGGCCCGGCCGTTATGGATGATCGTCGCCCGGTCCCCGCCATCCGTCCCGCCGGAGAGGATCAACAAATCCGGATTCAGCCGGACAATCTCCGCCACATCCTCCGGTGTCAGCATAAAACCATAGGCTCCGATGACCTTAGCGCCAGCGCCCAGCGCAGCACGGCGAGCCGCCTCCACCGTCAACTCCGGCACCAGACCCACTGCCACCATGCGCAGTCCCCCGGCAGCGCTACTACACGCCAGTTTATGTTGATACCGAAGGGCCCCGGTCATCTTCGCCAAGGCAACTTCCGCCTGCTCCAGTCCATGTTCGATCCCCTCATCCACAGTCGTCAGGGCCCGGGCGGTCCCTAAAATCCGTGGCTCATCCAGGTCCACTGCCGTCACTTTCGTATACGTACTGCCAAAATCGATTAAAAGTACCTTTGCCATCCGTTTAAGCCTCCCAAGACACCGCCTTTTCATTGTTCCTTTTTACTGCCTGCATGCCAGTATTCCTTGATCATCGCCATTTTCCTTCTCCTTAGCGGTTAAGAATTGAATAAAACAGGGAAAAGAAGTGGCCGGCAAAGAATAACCCCGTCCGGACGTAGAACGGGGTAATTGACGACATTTTCATCATTAAACTCCTGTTTACGGGGTATTTGGGCGATTACTCAGTTTCCGTATAGTAACGAACAATTCCCTGAAAGATCCCCCGGGCCATGGCTTCCCGGAATTCCGTTGTGGCAATCAGGGCTTCTTCCTGTGCATTCGAGATAAAACCCATCTCTACCAAGACTGACGGCATCTGTGTCTCCCGGATTACCACCAGATCCTTGTTGGTCTTAACCGCCAAGGGTTTGAGCCCGGTGGCTTTGGTCGTCTCCTCCAACAGCAAACTGCCCAGGCGGTTACTGCCGGTGCGGTCCGGATAGTGAAAGATCTCCACGCCGTTGATATTCGGATTGGGATGGTAATTGGTGTGGATACTGATAAAAAGCGCGGCCCCCACCCGGTTGGCAATGGCTGCCCTTTCGTACAGGCTGTAGTACTGGTCATCCACCCTAGTCATGACCACCCGCGCACCGGCCTGCTCCAACAGATCCTTCAACCGCAAAGCGACCTCCAGATTGACCTCTTTCTCCCGCACCCCTTGACTGCCCAAGGCCCCTGGATCAACACCACCATGTCCGGGATCCAAAACGATAATCCGGTCCTTGACAGGTGACTCCTTCATCCGCAAGGTCATGATCCGCCGGTCACTGCTGAAATCGGCTTGATAACCAACAAAGGAATCCAGATCTAATTCAATCCGGACATCGGAGGGGCTCTCCTGGATCGCCCGGATATTCCGCACCGGTGCAGCGGCGGGAGCAATCTCCTTCACATCAGGCGCCAGTTTGGCGTATTTAAGTCTAACCACCAGGCGATCGGGATCCTTGGTGTACTGTAAATCCTCGATCAACTCCCCGTTGCTTTCGATCCAGAGGGCACCGTCGCTGCCGTTGGTCAACCACTGCACCACCCGGATCTCTTGCTGGGTCCGGATCTCGATGCGTTTGGGGTCGTGCCGGGATTGCATCACATAACAAGGCAGGGCACCGGCTAAATCCAAAACCACACGAACAGTATGCGGGGCATATTGGCTGGCCCGGATCTGCCTGACCCAGATTCCGTCCCCTTCAAGAACCGTTTCACCGGGAATGCCCAGTGTCGCATCGGTTATATCCACCACCAAACGGTTGGGATCATTGATATGTGTCGCTTTAAAATGCACCGGCGCCGTCGCCTGAATGCCGATTTGCGGAATGCCCCGGTTCTTATCCAGAGAAACGGAGGAAACCAAAGCATCAAAGACCACCAGCAATTGGTCCTTCCGGCCCTCAGGCACCACCACTTTATAGCCAATCGGTCGTTTGAGATCAAACACGATCCGATAAATATCTTTTTGATACTGGTTGCCTCGGATCTGCCGGAACATCTCTGTCTCCGCCCAGTCGGACTCCATGTGGGAAAAACGTTCTACACCATGAAGATCAATGACCAGACGATCCGGTTCGGTCAGGAGATAGTCACGATACTCAATGGTTTTTGCGGTTTGCACCACCACCGCCGGCCGACCTTGGTAGCTGGCGGACTTAATTGACAACAAATAATTATGTTTCCAGCCAATCTCCACCTGCTTACCGCTGGTTTTAACTTTTAACCCCAGCTTGCCAAGGACCTCCAAGGGAACCCAAAACTCTCCGTCGGCAACCAGCGGGGAACGGGAAAAGGTAGTCTTTTCCCCGTCCCAGGTAACTGCCTTTTCTCCTTCTTTTAATTTGATTAAGAGTGTCCCCAGGCCAATCGTGGCCGTTCCCGACGGACGATCCCATTGGGTACTTGCATGCAACGTTGAGGAAAAGAAATTTAAGGAGATATAGACAGTTTTCTTGATGGTTACTGCCCGTCCCTGGTCCGATATGAGCGCCTTCCCATCCATTAAAAGCCGCAATTCCGTTGTTGCGTTACCGGCGCCGTAAACAAAAACGGCAGCCCAGATAGCAAAGATCCCCATTAAAAGTGTTATGCGGAATTTCACAAAGGAACGCCTCCTCGGATCGGCACCTCAATTATCTTCTCTTTTCTCCCGACTCAGGCCGGGTTCCTTCCAGGTCGCAACAAAAGCCGCCAGGTATTTTCAGGTAATAGCCGGCTGTAACTGGGCGTATTTGGAAATTAACTGTTTAACGCCCAAGCCGGGGAAGGCCACGGTGATCATGGCCTCCTCACCTTCACCGGTAACAGTAATTACAGTGCCCGGACCCCACTTGGGGTGGACCACCTTATCGCCGGGTTGCCATCGCTCATCCAGCGCTGGCTGCTGCGGGGTTTGGACGGTGGTTTTTGACCGTACCCCACTCCAACTGCTTACAGGCTTCGCCGCCATCCGCAGCTGATTTCCGCCTGTACTGCCAGCTTCCCAGAAGAAACTATTCTGGGAACCTCCGGCATCCACCAACAATTCTTCGGGAATCTCCTCAAGAAACCGCGAGGGAACACAGACTTGCGTCCCGCCGTACAAGGTCCGCATGGTGGAATGGGTCAGGTAGAGCCTCTCCTTTGCCCTGGTAATGCCTACATAACAGAGGCGGCGTTCCTCCTCCATCTCACCCGAATCCATGATGGCCCGGCTATGGGGGAAAATGCCCTCCTCCATACCCACCAGGAAAACGATGGGAAACTCCAATCCCTTGCTCCGGTGCATACTCATGATGCGGACTACGTTTTCCCCTTCACCAATGGGCCGGACTTCCCCCAAGTCATGTTCTGCCTGCAGCCGTTCCAAGAACCGGACAAACCGTGATAGGCCTCGTCCGGCGAATCCATCAAACTCCCGGGCCCGGTCCTGCAGGCCCCTGAGATTTGCCTGCCTCTGATCACCCTTGGGCATCGAGACGGCATATTCGTAAAAGCCAGTCTCCCTGTACAGCAGAGAGATCAGTTCACTCAAGGGCAAACGGCGGGCTTCTGTCCGCCACTTCTCCATCGAGCTCAAAGCAGCCCGCAGTTTGTCACCCAGCCCATCTGGCCTCTGGGCGGCATCCTGAACCGCCAGATAGAAGCTTCCCTTGGGAGTGCCTGCCCGGATCTTGGCCAGTTCTTCATCGGTGATCCTAAACCACGGCGCCCGCAGCACAGCCGCCAGCGGGATATCCTGCTGGGGATTGTCTAGAACCTGCAGCAGGGCCACCATTAACTTGATCTCGATTGCAGCAAAGTATCCGGAGTCCAATTCAGCGTAGGCTGGAATTCCCGCTTGCCGGAAAACCTCCAGCACTTGATTGGCCCTGCTCTTTACTGACCGCATGAGGACCACTATATCCCTATACTGCACCGGACGGTAAGTTTTGAGGGTCTTATCCCATACCAGGACTGGGCCTCTGTCTTGGCCGCCAGGTTCCGCCTTGGCCTCTTCCCAGTCACCCGGCCTCATTGCCCGGATCCGCCGGGCAATGAGCCAGGCTTCCCGCTCCAGCTGTTCCAGCTCATCTGGGTCTTCTGCGGTGAACCGGCCGATTCCCTCATCCAGCTGCTCCTCTCCGGCTCCTGGGCCGTCTCCGCCCCCCTCCAAGACCTCTTCGCCCTCTTTCTTCCCTGCCAGCGAATCCAAGATATAGATCTCAATACACCCGGGGGGCCCTGCGGTGCCGGCGGGAATCTCCGCCGCGGCGGCAGCTTCCGGGTCTGCCGCCAGCTCTGGATACTGGGCACTATACCTGAGCTCAGCTTTTTCGTCATAGGCGATACCGGCTATACTCCTGGTCATCAGCTGCCGGAAAATGAAGTTGACTCCGTGGATAATCTCCCGCCGGCAGCGGAAATTGGCGGCCAAGTCAATCCGCCTCTGGGATCCCTCCGGGCTGGAAGAAAAGCGGTGGTACTTGCTCAAGAAGAGCCCCGGATCTGTCAGCCGAAAGCCGTAGATGCTCTGCTTGATATCACCCACCATGAACCGGGGCACAATACCGGGCTCCTGTTCCCAAGCGCCGGTAACCATAGCCAAGATGCAATCCTGCACTCCATTGGTGTCTTGGTACTCATCAATTAATACCTCATCGAATCGATCCTGTAGTTCTAGAGCCACCGGAGAGGGGCGCAGCTCGCCTGCTTCGGTTGAATCTGTCAGGAGTCTCAGGGCCAGGCGCTCCAAATCGGCAAAGTCCACCATTCCCTGGCTGTGCTTTGCTTTTCCATAGGCGGCGGCGAACTCGTCCACCAGCTGGAAGACCAGCTGCACTGTAGGAGCCAGCCTCTCCAGCTCCTCTGCCACCTGCTCCTCAGTCCGGGAGAGCAGGCTGCCTGTCAGCTTCTT
>DGDV01000006.1 GCA_002385625.1 Firmicutes bacterium UBA3943
GGGTTGGCGTTGATGATGGCCTGGACGGTGGTGTTGTAGCGTTGGGCTAGGACAAAGAGGGTATCTCCCGCCTGGATAGTGTACACAAAACCGGGACAAGCAGGTCGGATGCCCGGGATGCAGATTTGCTGGCCGATAAAGAGCCGGTTGGGATCAATGCCCGGGTTGGCGTTGATGATCGCCTGGATGGTAGTATTAAAACGTTGGGCAATGGCGAAGAGGGTATCGCCGGCCCGCACTGTATAGATGGTCCCGCCGGGACAGAGAAATTGTTCAGGAGTGCTCACGATCTGTTCCTCCTCTACTTGGCAGGTTTTAGTCGGCAAGACATCCTATGCTTAACGGCGCGAGGATGTCCATTTGCCTATCTGACAAATAAAGGAAGATGGCTTAGTCAGTTGTTGGTAGTCAGATGCCAGGAGTTTTGAGCTTGAGTTATTCTGAATTCCGGCTCTGGCCTCCTGAAGACTAAAGATGCCGCCTGTTTCTTGTTTCTTGGCTTCCGGGTATTGCCCTCTGACTCATTTTTTAGTGGACCACTGTTTATTCCACCCATTTGTAGATAAAACCGCTGGTTGGTGGGAGGGTAAAGCCGCCAAATCGGCCGTCCCGGCTTTCAAGGGCAGTGGGATGGCCGGGGTGATTGTCGCCATGGGGGGGCAGGTCATTGACGGTGTCAATGTCCGCTAATTTCACCCACTTGCCGGGACGACCCAAATCCAGATCTACCATAACCGGTTCGGTGCTGAAATTCATCAGTACCGCGAACTCATCCAGCCCTTCGCCGTTCTTTGCTGTGGTGCGCCAACCAATGACCGTCCGATCCTTGCCTTGGTTTTGCTCCAGCCATGGACCCAGGATCCACTGGAAATTACCCTGATCCACCGGGTTGTAACCGTGGATTTTAAGTCCCGGGTAGCGGCGGCGCAGGTTAAGCAGGCGCCGGGTCCAACTGAAGAAAGGATTTTCCCTGGGATTATCGGGCCAATCGAAGAGGACCAGGTTGCGCGGGCGGTCAGTGCCAAACTCCTGGCCCATATAGATCATGGGCTGGCCCAGGGCCACGGCGGTGGCGAAGAGTCCCAGCCGGGCTTTGCGGGCCTTTACTTCGTCGTAGATCAGCTCCCCGCCGGAGGTCCCGACCTCGAAGGGGACAGAATTTTCGTCGTGGCTTTCGCAGTAGTTCAAGACATTGTTGGTATGGGCGGCAAAGAAGGTCTTGGAGAAATAGAAAATATCCCCCAAGAAACAGGTGTCGTTGGTGACCCAATCCTGGTAGACGCCTTCACGGAGCAGGGCCTTGATCTTGTCGTGGAAGGGGTCGCACCACTGGGTGAAACCATTGTAACCGGCAAGGTTCAGGTCCGCTTCGTTGGGGAGGTTCTCTGCAATCAGCAGGCAGTCGGGCTTGAATCCTTTATCCCGGATTTCGTAGGCCAAGCGCTGCAAAAACAGGTGGCTCATCCAGGAGGAATGGGTGGCGTCAAAGCGGAAACCGTCGATGTGGTACTCGCGCAGGAGCAATTTACAGACATCGATCAGGTAGTTTTGCACTTCTTCCCGCTCGGTGGCCACCCGGTTGCCCCAGGGGGTGGTGCCGGAGAAGTAGAAACCACCGTCGCTGTCGGCGTTGATCAAGCCCCACAGGGGATTAAAGGTATTAGAGGTATGGTTGAAGACAAGATCCGCGATGACCGCCAAGCCGTGCTGGTGGGCGGTGTCCACCAAATAACGCAGATCGTCGGGGGTGCCGAAGTCCCGTTCCACTGCGGCAAATCCGCAGGGGTCGTAACCCATGGTGTGTGGACCTTGGATGGAAGGCGCTTCGGAGGTGGGCATCAGGGCCAAGGCGGTGACGCCTAAAGATGCGAAGTAACCTTGTTTGATCAGGGTGGCCAGTCCCCGGAAGGTCCCTTGTTCGGACGGGGGGATGCCGGGGGTGCCTTGGGTCATGCCATAGACGCTGGCTTCGTAGATAATTAGGTCCTGGATCTGAGGTGTCTGCCAGTCCCGGTCCTTCCAGACATAATGGGAGGGGTTGATGACCCTGGAGTTGTTGGCCTGAAAATCCCTGCCGTAGGCGCGGGTCATGGGATCGGGGACCAGCCGTTCGGCCCGCAAGTGGTGGTCCAGGTGGACGCCGCCCTGGATATAGTAGGCATACTCCCAATCCCGGTTGGAATAGTCGGGAGTAATCAGAGCAAGCCAGATGTTAGGTACATTGTAATAGCCGCGGTAGAGTTGCATGGGAATAAACTCCTCCGGGTTTGGGTCGGGATGGCCGGGGTGTTGCCAGTTGTTGAAGGTGCCAGTTACATAGACCCGGGCGGCCCGGGGATGGAAGAGACTGAAGAGCAGCCGGCCGTCCTTCAGGGGTGTGGCCCCCAGCATGGAGTGGGTCTCGGCGCCGGTGACATCGGTCTCCGGCAGGTAAAAGTTTTCCGGGACCAGATGCCGGATGGCCTCATATACTTCGTTGACATGGGTGGTGGCAACAGCGGGCTTGACTGTATAGAGTTCTGGCAGGTACAGACGGCACCAGACCTCCGGACCCAGGTGTGGCCCATATTGGTAGCTTTGTCCGGTGGACTGGCCTTGGTTAGAGATGGTGAAGGTGAAATGGGCTGGGGCATTGTCCAGCACAAAAATCCAACCGTAATCATCTTGTTGCGCTGGACTGATATCTCTAGTATGAACGCACCGGGCTTCGGCGCGGCAGAAGTGGAGCATTGGTTCAGTGGCCTCTGCGGGGACGTGGATTGTTAGTTTTGGCAATGAAATAACCTCCTACCAATCTTGCTTGGTGATAGTTTATCCTTATGTTGGCAGGTTTAGGCTATGCGCTGGGGCAAAAAGCGCCAGTCGATTTTAGACTTTTCACTTCTTTAACTATTTTGACATGTTATTGAAACGATCGTGCTTTATACTTCCAACTAAGCCTTTTCATTCACACCCTCCTTGATAAGTTCACTCGCAACTGGAGTGGACTTTTATTTTTCACGGCCGGATTTGTGGCCCGGTTACGGACACAAAAAGCGCCCCACCACTGCGGGGCATTTTTTGCACTTGTAACCTAATACAATTTCTAGACTGTACCGATGCCTAAGTATCACTTTTCATTTACCGGAGACTTCCCAAATATTGGGGTGTAATTGGGTGGCCTTCCCTCGCTTAAACAGACACAAAGTTAAGCACTTATTTTTCGATGGGTCTATGTTACAATTCCG
>DGDV01000017.1:0-137 GCA_002385625.1 Firmicutes bacterium UBA3943
GTCCGGTAATCCTCATAATAAGGTCTTCGGGTAGATTTTCATCCAGCATCCTTTGGGCATCTTCGAGTTTACCTTCATATTTACCTTTTGTTTCACCGACTAACAGTGCTTCCTCAAACTTTCTCCTGATTGCTTCC
>DGDV01000017.1:297-6940 GCA_002385625.1 Firmicutes bacterium UBA3943
TCAAACTTTCTCCTGATTGCTTCCGTAAAGTTGGAATACATTTTCTTAGCCTCCTTTGGGTTGGCTTGCTTTAGTATTTCCGCCACATCGGCTTTGGCTTCTTCAGGGGTCATTTGCCAAAGCCAAATGGTTAACAGTTCAAAGGTGGGTTGGTCAAATTTTTCGGTGACTGAAGCTATCTCTGACAGTCGCGGGAGGGTTAGCTCCCAATTGGGAGTCTGATCAAGAAAGAAGATTAAACCGATCAGACTGCACGAAGCCAATAATTGTTCTTTAGTATACTCGGAAACCTGGAGTAGAAAGTACTTAAAATCCACTTGATAGTTACCGAAAAGCTCAGAAGCGTGCAGTCTTTCTTTAAAACTGCCGCAGGCCGTCCATTTGCCCGGCCTATTGTAAAGTACAAGTGGGACAATGTTGGGGAGTTTATAATCTTTTTTCGTGACTTCATTAGGGGCAGAATTTTTCAGTACATCCCGCCAGATGCCATTCAAATATTCCAACAGCCGGTAAGGCATCTGAAAATCTACGGTGGACTGTAATTCCAACAGGACATAAAAGAAGACGTCTTCACCTTTTATTGTAGCTCGGTAAACCAGATCTGCTTCCTTCTCCAGAAAGTCGGGTAGGATGTACGATTTGTCAAGCCTTGTCAGGCTTTTGGGGTCAATGTTTTGAACCCAATCAGCGGCAACGAAGTTGTTCAGTAACTCCAAGAAGACGCTTTCTTTGCTTAAAACCAGCTTGTAGCCTTTGTCGTGTTGAGGGTGATCGGGAGGGCCCAACTTTACTTACCCCCAAACGGTATTATATAAGGTTTCCCCGGGCAAGACAACAAGGCACCTTAAATCGAATAGAACATATGTTCGTTGATAGAATTATATCAGGACAAAGCGATAAATGCAATATAATAATATAAATATAGAAAAATTAAGTCAAATTGATGTTCATAATAATTACTGTGTCAGGTTGCTGACATATGGCAAATTGCCGCTAAATACAGCACTAGTAGCAAGTTGCATGGAAAAGCAAACATACATGGAATAATTTGCTATAAAGGCAACGTAGTGAATGCCTTATTGATTAACATTTATTAACATATCATACTGCGCATAATTTATTCCCGGTAATTAGAGGTGTGGAGCATGCGTATTAAAAGAATAAGAAGCATCTGGTTTTTAGGTTATGTGTTGTTTTGTCTGGTTCCTTTAATGTTAGAAAAAATATGGTCTCTTCGACCTGATGGTTTTATGTTATTTATTTTGCCGCAACGGGGATATTGTTTATAGTTTTGAGCAATAAAATTTCAGAACGAATCATGGATTATTTAAGAACTAACTATCCATTGAAGTGGAAAGAACTTAATACATTCCCAGTCTTCGGGGAAGGATTTGTAAACAGCTATCGGGTTTATAAGTTTGCTAAAAGCGATGAATTGAATCATGACCCTAAAATAATGGAATATAAAAAAGGAGTAGCGTTGCTACTCCTTTTTATCAAATCTCTTTATCTAATCCTCCGGCATTCCATGTAGAACCGTTTCTCTTCCGCCTCGCCCATGGAGAAGGTCTTGCGGGGAAGGACTCCGTCCAAGATCACCGTTTTAAACAAGTCGTTCTTGTCCATGGCCGGCAGGTAGAAGCCCATATTGCCCGGTTTGGCGCCGAGGGAGGTTACCACATCCTCCCCGTGGATATAGTCGATCTTCATCTCCGGGTGGCCCTGGAGATAGGTGTCCAGGAAGGACTGGAGGGAGCCGACGGCCAGGTTGTGTCTAGGCTGCTCCAGGATCACCCGGCCGCAGGAACCGGCAGTGATGTACTCAAAGACCTGGACATTCTCCCGGTGCGCCGGTTGGTTGTTTTGCTGCATTGCCTCGCGATCCGGGAAGTTCTGAACAGTCGCCTTGCTGCCTTGCCCTTGGAAGAAGGCGGTCATTGCCGCCAGCAACTGCTGGGTATCGGCATTAAAGACCACCCGGTGGATGGGCTCAAACTGAATCCCTTCATCATGCACGTTGACCAGTTCCACCAGGGCATAACGGGCCGGGTGCTTTGCCTGCTCTTCCGGACTCAGGGTCGGCTTCAGCCGCTCCCAACAGGCTTTGGCCGTGGCCAGCGAGTGATTGCCGTCGCCTACCGCAAACAAGAGAATCCCCTTATCTTCGCCAACCCCGTATTTCTCCTGGAAACGCCGGGGTTCTGCTAATTTGGTCAGGGCGGAGAAGATCCCGGGAATCCAGGCGCTGTCCACACGATATCCTTTAATGTGCCCGCCGTTCATCATTAAGTCAAAATCATAAAGCAACTCCATCGCTCCGACCTTCTCGGCCAAGGGCTCAATGACCGTGCGCTCCGGGTCGTCAATGAGGACCATGATGTGGGGCAGTTCCAAGGGAGCTCCTTCCCGGACTTGGATCCGGGGCGGCAGGCGGTCAAGGACCGTGCCCTCGGTGGCCCGGATCAGGGTCTGGGATCCCTTATTGTAGTCGTACTCCTCCAGGTCAAGGGCGATCATTAAACCCTTGCGGGAGGCGGCATGGGATGTTTGGCGGTCCAGGTAGATCAGGCCTGGTCCCATGTTAACCAATTTTTCTTCCGCCAGGTAGTCCCGCATGTTCTGCTGGATCCGGGCGATGCGTTCGGCCTTGTTCCCGGCCTCCAGGTAAACCTCGGGAAAGATCAGGTTCAGCGTGGAAGGGGCATCACCCACGAACCGGCTGACTTCCTCCCAGTATTCCGGTTGGGAAGTGTACTGGTCGCAGGCCACCACCGACCATTTAGAAAGGTCCGTGCCGGGTTGGGGCAGGAGAATCTCGGGGATCTGTACAGCTGGGGCCTTCAGGTTTGTCATGGCATGTTTCACCTCAATATCAATCAATATGTATCGTAGCTACCATACTGAGTTTAAACCATTGGAGGCGGCCCGGTCAACCTGTCTTTAAGGGAGTTGCTCCTGCCAGCCTGGTGCCGGGGCTAATATGCCAAGCAGCAGGGGTTTTGTTCCCTTGCCCAAAGGTCATTGTAATATGAGCGGATCCAATAAATGCGGGACCAGCATTGGAGGAAAACCCTTCGCATTGACGAAGTAAATACGGAAAATCTCTGCAACAAAGGAAAACCGGGATAAAAATATAAAACTTCACCATGATGACCGGTGCCTTTGCAAAGTGAGGGAGGTTCATCCATGGGACCGACAGTGAAACGCAACTTAGCCTCTTTCGGCCTTATTTTTACAATTGCCGGGTTATGCCTTGGTTTAGTCCTGGCGGGCTGTGGCGCCGGCGCCACAAAGAAGGTTGTTGTCGTGGGCATGCTGGGGGATGTGGAAACCCTCAACCCCATTTTATCCGAGAACTCCAATGAAACCGAGGTAATGAACGGTATCTTCTCCACACTGCTTAAGATGAATGACCGCTTGGAGATGGAGCCCGACCTCTTGACGAAGATGCCTGAACTCAGTCCTGACCGGCTTACCTATACCTTTCAATTGCGGCAGGGAGTCAAATTCCACGACGGGGTGGAGTTAACCGCCGAGGATGTGGAGTTTTTATACCGGATGAAGCTGGCCGAGGGCAACCTTGTGCCGTCCAGGGATATGTGGGAAGCCATTGAAAAGTTTGAGATTATTGATAAATATAACTTCCGAATTACTCTGAAGAAACCGGATGTGACCTGGCTCCAGGGTTGGTGTTACGGCGAAGGAATGATCCCGCCCAAACACCTCCTGGAGAAGGAGTTTGCCGCGAGCGGCGGGGCCCTGACTAAAGGTGGGCCTTTTTCCAGGCACCCAGTGGGAACAGGTCCCTATATGTTTGTGGAATGGAAGCGTGACCAACATATCTTGCTCAAAAGAAATCCCCACTATTTCCGGGAAGGAAAACCAAAGATCGAAAAGATTGTCTTCAAAGTCATTCCCGATACCAATACCATGCTAGCCCAGTTTAAAAAGGGTGAAATTGATGTCTTCAGCCAAGCCCAGGCCAACCAGTACAAGGAACTGTTGGAGATGAAAAAGAAGGGCCATGCCATTGCGGTCCATAAATTCCCTTCCTACACCTACCTGCATGCCGATTTTAACCTACGCAACCCGATCTTCCAGGATAAGCGAGTAAGGCAGGCACTGTGTTATGCCTTTCCCAAAGAGGACTTTATCCGGACGGTCCTGGATGGCGTGGCGACACCGGCCGACTCCTACATTGCCCCCATGTCTTGGGCCTATAACCCAAACGTGAAGAAGTATGACTACAATCTGGCCAAAGCAATGCAGTTATTGGAGGAGGCCGGCTGGAAGCTGCGGGACGACGGGGTCCGGGTGAAAGATGGCCGGGAGTTGGCCTTCCGGATCAGCACCAATACAGAGAACAGGACACGGACCAAGTTTGTGGAAATTGCCAAACAGGCTTGGGAAGCCGTGGGGGCCCGGGTGACAATCCAAAATTACGAGGGCACAACTCTCTTTGGTGATATCTTGGAGAAGGGCAACTTTGATATTATCGTCTTTGCCTGGGTCTCCGGGGCGGATCCCGATGGCTATACCTTGTGGTATTCTAAGCAGGACCCACTGGTCTACGGCGCCGGCCAGAACTATGTGGGTTACAAGAATGACCGGATTGACCGGTTGTGCCTGGCCGGTAAAGAAGAGTTTGATCAGGAAAAAAGGCTTCGCATCTACCACGAGATCCAGGAGATCCTGGCTGAAGAGGTCCCTTACATGTTCGTTTATTTCTATAACAATGTGGCGGCGGTCAAAAGCAGTTTAAAGAACTTTAAACCCAACCCCACCATGGCCAATAACACTTGGAATATCTACGACTGGGAACTGGGGAACTAACCGGAGGTTGGTAGCTTTTACAGTAGCCAGATCCGGCATTTTCCCAGAAAGTAATCGCAAGGACCGTGACCTATTGCGAGGCGGTGAAATCCTATGGCAAAGAAGATCATCAAGCGTTTGTTGATGTCATTGGCATCCCTTTTTGTTATCTCCATCATCTCCTTTGCCTTGATGCAATTGGCACCGGGTGGGCCGATGGCCATGTATGCTGAGAACCCCAAGATCAGTGCGGCGGACCGGGAACGGATCAAGGTTCAACTAGGTTTGGACAAACCCGCCCATATTCGCTACCTGATCTGGGTTAGAAATTTACTCCGAGGGGACCTGGGCATTTCCTACAAGACGGGCCGACCGGTGGCGGAGGAGATTGCAGAGCGTCTACCCGCCACCCTTAAGCTAATGTTCGTGTCCTTCCTAATCTCCATCGGTATCGCCATTCCGGTGGGAATCTACTCGGCCACGCACCGTTACTCCCTCCTGGATTACGGGGTAACCTTCGGTTCCTTTTTGGGCATCTCCCTGCCGGTTTTCTGGTTTGGCCTGCTCATGATCTACGTTTTTGCCCTGTGGACCGGCTGGTTGCCGGTCGGCGGGTACCTTACCCCCTGGTTCAGCCCGGAAGATTATCCAGTCTTGATCCGCCCCTTTACCGTGCTCTGGGAGCATCTTCGTTACATGATCCTGCCTGCTGTGGTACTGGGACTGTATAACACCGCCAGTTGGAGCCGGTACATGCGGTCCTCGATGTTGGAAGTGATAAACCAGGATTACATCCGCACGGCCCGGGCCAAGGGCCTGCCGGAGCGAATGGTTCTGCTCAAACATGCCCTGCGCAACGCCTTGACACCCATCATCACCTTGATGGGCTTGGAGCTTCCCTTGTTCTTCGGCGGCGCGGTGGTGACGGAGACCATCTTTGCCTGGCCCGGCATGGGACGATTGTTTTACATGTCGGTTAATGCCCGGGACTACCAGGTTTTGATGGGTATTCAGATCATTACGGCCGTTCTGGTTCTGGCCGGCAATTTTTTGGCGGATATTTTATATGCCGTGTTGGATCCCAGGGTTAAGTATGAAGGATGATCCTGCGCTTGTCTCGCCCGGATGACCGGCGGCGGGACTGGTTGTTATTGTGATGAATAAAACTATAAAGCCACATACCCAAGGAGGTAAGGTGATCCAAGTTGAAGCAGGAAACAGCAGCCGCCTATGGCAATCTGCCGGAGCATGCCGGTCTTTTTGCCGAGTTTTGGCGGTCCTTTCGCAAAAACAAACTCGGTGTGCTGGGTTTGACGGTGCTGGCCGTGATCCTGTTATTGGCGGTTTTGGCTCCCCTGTTGGCCACCGCGGATCCGGTGCAACAGAACCTGGCAGAAGGCAACCAAAAACTGCCCCCTTCCCGCCAACATTTCTTCGGCACCGATGATTTAGGCCGGGATATCTGGAGCCGTGTGCTTTATGGGGGGCGCATCTCCCTTGTCGTCGGCTTTCTGACGATGTTCTTCTCCGTCAGCATCGGCACCTTGTACGGGGCCCTGGCCGGCTATTACGGCGGCCGGGTGGACCAAATCATGATGCGGTTTGTTGATATCCTGCTTTCCATTCCCACCTTGTTTCTCCTAATCATTCTGGCCGCCTTTATCCGGCCTAATCCGGCAGGGATTGCCCTGATTATTGGTTTGACCAGCTGGATGTCCATCGCCCGCTTGGTCCGGGCGGAGTTCCTGCGCCTTAAAGGCCAGGAGCTGTCTCTTATACACATCTGACGCTGCCGCCGAAGAGGATGAGGGAGATCTCGGTGGTGGCCGTG
>DGDV01000044.1 GCA_002385625.1 Firmicutes bacterium UBA3943
AGCACAAACTATTTTACAGACTCAACCCAAGCGGTCCATAATCGCTTTAGAATTTCTTGCCGTCAAATAGGTGTCATTTCCTTTGTTATCTACAATAACAGCATCTGGCGGAACCTGCTTTTTAATTAAATAGTCCCGCATCACTTCTGCTTCGTCATAACCTTCTTTGCCAAAGCCACCGCTGACAATGATATATTTAAAATAGCCTTGACGATATAATTCAACAGCTTTATCCAACCGGCTTTGCAGGCGTTTAGACGGTTGCCCGGTCACTTCCACTTTATTGCCCAGGACAACCCCCACATCAGCCTTACCTATATCATCATCCAAGCCGTCAATGATGATTAAGGCAGAATGCACCATAAACCAAATTATAAATGTTATTACAAGGTTTTTTCTAAACCGTTTCATCCGCGTGCTCTCCAATCTACTAAATGCACGATAACAAGGTTATATTTATCAAAAACTTATAGACCTATCTCACTAATATTAAAACGAGATTTTTCTAATTATTTACCCATATATAATTCATAACATTTTCCTGTTTTCCTACCTCCTGGAAAACAATTTTCAATTTACAATTTTTCGGTTCCTTGATACCACGTCCACGAAAAACAATGAAGCAGGCGTTATGGCCTGCTATTTGTACTCGCATTAAAAACGACTTTAATATATCGAATTTCCGCAGTTAATATCAAACGGCATAATTAGCAACTTTTGAAGATCCTTGAAATTATTCTTGAAAAACCAAGTCGTCGCTTTACCGTAATTCTCCTTATTGTCAAATTCCCAATAAGATAAATACTTTACACACTTGACGATTATGGTTAACTTCCGCGGCGGTTCTCCGAGTTCATCACCATCAATGGCAAGGCAATGCTTTTTCGGTTTTTGGGGATAAAACAAGAGGACGCACTCCCCACGTCCTCTTGTTATTTATTGAATTATTCACCGTTACCCTTCCCATTTTCCCTTTTCCATATTTTCTCTTTACTTTTTTCTCGTTACGCTTTTCAGCCCAAGCCACGAACGATAAATGACAAGTCTCACTTTACCCTTTTCTCTTTATACGTTCCTAGAATAGCGTCAGTTGGTCCGATTCGGGCAAGCCCACCAAGCAGCCATGGTTTTGCAACACTTCGATAACTGCCGAGGTCAGCCGGGCCCGGGTCTTTAAATCCTCAATAGAGGTAAAGGGCCCTTCCTCCCGGGCCGCGACGATACTGCGGGCGGCGTTTTCACCCAGACCCTGGAGGGCAGCCAGGGGCGGGAGCAAACCGTCGGGCGTAATCTGGAACTTGCGGGCGTCGGACTTATAAAGGTCAACGGAGAGGAATTTGATCCCCCGGAGCATTGCCTCGTTAACAATCTCCAGGATCGTCAGGAGGTTTTTCTCCTTCTGGGTAGCCTCATTCCCCTTCTTATGGAGTTCTTCCATTCGTTTTAGGATAAATTCCCGGCCCTGGACTACCAAGTCCGCATCGAACTCATCGGCCCGCACCGTAAAGTAGGTGGCATAAAAAGCCTCAGGTTGGTGCACCTTAAACCAGGCAATCCGGAAGGCCATCATCACATATGCCACCGCATGGGCCTTGGGGAACATATACTTAATCTTCAAACAGGAATCAATGTACCACTGGGGCACATCATGGGCCTTCATCTCCGTGATGTCCTCGTCGGACAGGCCTTTCCCTTTCCGGACCTTTTCCATGATCTTAAAGGCGGTTAGCGGTTTTAAGCCTTTAAAGATCAGGTAATTCATGATATCGTCACGAGTACAAATCACCTCAGACAAGGTGGCTGTACCGTTCTTGATCAAGTCTTGGGCGTTGCCGAGCCACACATTGGTCCCGTGGGACAAGCCGGAGATGTAGATCAGTTCTGAAAAAGTGGTGGGTTTGGTCTCGCTTAACATTTGACGCACAAATTCCGTGCCAAACTCAGGAATACCCAACGTGCCCAGGTCAAAGCCGAGATCCTCCGGTTTTAAACCCAAAGGTTCCACCGAGGAAAAAATCCGCATGGTTTCCGGGTCATTGAGGGGCACTGTTTTGGGATCTATGCCCGTTAGATCCTGTAACATCCGGATGACCGTCGGATCATCATGGCCCAGGATATCTAATTTCACCAAACGCCCGCTTAAGGAGTGATAGTCAAAGTGGGTGGTGATCCAGCCGGCGTTTTTATCATTGGCCGGGTACTGAACCGGAGAAAAATTCAAAATATCCTGGCCTTTGGGTACAACTATCATCCCGCCCGGGTGTTGTCCGGTGGAACGTCGGACACCGCTGCATCCTGCCACCAACCGGTTCATCTCCGCTGAACGCACCTTAATCTTCCGTTCTTCAAGATAGCCTCGGACAAAGCCAAAGGCGGTCTTCTCCGCCAGCGTCGTAATGGTGCCCGCCCGGAAGGTATAGTCCTTGCCAAAGAGTTCCTCGGTGTACTTGTGAATTACCCCTTGGTACTCACCAGAAAAGTTCAAGTCAATATCGGGTTCTTTATCACCATCAAAACCCATAAAGGTGGCAAAGGGAATATCCTGCCCGTCCCGTTTCATCTCTGTACCGCAGTTGGGGCAATTTTTCGGCGGCAGATCATAGCCGGAGCCAATGGCCCCCGTCTCCAGAAATTCACTGTATTTGCACGAAGGGCAGAGGTAATGGGCAGGCAGCGGGTTGACTTCTGTAATGTTACAAAAAGTTGCCACCAGGGATGAACCCACCGAACCCCGAGAACCAACCAGGTAATTATCGTCCAGGGACCGCTTCACCAACTTTTGGGCAATTAGATACAAAACGGCGTAACCATGGCCAATAATACTCTTCAGTTCCCATTCCAACCTGTCTGCCACCACTTGCGGCAGGGGATCCCCATAGATCTCCTTCCCCCGTTTGTAGGCCATCTCCCGGATCTCTTCATCAGCCCCTTCAATAATTGGCGGGTAAAACTCTTCCGGGACCGGTATAATCTCCTCGATCTGGTCGGCGATCTTCCGGGGATTGTCGATCACAACTTCCTTGGCCAGCTCCGGACCAAGGTAGGCGAATTCCGCCAGCATCTCATCGGTGGTGCGAAAATAAAGGGGTGGCTGATGATCCGCATCCTCATAACCTTGTCCGGCCAGGAGGATCCGGCGGAAGATCTCATCCTTCGGTCGGAAGAAGTGAACATCCCCGGTGGCCACCACCGGTTTGTTCAGCTCTTTGCCCAGCTCCACAATGCGGCGGTTCAAGCGCTGCAGATCCTCCCGGGTGACCCGGCCCTCCCGGACCATAAACTCATTGTTGGCAATGGGCTGGATCTCCAGGAAATCGTAGAATTCGGCGATCTTCCGTACCCGTTCGCCATTGGGGTTCTCCAGCATGGCCTGGAAAAACTCCCCGGCCTCACAGGCGGTCCCCAGGATCAAGCCCTCCCTGTTCTCCACCAACAACGAACGGGGAATCCGGGGATGGCGGTGAAAATAGTCCACATGGGAGCGGGAAACCAGCCGGTATAGGTTCTTTAGTCCCGCCTGATTCTTGGCAAAGATGGTTATATGGTAGGTCTTCAGGTTGTCCGAGAGTTCACCGGCTAAAGAGTTAATCCCGGTAAAATCGCGAATCCCCTTTTCTTCTACCAGTTTAAGGCCTTTGATTAACAGTTCGCCGGTGGCCCGGGCATCGTCCACAGCACGATGATGGTTCTCCAGATGAATACCCAGTTCTTTCACAGCAGTGCCCAGTTTATGGTTCTTCCATTCGGGCCAGAGTACCCGGGCCAAGCCCAAGGTATCCAGGACCGGCGGAAGGATGGCCTGTTGCAAATGCTTTTGAATATGAAACGTAAGAAAACCCACGTCAAAAGAGGCGTTATGGGCGCACCAGACCGCATCGCCCACAAAATCCAAGAAGCTTTGGAGGGCCTCCTGCGGCAGGGGCGCATCTTGTACCATTTGGGGCGTAATGCCCGTCAATTGTTGAATATTCCGGGGAATCTCCTTGCCCGGCCGGACAAAGGTCTGAAACTCTTCCACCAACCGGCCTTGGTGCAAGCGGACGGCGCCAATCTCAATAATCTCGTCCATGGCCGGATAAAAGCCGGTGGTCTCAATATCCACGATAACGATGTCATGCTCCGCCCAACCTCCTCCGGGCGCCCGGAGGATGATGGGATCTTTATCGTTGACCAAATATCCTTCCATCCCATAGAGCACTTTAATCCCGCATTTTTTGGCGACTTCATAAGCCTCGGGGAAGGCCTGCACCACACCATGGTCAGTGATGGCAATGGCCGGATGCCCCCAGGTCGCAGCAGTTTTAATCGCCTTCGCCACGTCCAGAGTGCTGTCCATGGCAGACATCTTTGTATGCAGATGCAGCTCCACCCGCTTCTCCGCCGCCTCATCCTTTAGTTCAACGGGCGGCAAAAGCTGCAGGTCATTACCCATGATGTTCAACTCGTTGGCAAAACGGTCCATTTGCAGATCACCTTTGATCCGCACCCGCTGCCCCGGTCCAACTTTGTCGGAGATATCCTCATCCTTGCGTTGAAAGAACTTCACCGTGATCGAATCGGTCTCATCGGTCACGTCCATTGTCCACAGGAGTTTCCCGGACTTAAGCGTCCGGCTCTCGAACCGGAAAATTTCACCTTCGATGATTACACCCTTCTCCTCTTCTTCAGTCAACTCATGGATGGGCCTGGCTTCCCCTTTTATCTCCTTGCCCAGCAGCACCGAGCCATTGACTGGACTACCGCCTGCCTTGGCACCGTTCTTTGCCGGAACGGAATTAATGAGTGAAGCCAAGTAGGCTTCTTCCTCCTGTTGCCTTTGCTCCTCCAACTCCGGAGAAATGCCAAATCCGGGCTCCAGCCGGAAATGGATTACCGCCGGCTCGCCGGTTTCTTCCCAGATCACCTGCTTGAGGTGGTCAACTTTTTTGTTCAGGTAATCAATGCCCGCCTGGTCCCCCACCGTCCATTCCAAAGCACCCTCGCCCATCCATTGGGGCGGCGTTTCGGTCAGCCAACCGATGGCGGCCGGCAATTCTTCCCGCAAACGCTTATAGATTTTCGGCCAAAGCTGCGCCAGCCGTTCAGCCGGCGGCGCCAGGTCCGCCCGGGAGATAAAGCGCAGATCCACCTGGGAAACTGCCCCGATGGCCTTTTGCACTACATCTGTTACCTCCTGCTGGACTTCTGCCGGCACCAGTTTTGGCGTATACAAAGTCAGGGTCCAACTCCGCTCTTCCACATGAACAAGGACTTCCCGGATATATGCTGATTCAATGAAATGGCGGGCAGCATGAGAAAGAGGGATCTCCTCAATCCCTTCAAGAATCCCGCTGAGATGTCTTTTAACCGGTTGCACTACATATGATTGGCCCATGGGCAACCTCCAAGAGCAAATTTTTTGTTATCGATTGGGAATCTTATGCCGAAAGGCTGCAAGAATCTCCCAGTACATCTTGAGCCGGGCGACAAAACCTTTTAAAAAGCCGCGTTTTTCTTCCTTCATCACCTGGGTGATGCCACTGAGAGTAACCTTCTGAACCCGGTGGCCCTTTTGTTTGGCATAGCGGCTGATGGTAATGTCCACCCCATAACGGGTCAGTTCCAAATCGGACAGGCCGTCAAAGATTGCCCGGACAATCGCCCGTTGCCCGCTGAGGAAGGGCGTCAACCGTTGGGAGAGATCGGTCAAACGCCGGCCAGAACGAAACATGCCCACGGTCATATCGACGCGGCCTTTCTTCACCGGCAAAAGGAGATGGATGATGTGACGGGGAGTCAGCCCGATCAGGTCCGCGTCCAAGAGGACAATAACATCGGCATCCGTAGCGTTCACCCCGGCAAACACCGCTGCTCCTTTCCCCTGGTTCTGCGGCAACTCGATGACTTTGGCCCCGGCTTCGGCAGCCACTTTGGCTGTACCATCGGTGGAGCCGTCGCTAACAACGATGACGTCAGTCAAATCCCGGCAATTTTTGGCGACACGGACCACCTGGGCGATGGTACCTTCCTCGTTATATGCTGGGATCACTGCGACCGCTTTCATGCATCCAACTCCTTCTCTATCCGTTGCAGTTCACCGGCGAGGTAGGCTTGGACCCTTTCCACCGTCTCGGCAATAGGCCAACGCAGGTCCTCCCGTGTAGCCCGGACCCGCACCTCCACTTCACCGGTGGCCAAACCCTTCGGTCCAACAGTAAGTCGTAAGGGGATCCCCATCAAATCCGCATCTTTAAACTTGACACCGGGACGTTCGTCCCTGTCGTCCAGAAGCACTTCAATTCCTGCCTTGGTCAAAGCCCGATAAAGCTCCTCTGCGGCAGGCAATTGGTCCTTACTGATAGCTATAATCTCAACATGGAAGGGGGCAATCGGCACCGGCCAGATAATACCGTCATCATCATGCAACTGCTCAATGGCAGCGGCCACCGTCCTGGTGACGCCAATCCCGTAACAACCCATGATGATGGTCTGTTCTTTGCCGGCTTCGTCTAAATAGGTGGCATGCAAAGCACTGCTGTATTTCGTGCCAAGCTTAAAGATATGGCCAACTTCGATCCCCCGGGTATCCTGCAGTTTGCCTTGGCAGCGCGGGCAGCCTTCACCGGCTTTGGCCGTTCTCAGGTCATGGACGGCGGAAGGAACAAAATCCTTGCCTGGACGGACACCGATCAAATGGTAGTCGGCCTCATTGGCGCCACAGACCGCCGAGGTCATGGTCATCACCCGCCGGTCCGCCAACACCCGGATCCGGGCATCCAAACCCACCGGACCCACAAAACCAATGGGCAATGGGGCGACCTCCGCCACTTCTTCAGGGGTGGCCCAGTGCCAAGGGCAGTCGAGGACATGGCCGAGTTTAGTTTCATTGACCTCATCGTCCCCCCGGACCAGAACGGCCACCAAACCCTGGGACGTCTGAACAAACAGGGTCTTAATCAACCGGTGAGCAGGCACGTCCAAAAAGACGGCAACTTCTTCGATGGTCTTTTTCCCGGGGGTTTGCACCCGCTTCATTGCAGAGTCTTCCCCTATCGTCTCCTTATCATTAAGAACGGAGGTGGCCTTCTCGGCATTGGCCGCATAATCACAGGTATCACAGTACAGGATCAGGGCCTCGCCTGACTGGGCCAAGACCATAAACTCATGGCTGGCATCACCGCCGATGGCCCCGGAATCGGCTTCCACCGGACGGAACTTCAAGCCGCAGCGGGTGAAGATCCGGCAGTAGGCCTCATACATTGCAGCGTAACTCTTCTGGAGTCCAGCTTCGTCTTTATCGAAGGAATAGAGATCCTTCATAATAAACTCCCGGCCGCGCATTACACCGAAACGGGGACGGATCTCATCCCTGTATTTATTCTGAATCTGATAGAGCCGCAGGGGCAGATCCCGGTAGGAGCGGACCTCGTTGCGCACCAGTGTGGTGATGATCTCTTCGTGGGTGGGGCCGAGGCAAAACTCCCGGCCGTGCCGGTCTTTCAGGCGGAACATCTCTTCGCCGTAAACATCCCAGCGCCCGGTCTCCTTCCAGATCTCCGACGGTTGGATGATAGGTAGCATCAATTCCTGGCCGCCGGCCCTGTCCATCTCCTCTTCGATGATCTTAATAACCTTCTTTACCACCCGGTAGCCCAAGGGAAGGTAAGTATATACGCCTGCTGAGGATTTACGGATTATACCCGCCCGGAGCATCAATTGATGGCTGGCGATCTCCGCCTCAGCCGGTGTTTCTCTTAATGTTGGGATGAAATATTGGGATAATTTCATTTGTCAAGCCTCCTCCCCCGCTGCCGGGGAAACGTTGGTAACATCGTTTTCGGCCTGCTTTGCTTTAATCTCATCCAGGAGTGTTTGCAGTTCCTCTTGGAAGGCGTTAAGCAGTCCGGTCTCAGCCACCTTCCGGATGATCTTGCCTTTCCGAAAGATCAAAGCCTCTCCTTTGCCGCCGGCAATCCCGAGATCGGCCAGCCGGGCTTCGCCCGGCCCGTTGACGGTGCAGCCCATAACGGCAATATGCAGGGGCTCACTGATCTCAGCCACCAGTCTTTCCACTTGTTCCGCCAAGCTTTGCAGATCAATGCCGCACCGCCCGCAGGTGGGACAGGAGATCACCACCGGTCCCCGCTCACGAAGGTGCAAGGATTTGAGGATCTCGTAACCAACCCGGACCTCATGAATCGGATCCCCGGTCAAGGAGACCCGTAATGTATCACCAATCCCCTCAGCTAACAAAAGGCCCAAACCAATGGCGGAGCGGATGCTTCCCGTGAGCATGCTCCCTGCTTCCGTCACCCCCAAATGCAACGGATAATTACAAGCAGCTGCCATCTGCCTGTAGGCGGCCACCGTAGTCATGACATCCGAGGCTTTCAAGGAGATGACAATGGATGTAAAGCCCATACTTTCCAACAGTTCGATCTGTTGCTGAGCACTCTTCACCATTGCTTGGGGCGTCGGCCCGCCGTACTCATTTAAGATCTCCGGGGAAAGGGAGCCGGCATTAACACCGATCCGGATGGGCACCTGCCGGGCCGCTGCCTCCCGGACCACCGTACGGACCCGGTCTTCGCCGCCGATATTGCCCGGGTTGAGCCGGAGTTTGGCCACACCGGCCTCCAAGGCTAACAAAGCCAATCGGTAGTCAAAGTGGATATCAGCCACCACCGGTAATGGCGACATAGCCACAATCTCCCGGAGGGCCAAGGCGGCCTGGCGATCCGGCACCGCCACCCGCACCAATTCGCAACCGGCCTTATGGAGCCGGTCAATCTGCTCCAGCGTAGCCCTGATATCCTGGGTAGGTGTATTTGTCATCGACTGTACCGAGATGGGAGCATCCCCGCCGATAACCAGGCCGCCCACCTGCACCTGGCGGATGGGCCGCCGTTTGATCCAATAACTGTTTTGCGGTGTCATTATTATATCACTTTCCTCTGAACCATCACTATCTCATTATAAAAGAGCCTGTTCTGCCTGTCTATTGTTTTTTCTTCCCCAAGCCCGCGCACACATTACATAAGCCGCGGTTTTTCCGGACCTGCGCCGCCGCTTCCTTCCCGCACCGGCGACAAAACTCGCCCAGACCCTCGGCACACATCAGACAAAGGCCTGTCTTCCGGATATGGCTGGGATCAGGGCGGCCGCAAGCCGGGCAAATACACTCCAAGCAGTACCCGCCGTGTTCCTTCACTTCCTTCGGAGCCAACCGTCCGCAGCCCTTGCAAGCCATCTGACCATCCCGTTTATGCTCCAGTTCCCGGACACATGGTTCGCAGAGATTCAACCCCCGTAAAATGCGAAACTGCTTAACCGTATTGCCACAGCGACTGCAGTACCGGCGGCTCTGTCGTCCACTGCGCCGTCCCTCTTTATTCGGATCCAGCCAGGGACTTTTTCCGCGTTCCCTCGTCATGTCCTGTTACACTCCCTCATGGCAAGTGAAATAACCGCCGCACATCACTGCCGATATCCGAATAGGTCACAAAGATAAAGAGCAACAGGAGCAGTCCCAACCCCACCATCTGGGCAATGGACTTTTGCTCCGGGGAGAACTCTTTCCTTCGTAAACGTTCGAGCAGGAAAATTACCACCCAGCCGCCGTCCAGCAGGGGCAGGGGGATGGGCAGCAGGTTAAAGAACCCCAAGAACAAGCTGATGGTGGCACAGACTTGCAAGAAATAGTCGGGTCCGGTCTCCCGTGCCTGACCCACATAGCCGATCATGCCGAAAGGCCCCATTAAGTTGGCCCTCTCTTTGCCGGTAATTATCCGGAGCAAAGCCACGGTGTTGCCATAGAGCAACTCCCAGGACCGTTGGAAGCCGAAGACGAACGCTTCTCCCAATGGTAAACGCTTGGTTTTATATGGAGCGTGAATTCCGATAAGTCCTATCTTCGCCTTGGGATCATAGATGGGTGTAATCCTCCGGGTAAAGACCCGCCCTTTCCGGCTGATGGTGAAGACCAGGGGCTTGTTGGGGGACTTATAAATAATACCCACCATTTCATCCCAATTTTTTATTGTTTTACCATCGATGGCCAAGATCTGGTCGCCCGGGGAGAGGCCAGCTTCATAGGCCGGACTCTTGGGCAAAACAATGTGGGCAATGGCCCGGTCCATTTCCGCTTCGTAAGGAATGCCGACAAAGGCTGCAACTATGATCAACAGGATTACGCCTATGGCCAGATTATTTACAGAACCAGCAATAATCACAATGATTTTTTTCAGCAGGGGCAAGGCGGAGAACCGCTCCTCCGGCGCTACCGCTGCTTCCTCGTCCTCCTGCCCTTCCAAGGCAATATCCATACCGGCAATCTTGACAAACCCGCCCAGAGGCACGGCCCGCAGGGAGTATTGAATACCGTCCCGGACATGCTTGGAAAGTAACGGGCCAAACCCCACCGAAAACTCATGGACCTTGGTACCAAAGCGGCGGGCCCAAAAAAAGTGGCCGAATTCATGGGCAATAACAATGATATTGAGCACAACCAACAGTGTTATGGCATTTGCCAAATTCATCTGCCTATCCCCCTTAGCCAACTTTCAAACTGGGAACGCACCCATCCGTCGGCGGCCAGGACTTCATCCAACGTCGGTTCCGTGATAATACCTTCATTTTGATGATGCCCCATGGCCAGTTCTACCATGCGCGGGATGTCCGTAAAGCCAATCCTCCGCGCCAAAAAGGCCGCCACCGCCAGTTCATTGGCGGCATTCATCACCGCCGGCATCGTTCCACCCGCCTTACCCGCCTCATAAGCCAGGGCCAGCGCAGGGAAACGCCTTGTATCCGGCGGGGCAAAATCCATTCGCCCCAGTTGAAAAAAATCCAGTCGATGAAAGTTATTGGGCAATCGTTCCGGATAGACCAGGGCATATTGGATGGGCAGCCGCATATCAGCGGGGCCCAATTGCGCCATGATGGAACCGTCGGCATATTCCACCATGGAATGAATGGCGCTTTGCGGATGAATCACCACATCGATGGCGGAATAGTCAATCTCAAACAACCAATGGGCTTCGATAACCTCCAAGCCTTTATTCATGAGGGTCGCCGAGTCAATGGTAATCTTACCCCCCATGTTCCAGGTGGGGTGTTTTAACGCTTCCTCCGGTGTCACCTTGGCCAGGGCCGCCGGATCCAAGGACCGGAAGGGACCGCCGGATGCAGTAAGGATTAGCCGGGCGATCCCTTTCTTTGTTTTTCCTTCCAGACACTGAAAAATGGCGCTATGTTCGCTGTCCACCGGGCGGAGCCGGACGCCGCAGGCTTTGACGGCTTTCATGATCAAATGGCCTGCCGCCACCAGCGTCTCTTTGTTGGCCAATGCCACATCATGACCGGTTTCAATGGCGGTCAAGGTGGGCCGGATACCGGCCGCGCCCACCGCTGCTGACACCAGGGTCTGATAATTGTCTCTACTGGCCAGTTCCTCAAAGCCCTGGGGACCCACCAAGATCTCTCCCGCCCAGTCCGGCAACAATTGACGCAATGCAGGCAATTTGGCCTCGTCTCCCAGGGCAATGGCCTCCGGATGGTAGCGCCGAACCTGCCGGGCTAGGAGTTCCACATTGCTCTGGGCGGATAAACCAACTACCTTAAATAATTCAGGAAAACTTTCAACCACTTCCAGCGTCTGCCGGCCGATAGAACCGGTGGAGCCAATAATTGTCAGTCTCTGCACAGATCATCCCGCCCTTGTCGTGCTTTTACCCGGCTTTAAGGACGACATTGCTGCTTCCTTCTGCAAATAAACGTAGCTTGTGCGTAAGGTCGCCAAGAACAAGGGGCCGCCGATTAAACCGGGAAGGCCATAAAACTTCAGTCCCACCGCCATACCCAATAGCACCGCCAATGGGTGCAGCCCCAGGCCGCTACCGATGAAGCGGATCTCCGCCCACTGCCGGATGAAACCCACAGCCAAGGCCAACATCACAAAAAGCAGGGCCAAGTTGGGCCCATCGGTGACCAAAAGCCATCCGGCCCAAGGCAGTAGCAATGCTCCTGGACCAACCAGCGGGATTAGCTCTAAAATCCCAGCCAGCAGTCCGATGCTCCAAGCCCGGGGCTGGGCAATAGTAGATAAAACGCCGCCCACCAACAGGAAAGTGCAGGCCATCATGGCCAACTCCAACCGAATCCGGTCCAGGACGGCTAGGAACAGTTCCCGGCAGACGCCATGGGCCAGCGCTTGCCATTTTGCGGGCAAACACCGGAGGGCCGCTGCCTGCAGCAAGGCTTTATCCCGGCTAAAAAAGAAAGCGGAAACCACTGCCAGCATGGAAGCTCCCAAAGCGCGGGGCAGGGTTTCCAATCTCTTGACAACGCCGAAGACTAAGCCGGTCAACGCTGTAAACCCATTCTCAATCAGTGCGGAAAAACCCTTTTGCACCTCAGGGGGGACAAGCCTTTGCAAACGGGCGAAGATCTGGCCCAGATAAAGCATGAACCCTGCTCCCTGCCGGGAGATCTGCGGCAATTGTTCCAGGAGACTATGGCACTCCCGGTAAACACTGCTTGCCGCAAGAACAAACAAACCAATTAATCCTACGACAAAAGCACTCAGAAGAATTAACGAAGCTGCGGACCGCGACCACCGCCACTTCTTTTCCAACCAATCTACCGGCGGATCGATTAATGCGGCAATCAACAGTCCAATGGCAAATGGCGCCAAGACAGGAAAGAACAGCTTTAACGCCAAGGTAAACAAAAAACCTATCACAGCCAGCGACATTAAAAGACGAAGCGACACTCTCCCCGCCCCTTACATGCTTCAGGAGAAAAACAGCGCTCCATAGTATATCAACGGCGCAACAAACATCATACTGTCAAAACGATCCAAAACCCCGCCGTGGCCGGGTAAGAAATCACCGGAATCCTTAAGATTTGCGCCGCGTTTCAACAAAGATTCAAACAGATCGCCCAAAAGGCTGATTATAGAACCCATCAGGGCGAGAACAGCCCATGGCAGCACCGGAAAACCGACCAAAAGCAAATAGACCGTTCCCACCGCCGAACCGATTAAGACGCCACCCACCGCTCCTTCGATGGTTTTGTTGGGGCTGATCTTCGGTGCCAGTTTGTGCCGGCCACAGGTGATCCCGACAAAATAGGCTCCCGTATCACAGCTCCAAGTAACAATATAAGTAAAGATGGTAAGTAGCAGCCCGTCTTCGGGAAGTTGACGAATCAGTACGATATATGACAGCAATACCCCAGGATAGACCAGACCAAGCAGGCCAACTCCGGTTTTAACCAGGGCAACCTGAGTATCTTCCTGCGCCAGTTCTTTAACCAGATAGCCAAAGAGCAAAAGAACCACAGTTAAGCCCAGCAAACCCGGTGCACCAAAACAGCCGTGTTTCAGCCAATCACCCGCCGGTACCAAGCAGAGATACAGTAAAGCGGCGGCAATCTGTAAAACAGGGGGCAAGCGGACACCGGCCGCTTGGGCCAAGCGGCGAAATTCCGCGGTTCCCAAAATCACCAGTACACCGACGCCAAAGACAAACCAGTAATGGCCCAGATAAGTCAGGAGCAATAAATGCAGCGCGCCCAGTAAGCCGGAGATAACCCTTTCTTTCATGCCGGACCTCCTTTGACGCGGCCAAACCGGCGGTCTCGTCGCGTATAATCATGCAGGGCCTTGAATAATTCTGCCCGGTCAAAATCGGGCCATAAAACCGGGGTAAAGTAAAATTCCGTGTAAGCGCACTGCCAAAGCAAAAAATTGCTAATCCGCAACTCGCCGCTTGGGCGGATCAGTAAGTCCGGATCGGGAATGCCAGCAGTCAACAAGTGCTCAGCAAAGGTGGCCTCGGTCAGATCCTCGGGGGCCAGTTTGCCTTTCTGCGCCAATTCAGCAATGGACCGGGCAGCCGCCACCAATTCACCGCGACTGCCGTAGTTGAGGGCAATGTTCAGCTGCAGTGTGGTGTTGCCGGCGGTAAACTCCTCCGCTTCTTCCATTAACTTCAGTAATTCCGGCTGGAGATTCCGGCGAAAGCCGATGAACTTCAACCGGACATTGTTCTTCTGCAGGTCCATCACATCATCATATAATACCCGCTTAAACAGATCCATCAAAAAGCCCACTTCTTCAGCAGGGCGATTCCAATTCTCCGTGGAAAATGCGAACAGGGTCAAATAGGGAATACCCAGTTCCGCCACAGCCTCAGTGATCTCCCGCGCCCGCTTCAAACCTTCGGTATGCCCGGCGGTCCGGGGCAGACCGCGCTTTTTGGCCCACCGGCCGTTGCCATCCATAATAATGGCCAAATGTTGAATGGAAGCCGTTGTTGGTTCCGGCTTCCTCCCTTCTGGCAATCCTTTGTTTTTCTTACCGACAAGTCTTTTCAGCAAAAAGCCGAGCGTAGAATGCACTTTATACCTCCATGATCTCCTTTTCTTTTTGCTCTAGCAATTTATCGATCTCAGCAATATACCGGTCCGTAAGTTTCTGGGTATCATCCGTGGCCTTTTTGATCTCGTCTTCGGAAATATGTCCTTCTTTCTCAAATTTCTTCAACTTTTCATTGGCATCCCGCCGCATATTCCGGACAGCCACCCGTTTTTCCTCTGCGGTCTTCCTTGCCACCTTCACCAATTCCTTCCGTCTTTCCTCCGTAAGTTGCGGAATGGCGATGCGAAGCACAGAACCGTCACTGGTGGGATTCAGGCCCAAATCCGCCTTTAAAATGGCCTTCTCGATGGCGCTGAGGATAGATTTATCCCATGGTTGCACCACCAAGAGTCTTCCTTCAGGTACGGAGATACTGGCTAGTTGATTGATGGGCGTGGGTGTGCCATAATACTCCACCATCACGCGGTCCAGCAAGGCAGGGTTGGCGCGTCCGGTGCGTATCCCGGCAAATTCGCGTTTTAGAGCTTCAATAACACCCTTCATCAGTTCCTCTGTGGAATTGAGTACGTCTTTGATCATTCTGCACTGTCCCCCCTCACGAATGTACCGATCTTTTCGCCGGATACAATCCGTTTAATGTTGCCAGGCTCTTGAATGTTAAAGACAATAATGGGAATTTGGTTGTCCATGCACAGGGATGTGGCGGTGGAATCCATTACGTTAAGCCTGCGATTCAAGACTTCCATAAAGTTGAGGTCATCAAACTTCTTCGCCAACGGGTCCTTGCGGGGATCCGCATCATAAACGCCATCCACCTTCTTAGCCATTAAAATGACCTCGGCATCAACCTCAGCAGCGCGCAGGGCGGCTGCGGTATCCGTGGAGAAGAAGGGGTTACCGGTCCCGGCGGCAAAGATTACCACCCGGTTTTTCTCCAAATGGCGGATGGCCCGCCGGCGGATATAGGGTTCGGCAATCTCCCGCATCTCAATGGCCGTTTGCACCCGGGTCTCCAACCCCACCTTCTCAAAGGCGTCCTGGAGAGCCAAGGCATTAATGACTGTGGCGAGCATGCCCATGTAATCCGCGGTAGCCCGGTCCATGCCCCGATTGCTGCCGGGCAGGCCCCGCCAAAAGTTACCACCGCCTACAACCACCGCAACTTGCACACCGAGGTCGTTCACCTCTTTAGTCTGCTGGGCAATGCTCATCAAAACCTCGGGATCAAGGCCAAAGCCCTTTTCCCCGGCCAATGCTTCGCCGCTGAACTTTAAGACAATGCGCTTGTATTTCGGTTCCATCTGGTGAACTCCTCCATCTTTTATATTTCGCCTTGGTCTAGGTTAATCCTTCTCTCCGGCCCCTTTTATGTTAGGGAGTCTTAAAAAAAAAGGAACACCGTCCCGGTGTTCCCTGGTGTTACTGTTGAATCTGGGACATGACCTCGGAAGCAAAATCATCTTGCCGTTTTTCCAATCCTTCTCCCTTTTCAAACCTGGCGAATGCTGCCACGTCAAGGGTATCACCCAACTTCTGGCCAACCTCGCCCAGGAGTTTGGTGACGGTCTTGTCATTGTCCTTGATAAAGATCTGCTCAACCAAGCAGACTTCCTTATAATACTTCTCCAAGCGGCCAACCACAATCTTTTCGGCAATGGCCTCCGGCTTGCCTTCTTCCATGGCCTGCGCCTTGTAGATGGCCTTCTCCCGCTCCAGAACATCGGCAGGAACCTCCGTCCGACGGATATAATCGGGTCGGGCCGCCGCCACCTGCATGCCCAAATCACGGGCCAGGGCCAGAAATTCCTGGTTTTTGGCGGTTTGCGCTTGATTACAGGAGAGTTGCACCAACACGCCAATCTTGCCGCCCATGTGGATGTAGGACTCCACCGCCCCCTCGCCGGAGACACTTAAGCGGACAAAACGCCGGATATTCATATTCTCACCGATGTTTGCGATCAACTCGGTCAAGGTCTCTTTCACCGTTTTACCGCTGGACATCTTCAGATCCACCAAGGCTTTGGCGCCGCTGTTGGCATCGTCGGTAACAACCGCCGGGTTCTGTTCGGCGACAATTTTTGCTAATTCGTTGACAAAGTTAATAAAGTCATTGTTCTTGGCCACAAAGTCCGTCTCGCAATTGACCTCAACCAGGCTCCCGCATTTGCGGTCGTCGGATATGTAGGCAGTCACCAGGCCTTCGGCTGCGATGCGACTGGCTTTCTTAGACGCGGCAGCCAGGCCTTTTTCCCGCAGAATATCAATGGCCTTCTCCATATCACCGCCGGCTTCGTTAAGGGCTTTCTTGCAATCCATCATGCCAGCGCCCGTCCGTTCCCGCAGTTCTTTGACCATAGACGCAGAAATCTCCACTGTTTCTACCTCCTATCTTCATCCTTTACAAAAGGGATTATTTGCACTTTTGACCAAAAGAACATGGAAAAAGGGTGAGACGAAGGAAAGCCTTGTCTCACCCTAACAAACTAAGCTTCGGCGACACCGTCCCCTTCGTCGCTGTCAACGACGAATTCCATTTCATTTGCGCCTTCTTCCGAGGCTTCCTCTTCCGCCGTTTCGGCCTCGGTCAATTGTTCACCCTGACGGGCCTCGATAATGGCATCGGCCATCTTCCCGGCCAGGAGCCGCACAGCCCGAATGGCGTCGTCGTTGCCCGGGATCACATAGTCGATCTCGTCGGGATCACAGTTGGTATCCACAATACCGACAATGGGAATCTCAAGCTTACGCGCTTCCGCCACGGCAATGCGCTCTTTACGCGGGTCCACCACAAAAAGGGCATCGGGCAGCCGGGTCATATCCCGGATTCCGGAGAGAAAACGCTCCAAGCGCGCCCGCTCCTTCTCCAGCTCCAAAACTTCCTTCTTGGGCAGGACATCGTATGAACCGTCCGTCGCCATGGCCTCAATCTTCTTCAACCGTTCCACCCGGGAACGAATCGTCCGGAAGTTGGTCAACAGACCACCCAGCCAGCGCTCGGAAACATAATACATGCCACAACGAATGGCTTCTTCCTTAATCGCATCCTGGGCTTGCTTCTTGGTACCGACAAAAAGCACGGTACCGCCCTCAGCGGCAATGCTCTTAATGAAGTTGTAGGCTTCTTCCACTTTTTTGACGGTTTTTTGGAGGTCGATGATATAAATGCCGTTGCGTTCAGTAAAAATGTACTGAGCCATCTTCGGGTTCCACCGACGGGTCTGATGCCCGAAATGGACGCCAGCTTCAAGCAGTTGCTTCATGGAGATAATTGCCACAATAGTCACCTCCTTCCCCTTGGGTTTGCTTACCTCCGCGCCTTTCATCCCGAAAGCCAACCCCGGTTCTGGGGCAACCCGGCCATTCAGTCCGGGCGCGTGTGGGATAAACACCGAAAGTTAGTATACCATAAAGTGGTGAACAGTACAAGTAAAATTCATCACTTG
>DGDV01000033.1:0-42573 GCA_002385625.1 Firmicutes bacterium UBA3943
AGCACAAAATTATTGACAGACCCTCTCCCGGTTTTTATATATTTTTCAACGATAAATTTCCCACCACCAACAATCGCTTTTTCAACAGTATTCCAACCATGATCTTTTGCAAATTTTGCCGCGTTAGTTGCAGCTGTCGGGCCATCATACGCACCAATCCCATACAAATTGTACCAACCTTTATAATTTTGCACATTTCCAATTGCAAGCTTAGATGTCCCACCTCCGCTCTCTACCATCGCCATCGCGGCAAGAAATGCTGCGTTAGCATTCGTTCCGGCGGCTTCTAAAAAAGACTGTCCTTTCCCCGCTAACGCACTTTCCTTAAGTATATCCTCAACTATTTCTATTTTTTGCAACTCCAGGTTATACTCACCGGATAAAAATTGAAATATTAGCTTTTCTGTCAGTAAATTTCGCGGATCCATATAATAAATAACTCCCTCACGCGTTGGAACGAAATATCCGCTATCCCCTCCTTTAGTCTTTGGATGTTTTATAAATCTATCTTCGTTAGTTGTCGTTACTCCCTTTTCCATCTGTGCATCCACAAAGCTGTTAAAATCCACCCCAGTATGGTACGCCACAAACCGCCACTCGATATGCTTATTATGCAACTGAATCAAGGCCGGGCGATAATCCTCGGGGAATTGTTCCAATTCCTTTAAAAACTCATCATGCCGATGACAGTGTTTATTTTTATCTTTTTTATCACTTTTTGGCGCAGTTGATGCCGATTTTTCAGACTTCTTCACCTCGGGTTTGGCAGCCGGTGCTACCTTCCCTCCGTCCTCTTCCCAGACCTTTCCCAGGAAGGCTACTTCCCCCTTGGTCTTTCCCACGTCCATTTTTAGTTTGACCCGTTTGTTTTCTCCGGAGCCCAGGGCGCAGGTGATAGCATTGCCGGTGGACAGGTTCACCACATTCTCTGCATGAAAATTAATATTCCCCACTGCTTTGATGGCAAACTTCGCCTCGGGACTGTTGAACTTTACATCATTCTTCCCGCCCAGGGTCATGCCCAGGCGGTCGTTCTTACCGACAAAGAGGAAACGCTCGGGTTCAAAGATCATACGTTTTCCATACTTCGTCCGGAAATATTTCTGGTTCGGCTTGTTCACAGCATCTGTGCCTTTATGCCGGATGGCACAGGTAACCACTGCCTCTTCCTCAAACTCCGTGGGGAAGGTCAGCCAGACTTCATCGCCCACCTCCGGCATGACATACCAGCCGGTATTCCCCTCCGCCGCATAGGGAGTAAGACAGGGAAACCAGGTGGCTTCTTCTACCTTCTGCTCACCGTCGATGGCCAGGCCGACTTTCACCATGTCCTTCTGTTCCGTAGCAGCCCCCACGGCCAGGACGGTCCCGCCCAGGGACATGCCGATAATCTGGCTGTTAAAAAGCGGTCTGACCTTAAACCCGCCTTCCGACGCAGCCACACAGGTATAGCGAATAATCCCTTTATCCAGGTAGGCCCGGGCTTCACAAACGGTTAATTTGCTATTCCCTACAGTTAGTTTGTCACCAAGATCAAATAGTTCAGGCGTGAATAACCTATAACGGGTAAAGTCCTCCGCCCACACCGACGCCGCTTGCCCCCGCGGGGCATTACCTATGAATTCCTTATATTCTGAAATATTCCTGCTAATCATCACCTGGCATTCCCGCTCCCGCAAGACTCCCCTGTCCTCGCCAGCACGAAAACCCAGGCTTAACCTGGGATAAGCTACAGTGGCATCAGGCACAAGGCCTGTATAACACCGTGAGGCCATACGCCTTAAGAAGGCAAAGTCCGTCTCCCTGAACTGCAGGGTAAATTTACCGAGGACCTGATCAGCCAAAGCCTGGTCAATAACACATTCACCATTGGGGTAAGCTGACATTACCTGATTGACCAGATCCGCGATCAACATCTTGGTATTCTGAAAGGACCGTGCCCTGACATTTCTGTCCATTTCATAGGTATATGACGCGGCCTGGAGGAGAAAACGGTCCTGGCCATCGGCGTAATACAGGTCAAAATCCGTCACTAAGCCCTGGAAAAGAATGGCCCTTTTTATGCCAAATTCAACTTTAACTTCATCCAAGGCCAGCTCGGCAAAGTGCGTCTTGCTTTCCTCCGCCACTTTACCCCTCACCGTCAGCCAGGCATGGTCATTAACAGTCTTAACCAGCTCAAAGCCGACCAGTCCGCCGATTCTAAACTCCTGATCATTCAGTCGAATTGTAATATCCCGATAGGTGCTCAATGCCCACTCACCCCAACCCTAATTGGTTCTAATGGTTTTCCCTTTGATGTGCGTATCGCCATTCATGATGATGCTGCTCTCCTGGCAGGCCAGATTGATCTTGCCTCCGGCTTGGATGGCAATGGTCCCTGCTTCTGAGTTAAGATTAATATCACGTTTCGCAAAGACGTTGACATCCTTTGTGCTGTAGATCTCAATCCCCCGTTCATCATGAAGGGTCACGTAATACTTGAAATCTTTGTTGTCGCTGCCTTTGCCCTCCACAGTGATGCGAATCTCTTCCGGGCTAAACATGATTTCCTTCCCGCCCGTCCGGAAATACCGGACATTGGGGTCGCCAATCTTCAATGCCTTTTGCCACTTGTTATTCTTGTCCTCAATCTTGGCGCCCCGGCGCACGGAACCGAAAACATAGGCATCCTGTTCATTGTTGGTCGGAAAATAGAGAAATACCGTATCGTTTAGCTCCGGCATCCAATAAAGGCCGGTGTTCTCCTCCGCCGAATAAATAGTAGAATAAGTGAAGCGGCAACTTTCCTTCCGTGCTTCCGCTTGGCCTCCTTTGTCCATTTTTTCGTTGGCCCTGTAATCCTTGTCAATCTGCAGATCAATCTCAATGGTATCCCGTTCCGCTTTCATTACAGTCCCTGCCAAAGCCAGGCCCACAAGCTCATCGTTCCAAAGGGTAGTCGCGTTTTTGCCTTGATCCACCATCAGGTAATAGGTGACAAACCTGCCCTGCTCAAAACAGAGTTTTGCCTGCCAGACCATTAAGGGCCTGCTGCCAACCTGCAACTTTTCCCCCAACTCCAGCAGGTAACCGTCGACGGATCTGACCTCGTAGTATATATTGCAGACATTATCAGCGCTCCCCCTCCGGCCATCAGGACCGGTAGCATCCACCGTCTCTCGCCTAACCCAAAAATGCGGGTCATAAAGGGTGATATCGCCCCGGAACTCCGTATCGAATAAGCCCAACGCAAAGGAGATTTTCTCCGACGCCGCATCTGGGATTAACCAAGTCTGGCAGCGGGAAGCCAAGCGGCGCAGGAAGGTCCAGTCCGTCTCGTTGTATTGAAGGAAAAACTGACCGGTTTTTAATTCTTTGGGGATTAAATGATGATGGATGGCAACACCATAATCTGCCAAAACCCGTTCAAAGACTTCCTTATAGGTCAAACCCTTATCCATAAATGAACGCTTCTTCAGGAATATGTCCAATTGGTGGGTCATTGAGGCGCCCTCCACCGTCACCACGGACCTGCTCCCTTTTTTATCAACAAGCTCACCGACGGCATAATGAGTCGCAATGCCAAAGAATAAGTTCTTACCGTCAATCGTTGTGATCTTAATCGTAATGTCCAAACCCGTCACCCGTTGCCACTGGGGCTTTTCCCCATCGTCAATCATGGCAACGATCTTGATCCGGGCATGATCATTGATGGCCTTCGTAATCTCCAACTCTTGCAAATTGGTCTTGGCAATCGGCAGATCCCCCACCATAATCCCGGCGATATGATCAACGGTGAATCTCCCGGGTAAAACCGGCTTTACTTCCTCAGGCATCTATGGCAACCTCCCCTTTATTGGTACCGCGCCGGAAAATACCTGTCCCGTGACAAAACTGCTCCGTTGCAGTCATGACCACACCCCGAACCCCCGCCTCTTCCAACAGATCCTTTAGCCGCTGGGAGATGAGGAGTTGCCGGAAGGATAAACCCTTCATGCGGAAAATATCCACCTTCACCAGTTGCTCCTGGCGAAGGGAGAACCCGCCGGTAAACCTGAGACCCCCCAGCAGCATGGGGTCTTGTTCAAACCGGCTGTTGTGTACATCCAAACAATCAATCAGGCGCGGCAGGATGTAGTAGTAGACATAAAATTTATTTTCATGAACCAAAATGGCCTTGCGGTAAAAGATCCGGCCGGAGACCTCCCGATCCAGCAACGCTTTAAAACCAGTGGAGACCAGGGGCATCCGGGTATTGAGAAAATCGGGCAGTTCATCCCCGGGTTTGTTGATGATCGGAATAACCATTGGCTCCCGGGGAATCCACCGGGTATCCCCCAGGATCATGGCCCGGCGTTCCTCCGCCGGCAGTTGAATCGGGCCCAAATAGAGCTTATATTCATAATCCAGGTCTTCCTCAAGGACATAGTACCGGGACATAGTAACCCTCCATTCCGCCGTTCATTCACTTACCGTCGGATGACGGCTATATTAACTCTTCTTAATTTTATTACTATTCACTCTATTAAGCAAGGGCGCCCCGGCATTTTCCCATCGGTAATTTCCGACATGTCTTGCGGGCAGGTATAAAAAAAGCGGGTCCCCGTTCTTTAGGAACCCGTTTCATCTTCACCTATTTACTCCGGTTTACCGGCGTTTTTTCAGTTCTTCCATGATGTCTGAAGGTTTGATCCCGTAGTAAGCCAGGACCACCAGCAAATGATAGATCAAATCAGCAGTCTCATAGATCACCTCATCCCGGGAACCATTTTTGGCCCCGATGATGACTTCGGCGGATTCTTCCCCCACCTTCTTCAGCATCTTGTCCAGGCCCTTTTCCCAAAGGTAACAGGTGTAAGACCCTTCTTTGGGGTGCTCCCGCCGGTCCAGGATCACTTGGTAGAGTTCGTCCAGAATCTGATAGTCTTTCTTCTCTTCCATGTGCAACTAACCTCTTTTTCTATACATTTAGCGCCGTTATGGTGTAACCCGTCAACCCGTTGCCAATTATGCCAAGGGGCGAACGGGAATCCCCGCTTCGGCCAAATATCGCTTAACCTCACCAATGCGATAAGTCCCAAAATGGAAGATAGAAGCAGCCAATACCGCGTCAACCTTCCCCACCACAAAGGCATCCTTGAGGTGTTCAAGGGTGCCGGCGCCACCGGAGGCAATGACAGGGATACCCACCTTTTCGGCCACGGCGCGGTTCAGCTCATTGTCATAACCATTGAGGGTACCGTCTGCATCCATACTGGTCAATAAGACTTCCCCAGCGCCCAGCTCCGCTGCTTTGCTGATCCACTCCAGCGCATCCAGACCGGTATTGGTCCGCCCGCCATGGATGTAGACCTCCCACCCTTGGGCAGGATCATCGGCGACCCGCCGTTTGACATCCGCAGCCAAAACGATACATTGGCGGCCAAACTTCCGGGCGCCCTCCGCCAGGAGATCCGGGTTGTTTACAGCGGCGGTGTTAATGGAGACCTTGTCCGCTCCCGCCAACAAAATCTCCCGGATGTCATCGATGGAGGTAATGCCGCCGCCCACGGTAAAGGGGATAAAGACCTCTTTGGCGACTTTGGCCACCATCTCCACCACGGTCTTCCGGCGTTCATGGGAGGCGGTAATGTCCAGAAAAACCAGTTCATCGGCGCCCTCACGGTCATAAAAGGCCGCCAGTTCCACCGGGTCCCCCGCATCCCGCAGGTTCAAAAAATTGGTACCCTTGACTACTCGCCCGTCTTTAACATCCAAACAGGGAATGATCCTTTTAGCCAACAACAGGGGTACCCCCTTCCACTTGGCGAAGGGCCTCCGCCAAGTCCAACCGGCCGTCGTACAAGGCTTTACCGACAATGGCTCCGCGGACGCCAATGCCCTCCAATTTCTTCAATTCGATCAAATCCTGCAAAGAACTGACACCGCCGGAGGCAATCACCGACAAGCCCGTCTGCCGGGCCATCTCCTCCAAAGCCGGGATATTCGGCCCACTGAGCATGCCGTCCCGGGCAATATCCGTATAGATAATCTCCTGGACACCGAGGGCCCCCATCCGCTTACCCAGCTCTACTGCATCAACGGAAGATTCCTCCAGCCAGCCCCGGGTCGCCACCCGGCCTGCCCGGGCATCAATGCCCACCACGATCTGGCCGGGAAATTTCTGACAGGCCTCCGCCACCAATTCCGGTTTTTCCACAGCGACGGAGCCCAGGATCACCCAGCGGACACCGGCTTCAAGGTAGGCGGTGATGGTAGCCAGATCGCGAATGCCACCGCCGATCTCCACCGGAATCGTGAGCTGCCGGGCGATGGCCGTCACCGTTGCCATATGCACCGGTCGCCCCTCTTTTGCCCCGTCCAGGTCCACCAGGTGCAAACGACCGGCCCCTGTCTCCGCCCAACGCCGGGCCACGGCCAGGGGGTCGGAGTCATAGACGGTCTCCCGTTGGTAATCGCCTTGTTGCAGGCGGACACACCGTCCCCCCAATAGATCGATGGCAGGTATAACAATCATATGGACATCTCCCCAAAGTTCTTCAGAATTGTCAGTCCGACTTGACCGCTTTTTTCGGGATGAAACTGCACACCCATGAGGTTGCCCCGCTGGATGCCGGCGCAATAGTCAATGCCGTAATCGCTGGTGCAAAGCACATCCCGGTCATCTTCCGGCTCTACATAGTAGGAATGGACAAAGTAGGTATATATCCCGTCAGGCAACCCACGCCAAAGCGGGGAAGGCTGCACAAGCCGCAAGCTGTTCCAGCCAATCTGCGGGATCTTCAGCCCCATGGTCGCCGGGAAACGCCGGACCTTGCCCGGCACGAGCTTTAAGCCCACCGGGGCAGTTTCATTGCCAAACACCTCTTCGCTCACAGAAAACAAAAGTTGCAGGCCAACACAGATCCCCAAAAAGGGGCGGCCCATTTGTAAAAAATCATGAATAGCTGGGATAAAACCACTCTTCTTCAGACTATCCTTACAAGCGCCGAAGGCGCCCACACCGGGTAAGATGGCCCGGTCCGCTCGGTGCAAATCCGCAGGGTCACTTAGAATCTGCGCAGCAAAGCCCAGCTTTGTCAGGGCATTGTACACACTCCGTAAATTACCGGCGCCGTAGTCGATGATTGCTATCACTGGGAGACCCCCTACGGTCAGTCAAGAATGAAAAAGATAAATCCCTCGTTTATAAGATCCCCTTAGTGGAAGGAACCCCGGTCACCCTTGGATCCAACTCCAGTGCCTTGCGCAGGCTCCGGCCAAAGGCTTTAAAGATTGCCTCAAGGCAATGATGGCGGTTCTTTCCAGCTAAAAGCCGGATGTGGATATTCATCCCACCGTTTGTCGCCAACGCCCGGAAAAATTCCTCCACCAGTTCCAGGTCAAAGCCGCCGAGATCGCCAGTTCCCAAGTCAGCTTGATAACCCAAATAAGGCCGCCCGCCTAAATCCACCGCCACCATCACCAGGGCATCATCCATCGGCAGGATCTCCGAGCCGTAGCGGGTAATCCCGCTCCGGTCCCCCATGGCCTGGCGCAAGGCCGTACCCAACACAATCCCCACGTCTTCCACAGTGTGGTGGGCATCAACCTCTAAATCCCCCTGGGCGGTGAGGTTCAGATCCAGGAGAGCATGTTTGGCCAGGTGGGACAACATATGGTCGAAGTAACCGACACCTGTGGTGATCTGATACTGCCCCTGCCCATCCAGGTTGAGTTCCAACCCAATTTTGGTTTCATTGGTCTCACGGTTGATCTGGGCCTGACGTGCCATAACTCATCCCTCCATTTTCTTTAAACGCTCTTCCACCGAGCGGGCATGGGCCTCCAAGCCCTCCGCCCGGGCCAAGGTCACTGCCGCCGGGCCATGGGCGGCCAAGGCTTCCTTCGTATAGGAAATAAAACTGGTTTTCTTCACAAAATCCTCCACACTTAAGGCCGAAGCATATCGGGCCAAACCCATGGTGGGCAAGACATGGTTGGTACCGGCCACATAGTCCCCAATGGGCTCGGGACTGTAGGGCCCGAGGAAAACCGCACCTGCATGCCGGATCTTCCCAAGCCAGGCAAAGGGATCCGCCAGGTATAACTCTAAATGTTCGGGTGCGCAGAAGTTGGCCAATTCAATGGCCTCTTCCAGATCATTGGTCACCACAAGGCCACCGGATCGCTCCAGCGAGTTGGCGGCGATCTCGGCCTTGTTCAGCTCCACCAGTTGACTGTCTATTTCCTTCAGGACTTTCTTCGCCAGGCTCATGCTGGGCGTCAACAAGATGGCGCCTGCTTCATCCTTGGGACCATGCTCCGCTTGGGACAACAGGTCCGACGCCACCCAGGCCGGATTCGCACTGTCATCGGCAATAACCAGGATCTCGCTGGGTCCCGCCAGGGTGTCCAAGCCCACATAACCGTAAACCTGCCGCTTCGCAGTAGTCACAAAGGCATTGCCCGGACCAACAATCTTGTCCACCCGGGGAACGGTGGCGGTACCAAAGGCCATGGCGGCAACAGCCTGCGCTCCGCCGACCTTGTAGATCTCGGTCACCCCGACCTCCTTCGCCGCCGCTAATAGATGCGGGTCAACACTCCGGTCCTGTTTGGGCGGGGTACAGACGATGATATTTTTCACCCCGGCCACCAGCGCCGGTATGGCATTCATCAAGAAGGTGGAGACCAGGGGCGTGGTGCCTCCGGCACCGCCGGGCACATACAGGCCCACCCGGTCTATGGGGATGATGCGCTGGCCTAGCATAATACCATGGTCTTCAAAAGTCACCCAGGATTGGGCCAGCTGCCGCCGGTGAAAGTTTTCTATATTCTTTTTGGCCAGGCGCAAGGCCTCCATAAACTCTGGGGAGACCCTTTTTACCGCCCGCTCAATCTCATACTCCGTAACGCGTAGATCCGAAACGCTCAAGGCCACTTTATCAAAGCGCATTGTGTATTCGATCAGGGCATCATTTCCCCGTTCCCGCACGTTTTTAAGGATCTCCCGGACCTTGGCGCCGACCCCGTCATCCCCTTCCTCGGTTAGAAAGGCCCGCCGGTCCAACAACTTTCGGACTTCAAACATATCTGTAGCCGTACTCAGCAAACGTGTCATACTTTGTTCCCCCCCTGTTCAGATAGGACAACGCGGCGCATTGCCCGGACCAGTTCTGAAATGCGCTGATGTTCTATCTTGTAACTCACCGGATTGGCAATCAGCCGGGCGGTGCACTCCTCCACCTCAGCCAAGACCCGGAGCCCGTTCTCCCGGAGGGTTTGCCCGCTGCTGGTAATATCCACAATCGCCTCCGCCAAACCCACAATCGGCGCCAACTCGATGGAACCGTGCAATTTAATCAAATCCACCTGCAGCCCGCGGGAAAGAAAATACTCCCCGGTGATCCGGGGGTACTTGGTGGCAATCCTGCTATTGAACGGCAATTGGGTAACATCAACCAAGGGCGAGTTCTCCTTGACCGCCACAACCAAACGGCAGTATCCCAAGCCCAAGTCCAACAGTTCACAGACATCTTTATTTTCCTCCCGGAGCACATCTTTCCCCACAACTCCCAGGTCAGCGGCGCCGTACTCCACATATGTAGGCACATCAGTGGGTTTCGCCAAGATAAACCGCAACCCGCTTTGGTTGTCACATAAAATAAGCTTCCGGGAGTCTTCCTCCAGTGTCCGGTCGAGATAACCGGCAGCATGCAATAATTTTACTACAGAATTAAACAGCCGGCCCTTCGGCATGGCAATCGTTAATTCCCGCACAGCATTCCCTCCATATTACGATAAATGTATCACACCCTTCCAAGGACTGTCAAGAAAAGAGGGCCTGAAAAAAAGCCCTCAATTCCTCCTTTTGCCGCCCGGCACAACCCATAATCTCCCGCACACTTTTTAGAATTGCTTGAACCCTTCCCCCAGGACCTCCCGGACATCGGTGAAGATCATAAAAGCCCGTGGATCCTCTGCTCGGACCAGCTCTTTCAGCCGGATCTCCTCCGCCCGGCCGATCACACAAAGCAGCACCTCCTTAGCTGTTCCGGAATAAAGGCCAGACCCGTTTAAACTTGTTACACCCCGTTGCAATTCGTCTAAGATCCGCTGGCCAATCCGGGGCGCCTGATCGGAAATGATCAAGGCAGCTTTGGCATAATTCAAGCCCTCCAGCACGAGATCAATGGCCCGCCCTGTTGCCACCAGGGCAACCACTGCATACAACGCTGCTTCCGGTCCGCCAAAAACGATCCCGGCCAACAGGATCACCAGACCGTCAAAGAGATACAGGGCCTTTCCGATGGACAGACCAGTAAACCTGTGGACCAACTTGGCCGCCAGGTCGGTACCGCCCGTGGTGCCATGGTATCGAAAGGTCAGGCCCATCCCCACGCCAGCCAGGGCGCCGCCAAAAAGGGCGGCCAAAAAGGGATCATCCGTTAATCCCCCCGCATGCTTGGCCCAAAACTCCACGGCCACCGACAAAAAGGTGGCACCCACAAAGGTTTTTACGCCGTTCCCAGCCCCAAATATTTTCAAATACACTAAAATCAAAGGAATATTAACGACCAGGATCACCAAGCTGATGGGCCAGGACCAAAGATGATAAAAGATGGTGGCCAGGCCGCTGACCCCGCCGGCGGCAATCCGGTTGGGAACAAGAAACCAAATAAGGGCCAGAGCGGTAATATTAGTCCCGATTAAAATCAAGAAATAGTCTCTAAGCTCCCTTCCGATCCGGGAAAAGGCAGTTTTAGACACCATCCCGCAACCTCCTTTCGGTGCGCGCAAAGGCGCGATACAAAAAGACTGGTAAAAACTTCAGGCGACTGAGGCGGGCTGGCTCCTGATAGACCCGGTACAGCCACTCCAAGCCAAGGTAGCGCAGCCAAAGAGGCGCTCTCTTGAAGAGGCCGGCCCATAGGTCGATCCCGCCGCCCACACAGATCCCCACGGGCACATCCAGCCCTTCCCAATGGTCAGCGAGCCAAACTTCCTGCCGGGGGGAACCCATCCCAACCAGCAATATATGGGGCTGGGCCGTCCGGATCGCCCTAACCACCAGATGTTCCTGGTCAGCAGCAAAGTACCCATGGTGCTGCCCGGCGATGACCAAACCTGGAAAACGTTGGAGCAGAAGCCGGGCCGCCCGGTCGCTGACCCCGGGCCGTCCCCCCAGGAGATAAATCCGGCCATGCTGCTTAGCCAGGCGCTGCATAACCGTCTCGGCCAGGTCTACCCCGGTCACCCGAAAGACCCGTTGTCTTTGGGCCCATAGGGCAATGACGATCCCCGTCCCATCAGGGATTACCAGATCCGCTGTATGTAAAGCCTGCATCAGGCGGGGATTTCCCCCGGCGTTGATGGCAATCTCCGGGTTGAGGGAGGCCACCCGGCAACGGCCGCCCGTTCGGACAGCGTCCAAGATCAGCTTACCGGCCTCCGCCAGCGAGACCCGGTGTACCGGACATTCCAAGACCCGGCAATCCTTCATCCGTCCCCCACCAGCCTTGTCAGGACCGCTGCCAGCTCCCCCTTTACTTTCCGCCCCTGACTTTGCAGCTCCCTGACCCGCCGGCTCAGCCCTGCTCCCCCGGCGGCCTGCAGCCGGCGCAGGGACAAGGTGGCCAATTCCCTATCATCCGCCGCATACCAGGTCTGGCCCAGCCCACGGCAGCATGCCTGGATCTTCGGTGGACCGCCGATGCCAACAACGGGAAAGCCGGCCTTGGCCGCCAAGATCAGCCCATGCAAGCGGGAAGAAGCCACCAAGCCAACACCAGCCAAAGCCGCAACAAACTCCTGGAGATCACGGACAAGCCCATGATAAAACCGGGGGCATGCCCGTTTCAGGAAGGGTTCATCACTTGGCGCTAAGGCTACGGCTTTCACGGCTAATCCCTGGGCCAGGGCGGCCTGAGCCAGCCTTTGCAGGGCAGGGAACTCCGGCTGGCGCAGGATGAGCAAGAGCCCATCGCCTGTAGCCGGAGCCGGGGGGAGCACCAGGTCCCAAAGGGGATCAACACCCCGGTATAGCCTGGACGGCTCTAACCCCATAGCCCGAAAGGCACACCAGGACTCGTCATCACGAGCCTCCACCAGATCCACACGGGCCAGGACCCAACGGGCCAAGGCCACATCCAACCTGCCGACAAGCGGGCCAAAGCCTTGCCCCAGCAATACGACCCGGGCCCCCCGCCCCCGGGCTAACTTTAATAAGGAAAGGTAATAGTAAAGGCTCCGGCGGCTGGTGGCATTCTGCAGGAGATTACCGCCACCGGCCACCCACAAATCCCCCGGGCGGGTAGACCAGGCCAACTGCGGCAAGTGCCAACGGTTGCCCGGCCGCTCCCCCGCCAGCAAGGGCTGGCAAAAGGCCGGTCCCACCAGCAGCCTCCGCTCCAATCCGGGAAAGAGCTCAGCCAACAGCGTCCGGTAATAGTCGGCCATCAGTTCATCGCCCAGGTTGCCGTAGCCGTAATAGCCAAACAAAAAGATCTGCGGGCTCACCCCGGAGTAACCTCCCCCGGGCCGAAACAATAACCTTCCGCCAACCAGAACAAGGCGGTCAACAACGGTGTGGCCCAGACATAATCAACAACCCCGTAGAGCAGCTGTCCCCCCATCAGCGCCAGAAAGCCCGCCATCTTCGGTGCAGTAAGCTTCCTTCCCTGCCTGAACCAGCTAAGCAATAGGTACACAAAGACGGCCAGCCCCACCACTCCTTGCTCCACCATAATCTGGAGGATAATGTTGTGACAATGAGCGGCCACCACCGCCCCGGCCTGGTGCGGATAATACGCCAAAAATCCTCCCGCCCCCGTCCCCAGGGGATACTTTAAAAAAAGCCCCAAAGCGCCACGATAGATCCGCAACCGGTGGCTTAGGGTCCCGCCCCACGGATGATTGAGCAAAACCGGGGCCAGAACCCCGCCCAAAGCAACAAGGGTCAAAAGCTCCCGGCGGCGCAAGCGCTGGAGGCATAAGCTGAAGAGAACCATTGTGCCAACAGCCGCCAGCCAGGCCCCGTGGGAAAAGGTTAAGGCCAAAACAAGACTGTGCAAAAGCAGGGAACCGGTGGCAAGCCCGCGGCGGAGCAATCGTTCTTCCCTTAAAAGCAGCCCGGCCTCCAAAGGCAACAACACCAGGAGAAAGCCGGCGAATAGGTTGGGATTGCCAAAGCTGCCGGTGATCCGGGTCGGCAATAGCCACCGTTCGGCGGCGGAGAGCCAAGCCCAGGGAGCCGGCTTGGCCGCCCACCATTGGGCTAAGCCCAACAAGGCAATGGGCCAGCCAAAACCCACCAAAACCCAGCAAACATCAGTTTTGGCTTCCCGAAAAAAACTGCCGAGTAAATTTCCGCCGACAGCGGGGAATATTCCCTCAAGTAAAAGCAACACCTTCCCGGTGCAGGAAGGTGTGAGCAAGAACGATAAGGCATTAGTCGCCAACCACAGGGTCAGTGCCCTGCTAACACCCGGGGCCACCAAAGCCAAAGGCAACACAGCCGGCAAAAAAGGCCTGTATTCATGGGGAAAAGCCACCGCCGCCAACAACAGCAGGACAGCCAAGCCCTCCGCCGGGCGGTATGGCCGGTGCAGCGCAGCCCACCCACGAGTCCGCTCCAGCAAGGTCCGGACGTCCTGCCACCGGGAAAGCGCAAAGGAACCACCGGTCATCTGTGCTTATGGGGAGAGATGATCCTTTTGAACCCTCACCGCCAGGATTTGTCCGGCAAATTCGGCATACAGCGTATGGAAAACGCCCTCTTGTCCCGCACGCACCGGCACCCGGCCAAAGTAAATACCCCGGTTTTTCTTGACCATAGCCTCCCGTCGTACCACCAAGGTCAGATCCTTGCGGTCGGGTGAAGGAATCGTGACAATCTTATTGCCCTGAACATGCTTCTCCTGGTGGGGAACGACGCGTTTTTCCACTATTTTCCCCAAGTACACCCCGGTTTTGGCCTCTTTAACCCATTGACCGGGTTGGGCGCTGTCGGTCAGCCGGGCGGGAAGGTTCGGCACAAAGATTTCAACATGAACGGGGACCCGGGAACTCCCCCACGACATCGGCCATAAAGAAACAGCCATTTTTGCCAGGACAACGATACTGGTCAGGATCAACACCAGATCCAGCCAATGGATTTTCCCGAAAAGCCTCCCCTGTTCATCAAGCCAGCGCATGCTCTCACCCCTTAAATTCTTTTCCCAGTATACCATTTTGGGAAAATCTAGGCAAGCGCTGGCCCCCTCCCCTTAACCTCCTTTTTTATTTTTACTGGATAACCTTCTGACGTTCTCCGCTTTCAACCTCCACCGCCCAGAGCCCCAGCTTATCCGCTTCAGCCTCTTCGCTGAAACGGTTAACCCTGATCAGCAGGGTTTTACCGTCACTCTCCCAACGGCTGATGTTCAGATGATAGCGGTCGGGGGGAAAAGCCGTGCTAAAACCTAGGTCCATCAGGCGTTTGTCCTGCACCTCGTAGACACGGATCCTGGTCGAGCCGGTGGGAGCCGCTTCTTCCACGGCCAGAAAGGCGCCATCGGGGGAATAAACCAGCAAGCGGGCTTGGGCTTCAAAGAGCAGATCCAAAACGGTAAAGGCTCCTTTGCCGTCAGTGGGCACTACCCCCACCAAGCCATGGGTCCCCCAGGTGCCAAAGGCCACTTCTTTATTATCCGGCCTGATGGCCAAGGTGGCGAAGCCTTCCCGCCCGGTCCCATACTTTTCGCCCTCGGCGCCGATGGGGGAGAATTCTGCCGGCAAATCCTTCAGTTGCAACAACCGGGAGGTCTTATTCTTCTCATCCTGCCAAACCAGTCCTCCTTCCTCCACCCGCAGGGACGACCGGCCCAAAAAACGTGTGGACGAAATACGGTATTCGCCCCCCTCACTGCGGACAATCAAGTCCTCCCGGACATTCTCCGCCGCTGGGCGGTTGGTGTAGCTGGACTGAATGGCAACGGAGAAGCCAAATTCCCCGGTTGTCACCTGGGACTCGGAGGAGATTTTGTACCCGAGCAGCGGCGCCTCGGCGGAACCGGTCAGCGTAAGGCCGGAACGTCCTTGGAAATCCCCCTCTGCCTCATCGGTCATATACTCCTCCAACTCATCTTCCCCGGCACCGGCGATGCGGGCATCAAGAAAAGAGCGCACAAGTTCCCTGGCCTCTTCCAAATTACCGGTCTCCCGGGCAGACTCATTTTGTTTATTTGAGCGCAACGGCGTCAAAGGATCACAGTCCGCACCCATCAGGGTCAAGGATATCAGCAAAAAGCCAAAACAAAACAGGCCCGTCTTCAGTCTCTGCATCATACCACCTCCAGCCATAGCGTGTCACAAGACCAGCCGGGCAATACCTGTCAGAATCTGCAGCAGGAAACAAAAACCTAATTCTCCCCAGCCCTTGGCAGGAAAAAAGCCGGGCTTTCGCCCGGCCTAAAGCCTTGCTTCTCTGGAAAAATTAGCTTATCCTGGATTTCACCCAAAGGTCGGGTTCGTTATAGAGATCGTAGTAGGCTCCTTTGTTCGCCCCGTCCAAGACTTTAACCCGCAATTCTTTTTGGGTCACATTGACCACAACAACACTTTCCCTGGTATTTAACCGCAACACACTGCCAACGGGATAGATGGCCACGGCTTTGCAAAAACTATTAATCACTGCCGGGCTGTACTTTACAGGCGCCTCATTGGCCAGGCGCTCAATAGCCTCATGGTTCATCAGCGCACCCCGGTAGACCCGCTCAGTGGTCATCGCATCGTAGGAGTCAGCTACAGCCACAATCTTGGCAAAACGGTGGATCTCTGGGGAACTCAACCCCCGCGGATAACCGGTCCCGTCTTCCCGTTCATGGTGCTGGTAGGCCACATGGGCTGAGACGACACTAATATTTACTTTGGAGCGCAACGCATCAAAACCATAGCGGGCATGTTCACGGATGATGGAGAACTCCTCCGGGGATAGTTCGCGCGGTTTGTTCAGAATCTCAGAATCAATAAAGACCTTGCCGACATCGTGCAGGATGGCGCCGATGGCTAAGTCCCGGAGATCATAGCGGTTTAAACCAATAGTTTTGCCGGTCAACACCGCGAGGATGCAGACATTGACAGAATGGGCATAGGTATAGTTGTCGTGGGTTTTTAGATCCACAACATTGTAAACCACATCGTTATTACTGAGAATCTGATCCACAATGTCGTCAACAACCCGCTGGATAGTTCCCATCTGAATCGGGTTGTTCTGACGGGCGGCACTGATGGCCTCTTTGATCACAATACGGGCATGAACTCTGGTTTCTTCCTTGATGGGCTCAACAAACTTCAGATCTTCCTCCGTATCATCAGCTTCCATGATGTAAAGGTGGGTATAGTTTAAGGCCCGCAACCGATCAATGTATGAAGATTTCAACCTTAAACCGCAGGACAATAGAACCTTGCCATCTTCCTCCCGGTAGATGGTCTTGCCCAGCCGCATTCCTTCTGTTACATGTTCGATAGGCAGATAACGCATCTTCTCCTCCAGCCAGTCCACGATAATATATTAATGCAATGTATTTAATCGGTTAACTAAATGCAGAAGTTAAGATTTTTTAACGACCATGCCTTTGGAATTTTTACTCTTTAATCAGCCCGAGGGCTTTCCCTTAACCCGCAATCAGCGCCTCCGGATTGAGCACTTGCAGATCGGCAGGGACAAACCGGCCATTCTCCCGGATTAACTCCCCATCAAAATAGACGGACCCGCCGCCAAGTTCGGGACGTTGCACCAAGACCAAATCCCAATGGATGGCCGAACGGTTACCATTATCCGCCTCATCATAAGCACTGCCCGGCGTGATGTGCAGGCTGCCATCGATCTTTTCATCAAAGAGTGCATCCTGCATGGGGCGTTTTAAATATGGGTTCAAGCCGAAAGAAAACTCCCCAAGATAACGGGCACCCTCATCGGTGTCCAGGATCTCATTGAGCCGCTGGGTACCGCCGCCATCTGCGGTGGCTTCCACGATCTTCCCGTCTGCAAAGCGGAAGCGGATATTTTGGAAGGAGGTTCCTTGATAAACAGCGGGAACATTGTAGGTGAGTACCCCGTTGACGGAAGTTTTAACCGGCGCAGTGAAGACCTCCCCGTCGGGCAGGTTCATCTTGCCCGAACATTTAATCGCCGGAATACCTTTAATGGAAAACTCCAGATCCGTTCCAGGTCCGACAACCCTGACCCTGTCCGTTGCGGCCATGCGCCGGACCAGCGCCTCCATTGCCTGGTCCATCCGGGCATAGTCCAGATTACAGACTTGGAAGAAAAGGTCCTCAAAGGCCTCCGTACTCATCCCGGCTTGTTGAGCCAGGCCGGCGGTGGGAAAACGGAGAATGCACCATTTAGTCTTGGGTACCCGGATCTCCAGATGCAAAGGCTTTACGTATTGTTCCGTATACCAGCGATGGCGTTCTCCCGGAACATCCTGCATCTCAAAGGCGTTTTCCGTCCCCCGGATGCCGATGTAGGCCTGCATCGCCCGCATCTGCACCAGCTCAAATTCGGCCCATTTTTTCAAGTGCTCCTCATCAATCTCCCGGATCAAAGCCCGCTGCAACCTGAGCTCCCTTACCTGCACAAAGGGGCGGGCGCCACGTTTATAGGCGCCACGGATCAGCGCTTCCGCCAGCGGTACGCCGGCTCCGGTCAGTTCAATCAGGAGATTCTCCCCCGGCTTAATTGCGACGGAGTAATCCAGCAAAATGTCAGCCAGTTGTTCGACTCGTGCGTCTTTCATTATTTATCGCTCCTTCTTTGGACTGTTTCTCCCCGCCCTACAAGGGCTTCACCGGAGAAGACAGTCACGGATATTAACCCCCATAGTCTTCCCGGTTTTGTCTCTTAACCGGGCAAAAGTTGACGACAAATATTATTTGTGAAAGAATTAATAAATGGGTTTTTTGCATATTAACCCATATACAATCTTAGTTGGACAAGAATAAGGAGATTGACCATGAAAGATTTAACCAACGGCAGCGAAGGCCGCTTAATCTTCACCTTTGCCATTCCTATGTTAATTGGAAACGTCTTCCAACAACTTTACAACACCGTCGACAGCATCATCATCGGCAAAACCGTTGGGAAAAACGCCCTGGGGGCGGTCGGTGCCAGTTCGCCCATAGTTTTCCTCATGGTCGCCTCGATTCTTGGTTTAACGATGGGCATAAACGTGCTGGTTGCCCAGTATTACGGCGCCAAGGACATGGAGCGCGTCAAGTGTACCATGGATACCGGATTCATCTTCATTTTTCTCGCTTCATTAATCATTACCGCCGCCGGAATATTCCTGGCCAAACCCATCCTGCTTCTGCTCAAGACACCAAAAACAATCCTGCCTTTAGCCATCACTTATTTGCAGATCATTTTAAGCGGTACCTTATTCACCTTTGGCTATAACTTCGTCAGCGCCATCCTGCGCGGCCTGGGTGATGCCAAAACCCCGTTATACTTTCTTATTTTGGCAACTGTTGTCAATATCCTGCTGGATCTGGTGTTTATTTTAAACTTCGGCTGGGGGGTGGCTGGCGCCGCCTGGGCCACGGTCATTGCCCAAGGCATTGCCTTTGGAGCGGTCTTGGTCTATCTGCAAAAAATCCATCCCCTGTTTGACCTCTCCGTAGAATCCATGAAGTTTGACTGGGAGATCTTCGGCTTGAGCCTGAAGATCGGTTTACCGTCGGGGGTTCAACAAACAGTCGTCGCCGCAAGCATGATGGCACTGACGAGAATTGTCAACGGCTTTGGCGCCGACGCCGTGGCCGCCTTCACCGCCGCCGGCCGCCTGGACACCTTCGCCATGATGCCAGCGATGAATATCTCCATGGCCCTCTCTTCTTTTGTCGGCCAAAACCTCGGGGCAGGCAAACCGGAGCGGGTAAAAAAGGGCTATGTGGCAGCCATCCTCATGGCCACAGGCATTTCCTTTGCAACCACCCTTGTCATGGCGACCATGGGGAAAGAGTTAATCGCCCTTTTCAACACCGACCCCCAAGTTATCCGCATTGGCGCCCGTTATTTGTTAATCGTCGGCAGTTTCTATGCGGTTTTCTCCTTTATGTTCCAGACCACCGGTATCCTCCGCGGCGCCGGTGATGTCTTTGTCCCCATGTTGGTAACCATCATCGCCCAATGGGCCGTACGGATCCCCGTTGCCTCTTTTCTCTCCGGTAAGCTTGGGACCGATGGGATCTGGTGGGGTATTCCCATTGGCTGGATGGTTGGGGCTGCTTTGGGCTTCATCTATTATCTGACCGGGCGCTGGCGGCGTTTGGGCCTGGTCCGGCCCCTGCCCTTGGGTGACGAGGACCTCCTATAAGTATTAATCCTATAAAATCGTCTTCAAAAAAATATTCATAATATATAACTCTTACTTCAATTTATGTTGAATATAGAATCATAATTATAAATTAATGCAATTAAAGCCCGGGCCGTCAACCCGGGCTTTATCGGTAAATTCATTGTCTGCTTTTTAACCCCTTTAATTATAATTAAAACAACTTGAGCCAATGCACTTTGGAACCAATAATTAATCCAATAAGCAGTGCGCCGATGGCACAGGTCCCCCGGAACACCGGTGAGGCGAAGACCGCCGGTCTGGCCTGAACAGGCAGCTTGGTTTTTACCGCACCCAGCCACCGGCGGACCAATAAATAGAACCCGGCCATAAAGGGCAATGACTTAATCAGCACAAAGGATTTTTCGAAATATGTTATATCATCGTCAAAGGGTCGGAATGTTGTGTTATAAAAAACTTTGGCCAGGAGAAAACTGATAATATAGATCCCCATAAACAACCAGACATGATTGGTCTTTTTCACCTTGCGGGCCAATAGCAGAAATAACAAAAGCCCAGCCACACCAAAACCGGTCAGCAGCTGTCCGGCCTTTTTTTGAGTCTGTTTAGCTTTAGAGATCAGCTCCACCCCTGACAACCAATGAGTGGATGAGTTAAAATCATAAAAGATGACCCGGGCATTTCGGGGTTTTGTTAAAAACTGCATCTGATACTTTCCGGTGGCAAACTCCAGATTTCGCGGGGCCCACGTAAATAGATAAAGCCAAAAGGCAATGGTACCAAGGACGCAAAGCACCAAGATTCTACTTACCAACCCATCTGTCCCGACTAATTTCAGTTTCATCTCCAAACTCCCTTACCAGCTTTTTATAATAAAATAATATAAGCTAAAAACATTAATAGTTATTTTATGTTATCCCCTCTTTTCCTGCCTGGTTTTATAATTTTATTATGTTATAGCTGGTGAAAAACGGCAAAACCGCCGAAGCAAAAGCACTAAAAGAATAAAAAGCATTTAAAACATAAGGATTGCCTCAATCGGGCAATCCCTCTGTTTTTAGCTAGCAATTACTTTCGTGGAACTGATTAATATATGTCTCAATCAACGCAATGGCTTCCTTCGCCGCCGGGCTAATCCAATCCCGGTAGGTTACTCTTCGTAGGTCTTCCCGCTTGCCTGTATGCCCAGCCAACTGCGGGCAGCTTATTGGATAACCCAAACCATTCAAATGCTCGGCCAGAGCGCTTACCTCACTATAATCGCCGCCAAAACCATGAATGATCAGGCAACCTGTTTTCCGCCGTGCCATGTTTTCACCCACTACTTCCCTCTGAACCGTTTAGATATCCCCTAATGAAAAATGCTCGGCAAATAATGGTCTATAACGGTTGCTCCGACGGATTAAGCAAAAGCTCCTCATTACTGCACTTACCAAGGTCTATACCAGCCTGCCGAAGCACAAGATATAACTCGGCATTGGTAGCCAATTGATAAGGAAAAACAAAAATAACCCCGATACAACAAGCCAGTGCGCCCAATATATACCAACCAAGAAAGGAAAGATCTAAAACAAACATATTCCACTTATGTCCGTCGGTCAATTCCTCACTAAGCTCAATAGCCCTTTTCACACCGATTTTTGGGTTATCAGCCAGTATGTAGGGAACCATCCGATAGGCGTAATTTTTTATAATACCAGGGATAATCAATAGTAAATACCAGAAAAATAGGCGAACGTCCCTCAATAGCATTGTTTTTAAGATATCTAGATAACCCTGCTCAAACCTGCTTCCGAGGTAACCAACATTGACGTCACCTTGAGCGGCCTGGATAAAAAAGCGTTTTCCCCCTACTTCCAATTGATAGCCAAGGAAAATGCGAATTACCATCCCACCATCAAGCCCGCCAAAAAAAGCCACTACAAGACTTACCAAGAACGCTTTCCAATAAGAAGCCTTCAGCATGGCTTTTGCTCTGGTTTTCAAGGCTTCTCTGGTCCACACCGCAATCACTACTTTAATTTACTAATACATCCCGAATACATCCTGAAGCTTATATGTTACTCCTCCATGAATTGTGAACTCAGCCAGGCCAAGGGTTTGTCCACGTTGAAATACAGTTTTACCGTATCCCCCGCTTCACTCTGAATCTCCATCACATCATAACTATGTCCGCCAATATGCTCCAATGATTGGCGCAAGAGTTGACAGCCGAGATAATTCAAGACCATATACTCCTCTCCAATACTGATTACCTGAAAGGCGGTTTGTGGCGTCCTGCCGTCGCCGCCATCCAGGATGGAATAGAGTAAACCATAGGTCATATACTCGTGCCAGGCTTTCATCTCCCGGTCCCCAAGCCCGTCGAAGGCCACCATGCGTAAATAATGCAGGTCAATATTGACAAATTCCACCGTTAACAGGGGCGTGGTCTTCTCCACCACTTGCGCAAATTCATTCCGCCGCAGCAAATCAAAGAGTTCCCTGCTTTTAAACCGGTTTCCGTAGGGAGAATAATAAGGAGTTTTTGTATAAAGCATGCGCAGAGCCTGGAAATCCAAGTTATCATCGGTATTCTTCGCCCTTTCCACAAGGGTGTTAAACTCCTTAAGAATCTCCTTATCTTCTGCCCAGGTCACACCGGTAAAAATCAGGATAAAGATCAAAGCTAAGTAAAGTCCCAACCGTAATCTGTCCATTGTTTCCACTTCCTTTTTTAATCCCCCGCGAAAGACCGGCGGTTTAATATCGATCGTTATCAACAAACACCACACAGACAATATGTACAATTCGCCCCCACCCCTGATTGTCCTGCCAAAACATGACATTATTAGCAACTTTAAACTCCGTCTCCCCCCAAATTCTCCTGCTTCCTGCCCTCCCGAATTATATCCTGAAGCAAATTTTTTGTATTTTTGGACTTTACTTTATCAATTTACTTTACGTGTTTTAGTAAATGTAGTACAATTTAACTAAATTTAACCTTTTGCGAAAGGAAAAATCGACACAACATAGAATACCATTTTATTACAAAATGTTATAAGCTATTATTGAAGGATGATATGGCTACAGTACGAATTGTCTGCTTATAAAACTTATAAAGTAAGGAAGAGATGTTCAGTGAAAAAAATACTTGTGCTACTCACCTCACTTTTACTGCTGCTGAGTATAGGAATTGCATGTCTTGCCGGAACCAAAACAATTTATGCGGATATTTCAAAAGATGAGAACCATGAAGACTACAGTCCCAAGATGGGCTTCGACTGGTCCATCAATGACAGATGGGGCTGTGCTTTCTCCTACCAGTTCGAGGGAGGAGGCGACTCCGAGAGCAGCGCATATGCTTCTGTCCGGTATAACTTCCCCCATCCCGAAACCGAAATGATCCTGGTCTTCCATTTAGAGCGCACCGACTCATTGGACTCCTGGGGTTTGCAATTTTACTACTTCCGTTTTCTCCGTGAACTCTTTGGCAGAGCCCTTTATTTAGACTGTGTTTCTTCATATACCCCCTATTATGCGCGGGACAATGTCAATCTCCTCGACTACGTTAATATGAAAATCTTCACCGGTATTCAATACCAATGGACGGAAAAGGCACTGTTTTTGGCAGGGCTCGAATGGGCCAATTATATCAACGATAAAGGGCCGAATATAACCAATTATGATTACCAGGAATGGCGGCCATCCGTCGGCCTGTTGTACCAGTTCAATGAGCACTGGAATGTCAAAGGCGAATATAAGCTCATCATCACCGAATGCGAGGATAGCGGCGTCGATGCCGTATACGGAGGTACCGATAACATATTTAGCATCTCCATAACTTATCTATATCAAAAATATAATTTTTATCTAGAAATGCCGTTCCCCCAAGATAACAGCGCAGCAAAGATTGGTGTTTCTTACACATTCTAAAAGAACGCATCTGCGTATATATGATACCTAGTCTTAGGTGTCACAGGGGAGAAATTTGTGATGGTTAAAAAAGAAAAGAGAATTAATAAGCCGGTTACTGATAAAACGATCATCAAATATCACCGTTCTTATCGAACATTACCGGGTTCAGCCCGCTCCTTTTTCCTGCATTTTTGTATACTGGCCCTCCCCCTTTCTGCAATAATCGTCCTGTTCTATCCCTGGATCTCCAGGACTTTATGCCTAATCACCCAATCAATCTTAAGCCCCTTTTTCTTCCAAGATTCTCTGCGTATAGTCGAAACGCCATATATCAAAGCTATCGGCAATGTTTCTTACCTCAGCCTTCCGGGCAGATTTCCCTCGACCCTTTTTTCTCTCGTTAACGCCATTATCTGTCTGTTCGCCTTAGCTTATCTGCCCAATGTGGAACGGGCCAAGCCTCTTGTCATTTACACCATTATGACAGCTGCCATTCATATGGTCTCTTCCCTCTTTTTCCTGATCTTCCCATCATATTTCCCGTACGGCGCTTCTGAATACTCCCGCCTCTATATGCTGCAACAGATTGGAATCTGGTTTTTTGTCCCCCTGATCATGGGCTTGGGCATAATGTCATTGCCGTCATCCTTCGGTACCAAGTGTTTTACCATGGGAGTAACCTTCCTTTACTCCCTGGTCTTCGGCACCCTCCGGTACGCGGTCTTCCTCTATATCTTAAGCAAAATTTCATTAATATTTATGGCCATCCTCTTCTTCTCGCTCGGTCCGTTAATTGACTTTGTGTATATTGTTGGCATCTACAGCACCCATGTTACGCAATTGGCCAACAAACTCAGGGAGGACTTTACAATATGGCAGTGGTGATCATTATTTTAAAAGGCTACCTCTTGTTTACCATCACGGTAATGTTGATCTATACCATTCGGCATTTCATTTTCACCATCAACCGTTTGTTTGGCGAACAAAAGATCTACTATCATGACTTGGTCGATACGGACCAAAAGCGTGTAACAGTCGTAATCCCCATGCACAATGAAGAAAAAGTTGCCGCCAATATTCTGGAATATCTCCTGCGTACAGACTATGACCGGGATAAACTAGAGATTATCCCAATTAACGATTTTTCAACGGACAAGACCAAAGAGATCCTGGACGATTACGCCGCCAGCCATCCGGAACTTATTAAACCTCTCCACCGCACATCCGGCGATCGGGGTAAACCCGCTGCTTTAAACGAAGCTATCAAAAGGGCCTCGGGAGAAATTATTGTGGTCTTTGACGCCGATTATCTACCCCCGGCAGGCATCATCAAAAACATCGCCATCTGCTTCAACGATCCCGAGGTAGGTGCAGTCATGGGCCGGAGCATCCCCATCAACACCCGTGCCAACGCCTTAACGCGCCTGCTTGATCTGGAACGTTCCGGCGGTTACCAGGTTGACCAACAAGCCCGCTATAATCTAAGACTCCTGCCCCAATACGGCGGCACTGTCGGCGGGTTCCGCAAGGAAGCCGTAATCAACCTTGGCATGTTCAGAACCGATATTTTGGCTGAGGATACAGAGCTGACTTACCGCCTTTCCATCAACGGTTGGAAGGTGGTCTATGCCAACCGGGTTGAGTGTTATGAAGAAGCACCGGAAAAATGGAGTGTGCGAGCCCGGCAGATTCGAAGATGGTCACGGGGCCATAATGCCGTCATGTTCAATTATTTCTTTCCCTTATTAAAATCGCCCCACTTGTCGTTCCGTGAGAAACTTGACGGCCTGCTCCTCCTCCTGGTCTACCTGGTTCCGTTCATCCTTCTGCTGGGGCTCTGTGATTCCCTGACCCTTTTCTTCCTTGGCGAGATGGAGATCTTTTCCGGTATCTATTTCCTGATCTTTATCGGCGCCTATAACACCTTTGGCAACTTTGCCCCCTTCTATCAAGTGGGGACTGCCTGCCTCCTTGACGGCCTGTCCAAACGTATTTTGTTGCTACCTTTTTTACTCTTCAATTTCACTTATAATTTATGGTACATATCCAGAGGATTTTGGGATATAGTAATTGATTTAATCGCTTCCCGCAAACCAAAATGGGCTAAAACAGAGCGTTTCCGGACCAAAACCCCAAAGGAGGATGCCATATGATTCTGGCTTTTTGCTCTGTTGTGCTGCTTTTTCTGTTCATATATCCTTTTCTGCCCGGCATAAAAGAACTGCGGGTCAAAGAGGATGCAGACCCCCTGTTCATTGAGATGGACTATACCAAAAGTCCTTGTTATTTTGCCAACTCCTTCCGTAAAATATTGCTTGATGCTTTAGGTAACAATGAGAGCAAACCAGGGGTTTACCAACTTAACCTGTCAAAGTCTGAGACTGTCCAGGTAAGCAAGGGCATCCAAATTGAAGACCACGCTTCACCGGAGCATATCCTATATATAAATGGAGATCTCCGTTCCGGGAAAGAAGCGCTTGTCCCAAAAGAGGTTTATGTCCAGGGAAATGCCACGATCGGCCAAGATAACCATTGGCGCAGTCTGGTCTGTGCCGGTAATGTCCATCTCCACCAGGGAACAATATTTGATCGTTGGTTGCACGCGGATGGTAGCATTCAGGTTGAACCCCAATGTCAACTCGGCATTTGCACCAGCAGTCGGCAGACTCTCTCCTTATCAGACTCCTGTTCTTTCAGAAGGCTCTATGGTTTTCCCATCATCGTGGGAAAACGGGCAAAACTGGACGCTCCGGCGGAAAAGATGGACTTAGCCGCTTCCGAAGCTGCGGCAGCCTTGGCCCCACAAAGCGATGACGATGAATTGGACCATGTTGAAACAACGCAGCCAACAATAGACAAACCGGCCACCTTATGGATGGACGAGGATCTGCCGCCCTACACCATAAAAAAATGTAACATCATCACCCCCAAAACCTTTAAGATTGGCGAGCACAGTGTAATTACCGGCGATATCAAGTCCAGGCAAGATCTGATCTTGGGGGCCAATGTGACTGTCAACGGCAACATTTTTGCCGACGGCAATATCCATCTCGGTCCGGCCGTGAAAATTACTGGGACCGTATTTACCCACGGCAGCATCACCATCGAAGAAAACGTCACGATTGGCGTTAAAGGCAAGATTAAAACCGTAATCGCCCGGAAGGGCATAACATTAAAGAACGGTTTTGTAATTTATGGTTATGTTATGACAGAAGGAACGGGGATTGTGTCATGAACAAGAAAGTTCTGTTGCTGAGTGCCTTAATCTGCGGGCTAATCATCACTTTGTTCTCCCTGCCCGGCATCCGGCAGTCCATTGCCTTAGCCAGGAAAGACAACCTAAGAACAGTCCTCCTCTATCACCAGCATTATCTCGAAAAGGCCCCCCACATCCTTGCCGCCTACGAAAGTGTGCTGCAAGAAGAGGGTATACCCTACGAGACCGCCGACATTTACAGGTTTTTAGAAGCCAGCCCCGAAACAATTGTCAAGACCGTCCCGGTGCTGATTATGCCCGACGCTATCTTGCAGCATGTACCGGATCACGCCAGCGAATGGACAAAACGCTATCTTGAACTTGGCGGTAACGTTGCCGTCATCTATGATGCCGGCATTAAGAATTATAAAGGACGTTATTTGAAAGAAGCAGCTTTTGCCGATCTCATCGGCCTGAATTACGTCACCTACGAGCAATGGCATGATACATCCTATGTCCTTGGCACAATTCATTTCACCTCCGAAGCCAGCCGGGACCATTTACAGATTCCCCTGGGAAAAACCCTCGATGGTCTCGTCTTCAGCGGTTATGGTTACGGTGTGCTGAAATACCCCATGGCTGCCGTGCAGGCAAGAAGAAGCCTTTCGGTGGATGATATCTACGCCTATGGCCTAACCGAGGATTTGGAGAAAATCCCCTTAGTTGTGATCACCAATTATGCCAAGGGCAAGGTCCTCTATGTCAACCTTCCCCTCGGGCATTTGAAATCAAACTCGGACGACCTGCCCCTGCGGGCGTTTCTGCGTACTTTCCTCTTTGACCACCTGGGCCTGCCCCATCTGGTCAATGTCCCCTATGCCCGGGGCGGCATCGTGATCAACTGGCATTTGGACAATAACTTGGAACACAGGAACATACCCGCTCTCCAAAAACAAGGATATTTTCCCCCGGACCTCCCTGTTTCCTTTCACATCACAGCCGGGGACTTCGTGAATCAGCCCGGCGACAGCATGGGTTTCGATGCGGCAAATAAAGGGAGAGAACTGGCCAAACAGCTTAAAAGCTTAGGACGGATTGGTTCCCACGGCGGCTGGGGTCACAATTGGTTTTCAAGTAATGTAAAAGCCGGTATTTTTACTGAAAAAGAGATCCGGGAATATATCGTAAAGAACAACAAGTGCCTGGAAGAGATTACGGGTTACCGGATAACCGAATATGCCGCACCCAACGGGATGCATCCACAACCCGTCACCACAAAAATTTTGGAGGAATTGGGCTTCGTTGCCTATTACTACACTGGTGACACGGGCAGCGCACCCAACCGCACTTTTTACGAGGGTAAAATGATCACCGATAAGGTAATTGCCTTTCCCGTCATGCCCTTCGGGCCATCGGCTTCCCTTTGGGAAATGAAAATACTGGAAGAATACGACGAAGATGAGGTGGCAGAGTGGTTTGCCGATATTCTCCACTTCGCCGCCGACCACAAGACAGTCCGGCTCTTCTATTCCCACCCCTATGATATCGAACATTATCCGCAGCAAGTCAAAGCCTTCCTGGAAAAGGCCGAGGCCATGCAGGTCAGCAAAGAAATCATGGTTTACACAATGACGGATTATGCCCGGTTTTTCCTGCGTTTCCTCAAAACCGGCTATAGCTTCCACAACAAGGGAAACCAGCTGCTTATCTCCATGGAAAATCCGGAAGGCTTAGAGGGAATAAGTGTGGCCGTGCCTAAATATAAATGGGAGAAACCTTCCCAAAGCGGATTGCTGGTAGAGGAAGATGATCGCTACTATTACTTAACGGTGGTGACTGCCAATGAAAAAAAGAGCATTATTACTCTTGATCGCCGTTAGTTTTATTATGGCCAACGTACATCCGGAGATCTCCTACGCCAAGCACCCGGCGGATGAGATCATGGAGTTTTACGTCATGACGCCGGAGGATATCAATCCGTATACCGTAAGCATTTTGGCCCTGAACGAAGTGGCCCACGACCGTAACCTGGATAAGGTAAAAAACTTCATTGTCTGGTACTTTGAGAATCTAAATTACCCCGACCGCTATGGCCTGACCGGTACCATCTACGACTTCGTTCACAAGGATGGCAAACGCCAACCGACAGGCACCTATGACTCAGTAGACGGTTACGCCGGAATGTTCCTGCACCTCCTCCACCAATATTTACTGAAAACCGGCGATGTTAAGCTGATCAAAGCCAACTGGAACAAAATCGAGGATATCGTCTATCTCCTTTCTCACCTGCAAGATGAGGACGGCTTAACCCGTGCCCTCACCACAACTCAGGAAAAATACCTGATGGATAATTGCGAGGCTTATGGCGGAGTAACCGCCTACCTGGCCATAAGCAGTTTTTTAGACAAAGGGAACCAGAAATATTACAAAGAGGTGCAAAGCACCATCAAAACAGGCATCATCACCCATCTTTACCAACCAAAGAAACGGATCTTTGCTTGGGCCACCGAAAAGGGCTATAAAAGCACTTCCAGGTGGGATGTTTTTTACCCTGACGCCTATGCCCAACTTTTCCCCCTTTATTTTAACGTCCTTTCTGAACAACCCGAATTAAAAAAGCACCTTTGGCAGACATTTGAGCAAAAGTACGGGCACCAAAAGCATAAGTTCCCCATCGAACAGCGGATCATATATGAACTGACAAAAGCGAAAATGCAAATGGAATTGGCAGAGCCCATCGAAAACACCAATTATTAACCTTTGCCACCTGTCAGCACGGGATAATAACTATTACTTACAGCATGATTTAGGAGGTAACATGAAAAAGATTCTGGTAGTATTCGGGACACGGCCGGAGGCAATCAAAATGGCCCCCCTAGTCAAAGAGTTGCAACAACACCCGGAACACTTTTTAACCAAGGTTTGCGTCACAGCGCAACACCGCCAGATGTTGGACCAAGTTCTGCATCTGTTCGAAATCACTCCGGATTACGACTTAAACCTGATGAAGGACAAGCAGGACCTCTACGATGTAACTTCCAGGGTATTATTGGGTCTTAAAACTGTCCTGGCTGATTGCCATCCCGATTTGGTCCTGGTTCATGGTGATACCACCACTACCATGGCTGCTTCCTTGGCAGCCTTTTATCAAAAAATTGCCGTCGGCCATGTGGAAGCTGGCCTGCGAACCTATAATATCTATTCGCCGTGGCCGGAAGAGCTTAACCGCCAGATTACATCGAACATCGCCCAATACCACTTTGCGCCAACTGCCAACGCCAAAACCAACCTGATTAAGGAAAACATCCCGCCGGAAAAGATCATTATCACCGGTAATACAGTCATTGACGCCTTAAACATTATTTTGGAAAAGATCAAACAAGACCACTGCTTCGAACAGCGGATCATCCAAAACCTGACTGAGCGGGGCTACACCATTTCCAACCGTAAGTTCATTCTCATCACCGGACACCGGCGGGAAAACTTCGGTCAGGGTTTCCGCAATATCTGCCTGGCTTTGCGGCGGCTGGCCGAAACAAATCCGGAGATCGATCTGGTTTATCCCATTCATCTGAATCCCAATGTCCGAAAACCAGCCCAAGAACTACTGTCAAATCTCAACAATGTTTATCTAATTAACCCCTTGGAGTATGATGAGTTTGTCTACTTGATGAGCCGGAGTTACTTAATCCTAACCGACAGCGGTGGCATTCAGGAAGAAGCCCCCAGCCTCGGCCGGCCGGTGCTTGTCATGCGTGATACCACGGAGCGCCCGGAGGCGATTGCCGCCGGTACCGTAAAACTGGTGGGAACAGATCCGGAAATCATCATCGGTGAAACCCAACGACTTCTGGACGATCCCGGCGAATACCAAAGGATGGCCATGGCCAGCAATCCTTACGGCGACGGTAAAGCCGCCAAAAGGATCATCCGGTTTTTAATCGCCCAACTCACCGGTGAGCCGGTGTAGAATAACATGGAGTAATTTCCACCGGTTTTTTTGGGGATCAACCCAACTGACTATTGTTACCAATCCCTGTTCCAACAGCGTTTGCCCACCATGCCCGGCAAACGCTTTTTTTGTCCCATAACCCCACAGCTACGAAAAATCAGAATCTTCCGGCCCAAACTTCCCTTTTTCCGGACCCACTTGGCAAAAGGGTTTTTTGCTTTAAAGGTGAACTAAGATCAGGCAAAATAATTTTGACCACATGGGGTGAAGACATGAACTTGGATAACTTACTTGTAACCCTTCAGAAAAACCCGGTGCTGCAAGAAATCGGCTTCGGGTTGCTATTAATCCTGTCCTGCCTGATTATTCACTTTGTTGTCAGCAAGTATGTCTTGCGCTGGCTGAAATTTGTGCTGGAAAGGACCAATAACCATTGGGGAATGGCCCTTTATGAGCAAGGGGTCTTTAAAAAACTGCCCCGCCTGGTCCCGGCGCTCCTCCTCTACCAAGGAGTTTCCTTCCTGCCCACCTTTGCCGTGATTGGCCGTAAGATCATCGGGATCTGGATCTTCTTCATCATCATTTATTTCTTGGACAAACTGCTCAATGGGGTTCTGGCCATCTACAACACCTACCCCATCGCCAAAAAACGGCCGATCAAGGGTTATATCCAGATCATAAAGATCTTTCTGTATTTACTCAGCGCCATTGTGACCATCTCCCTCCTCCTGGACCAGTCGCCTTGGGTATTCTTAAGCGGCCTGGGTGCATTAACCGCCGTTCTAATCCTGGTCTTTCAAAGTACCATCCTGTCTTTCACAGCTTCCCTGCAGATCATGGGCAATGATCTGCTCCGCGTCGGTGACTGGGTGGAAGTACCGAAGTATGGAGCGGACGGCAGTGTTATCGAGGTTGCCCTGCATACCATCAAGGTCCGTAATTGGGACAACACTGTTACCACCATACCTACCCATAAATTGATCGAAGACTCCTTCAAGAACTGGCGCGGCATGTCCGAATCCGGCGGCCGCCGGATTAAACGCGCGCTCCTGATTGACCAGATGAGCATAAGATTTCTCAACGAAGAAGACATCGCCAAACTGGAGAAGATTCATCTCCTGAAGGATTATTTGCAAAAAAAACAGGCCGAGCTAAAAGCCTACAACGATGCCCATGGTTTCTCCGAAAATGCCATCAACGGCCGCCGCTTGACCAACATCGGTACCTTCCGGGCCTATGTCTGGGCTTACCTCCGGCAACATCCCAAAGTTCATCAGGGAATGACTCTGCTGGTCAGACAACTGCAACCGACCACGGAAGGCCTGCCCTTGGAGATCTATGTGTTTACCAATGACACCAACTGGGTCAACTACGAAAACATCCAGTCGGATATCTTCGATCACCTCCTGGCCGTGATCTCCGAGTTTGGCCTCCGCGTCTACCAAAAACCCTCGGGTTTTGACCTGAAGGAAGCTCTGCAAAGTCTTGAAGCGGACGGGATCTAGTAACCGACCGGTACCGGAAGCACCGGAAAAATTCCTCCGCAGGCTGCAAAAAACCGTCGTTTCTCATATTCCAACACCATTTGGTCGCTTCTTCCCCACCCAAAGCAAGCTCCCAGCCCTTGACATTCAGCGGTTTTTTACGGTACTGTTTAGTTGAAGTTGAAGTAACAAAGGTGGTACATGCATGGCAGCAAAACGCAAGTTTGAGGAGTACGGCAACCAAAGTATTACATCCCTCAAGGGCGCTGACCGGGTCCGGAAACGACCCGGCGTTATCTTTGGCTCCGACGGGCTGGAAGGCTGCCAACACTCCTTCTTTGAGATCCTCGCCAACTCCATCGACGAAGCCCGGGAGGGCTTCGGGGACGTCATTGAAGTCATTCGCCACGCCGACAAATCCATCACTGTCAAAGATTGCGGCCGCGGCATTCCCCTGGACTACAACCCCAAAGAGGAACGCTACAACTGGGAGTTGGTCTTCTGCGAGCTTTACGCCGGCGGAAAATACAAGACCAATATGGGCGAGAACTACGAATTCAGTTTGGGCCTCAACGGCCTCGGCTCCTGTGCCACCCAGTACAGCTCCGAATTCATGGATGTCACCGTCCACCGGGACGGTTACGAATACAAGCTTCACTTTGAAAAAGGCGAGAACATCGGTGGCCTCCAGAAGGAAAAGTGCGACTATGCCCATACCGGCACCCTGATCCACTGGCGGCCTGACCTTGATGTCTTCACCGATATCGATATCCCCCTGGAGTACTACCAGACGGTCCTGAAAAAACAGGCGGTGGTCAATGCGGGTCTCGTCTTCAAACTGCTGGATGAGGCATCCGGTGAAAGCTTCGAATACTGTTATCCCAACGGCATTGTGGATTACATCAAAGAAGTCAGTCAAGGCAAAAACTTTACCGAGGTACAGTACTTCGAAACCGCCACCCGGGGGCGGGACCGCGAGGATAAACCCGAATATAAGGTGAAGATGCAGATTGCCTTCTGCTTCTGCAACGAGATCAACCTGCTGGAGTACTATCACAACTCCAGCTTCCTGGAACACGGCGGGTCCCCCGATAAGGCAGTGAAAGCCGCTTTTGTCTACGAGTTGGACAAACTCATCAAAAACTTAGGAAAATACAATAAAGACGAATCCAGAATCACCTTTGCCGATGTCCAGGACAGCTTGATTTTGGTAACCAACTCCTTCTCCACGGAGACCAGTTACGAAAACCAGACCAAAAAGGCCATCACCAACCGTTTTATCCAGGAGGCCATGACGGAGTTCCTCAAACAGCAATTGGAAGTCTATTTCATCGAAAATAAATTGGAAAGTGATAAGATAGTCGAGCAGGTTCTGGTCAACAAACGCAGCCGCGAAACGGCGGAAAAAACCAGGATCAACATTAAAAAGAAACTCAGCGGCAATTTGGACATCAACAACCGGGTCAAAAAGTTCGTCGACTGCCGGACGAAGGACGTCAGCAAGCGTGAGCTCTATATCGTAGAGGGTGATTCGGCCCTGGGCGCCTGTAAACTCGGGCGGAACGCCGAATTTCAAGCAATTATGCCTGTCCGCGGCAAGATCCTCAACTGCCTGAAGGCCGGCTACGACAGTATCTTCAACAGCGAAATCATCGTCGATCTCCTTAAAGTGCTGGGTTGCGGCGTTGAGATCAAGACCAAGCACAACAAGGGCTTGGCCACCTTCGATCTGAACAACCTCAGGTGGAACAAGATCATTATCTGTACCGACGCTGACGTGGACGGCTTCCAGATCCGCACTCTCATCCTGGCGATGCTTTACCGCCTGGTACCCACACTTATCCAGGAGGGCAAGGTCTACATTGCTGAATCACCCCTCTTTGAGATCACCGTCAAGGATGAAACTTTCTTCGCTTACTCGGAGCGGGAAAAGGCGGAACTGCTCAGTATGATCACAGGCAAATACACCATCCAACGGTCCAAAGGTCTCGGCGAAAACCAGCCCGATATGATGTGGCGGACCACCATGAACCCGGAGACTCGGCGTCTAATCAAGATCACCCCCGATGATGCCCAGCGCACCGCCGAGGTCTTCGACCTGCTCCTCGGCGACAACCTGGCTGGACGGAAAAGCTTCATCGAGGAGCACGGCCATGAATACTTGGATATGGTGGATATCAGTTAACGGTTACAGATTAATCTCATCAACTTAAGATAAACAAGTTGGCGCCCCGACGGTTCAAATGTCGGGGCGCCAACTCTTACTAGCATTTTTACCTGCAAATCCAAGACCAATTTCACCCATGGGCAAATGGTTAAATCACCTTTTTTGTTCCGGAAGCAATTGCAATCAATATAACGAGATGGCGAAAATATGAATATTCGGGCACTTAGGCAATTGGATACTTTCAATTGTCCCCGTTTTGCAAAAAACTCCGTGCTTGGCAAATAAATGAACCGGAGAACGCATCTCTTGAATGCTTTTGTTTTTTGTGCATTTGGCGCCCTTTCCGGTCCATGCCACAGTCTCCTGAAAGAGCGGATGACTCAATACCCAATCCGACAATTCCAATGCTACTTCTTCCGTTTGCCCATCAGTATACTTCACAAGTATCGGTTCAGAGTGGCTGCCAAATTCGGAGCAACCTAAATACATAAATCCTGAATACTGCCCCTTAGGAACAGAGATGACCTGACCTGCGCAGGAAATGTTATCATTTTCATTTTCCCAAATGAAGTTCATTCAAAGAAAAATATCTCTCTGCGATCTCTAAGATGTCCCCATCAACTTTTTCGACATCAACACCCAGTTCCTCACCCAGCGTAAAAGCGCAAACTACAATACCGTTGGAGTGGGATAGATTAAATTTTATTTCAAACGGAAAGTCTGTTTCGCCAACAGATAAATATGGTTTTCCATGTTCACCCCGGCTTATTACTATATCTTCAGGCGCTTTGCCAAGATAATAAGCCAATAATGTCTTTAAAAGATATCTTCCCACCAGATATTCCATCTTCTTTTCCGGAAAACGATAAAAGCAGTACGTTTGATACTCTTCATCATTAAGGAAGGAGCGTCAGCATCTCCGCTTGAAAGAAATAACTTAACTCATCAATCTTTATGAAATAGATATCAACTGTTCCTGTTTGCAATTGATATATCAATTCATCAACACCTGTTCGTCACAAATTCATACAATACCAGAATCTATATATTCGATATTGAATGAATTTATCCTTTTAGTGGATACACGTTTCGTAAAATAATATAGAAAAAACAACCAGGAACAAAAAATCGTTACCGTAAAAAACATCAAAAAGATTGTTTTATATTACATTCTTTACAAACTATGGCAATATGAATGCTCCCGCATTTCGACATAATTGGCCATCATTCTATGCCGACTGATTATCACCGCGCGCCTCCAGCCCACTCTTCACCTTCTGGTAGATAAAGGAGATTAACAGCAAGGCCAAGCCAAAGCCGAAGTAGGCCCCAATACGGCCCAGCGCTCCGACAAATGCCAGATCACACAGGAACAATTTGGCCAGAGCCAAAAAGACCAAGGCCAAGCCAAAACGGCGGATGTCCACAAATCTCCGGGTAAAGCCATAGACGATAAAAGCAATGGCCAAGACCAGGAAAGCAACACTGTACCAGAGGTTGGCTGGGCTCAAGCGGAATTGGGCACCCAGGATCGCCGTCAAATTGCCCAGCAGGTACAGCCCCAGAACCAGCGGATAGAGCTCCGGGTTCAAGTTCTGCCTGTCAATGAACTGCAAAACCAAGTAACGGACGTTCAAGAAAGCCACCAGGTTGAAGGCGACCAAGAGGGCCAAGGCCAGCCAGCCCACGAGCCCCGGTAGGGCACCACCGGCGGGCAGGACCGGGAAACAGAGGTTTTGGACGACACAGGCCACGTCCGCAACCAGATAGAGGAAGATTACAAACACCTCAACCATTTCGTCGTGGAGCAGCTTCCAGCCAGCCAGGGCAGCACCTAAACCATATGTGACCAAAGCAAAAGCGCTCCGGCTAAAAATCCCTCCATAGGCATGGGTGGGGATAAAATGCTCGACCCCGGAAAGCACCATATAATTCAAATAAAACCAGAACCCAAGGATGACGCCAAACTTAAAAAGTTTGAACAAAGCGCCAGCATTGCACCACAGCGGGTTCGTCTGAAATTCACGGGCATAAAACAATAGTACCAGGATCTGACCAGCAATGACCGCCGTAAATTTCAGCGCAAAGAAGGGAATTTGCACCAGGTTAGCGATCTGTGGCAAATACTCATAAGCACCAAAGATCCAAAGACAAAGCAGGTTTAGGCCCCAACCAGCCCACTCCAACATTTTGACCCCCTGGCGGCGGCCAAAGATGATTAAGAGCACACTCTCCACCAACCAGCCCATAGAGAGCCATTTGATACCAAACTGAAAGGGAACTGCCAAGATGGCAAATGCAAGCGAAGTGACAAAAAAGAGGGTCTTTACAGTCTTTTCCTGGGGCAAGGCCAGTTTAATCCACCTGCCCATGCCGAGATAGAGCAAACAATACAGCAGGGTCAACAGGCCATGGTAACTGTCCAGGCCTGCCTGCTCAATGAGCAGATAACTGATGATGCTGTTGACTGCGATATTCAAAGCTAGCAGGACAATCTCCGCCAGATTTAGCGGGGTCTTATGCACCAGGGGATAAGCAAGAACAACGCCCAGGTACATCAGGAAAGTCAGGAGCGCATAAAAGAATCCCCACCAAGGCTGTTCCACGCCAAAAACCAAAAAGACCAAGGCCGGCATATGCAGGAGAAAACTGAGAATGCCTATGCGGTTCCATTGTTTCACAAAGGATATGGCTAGCACCGCCAGGTTCAGGAAAAACAAATAACCCATGGCTGCCAGGCAGGCGTGGCCCGTCATTCCTAATGCCCCTGCGTAGGTCAGAAAAGGCAGAAATCCGCCGACCAGGCCCAGCCCACAAACAACGGGCGAATCATACCGCAAAGAAAGCCCCACCGTGATGGCGGTGACCAATACCGAAAGAACCAAACCCGCCTCAAGGCCGATAAGCTTATTTAAGCCAAAGTAGCTGTAGAAGATGGCGCCGTAAAGGATGGAAACACCGCCACCCAACAAGCCTTGGGAGAAGATCCGCCGCCCTTTACGGTACATCCACTCCCCGCCGCCAAGGAACAAGCCGCCCAGCAGGAAGAAGAAGGCCGCTTTCACCGCTGGAGAAAACCAGTTTTGGAAGGAATAGTTAAAGGCTGCTCCCACCCCCAACAAAATGAGAAGGATCCCCAGCCAGTTGACGAGGTTCAGCCCGACCTTCATCTCCAATTGATTCTGGCGGATCCGTTGTCCCATCTCTTCCGGGGAGACATCCTCCACCGCCAGCCGATCCAACTGGGTTAAGGCACCGTTAATAACCTCATCAGCCACTTCTTTAACTTCAAGTTCACGCCGGCGGATGGTCTCCTGCAACTCCCCTTCCAGTTGATCCAACCGCCGGCGGAACTCCAAACTCTCTTCCCCTAGTTTTAAGAGGGCCGCTTCCCACAACCGCCGCAACTGCTTCTTAGTTTGTTCCTCCAGTTTGGTCAGGACATCCCGGGTCCGATCGGCTTCGTCCCTGAAATATATCTCCAACTTGCGCCGGGAGATCCCGAGGATATTACGTTTCTCATCCAAGATCTGCTCATGCAGGGCAGCCTTCAGATAATCGTTCTCCCGTCGGACCTCCTTTAACTGCTCCCGGGTGTGAATCAGCTCCTCCCGGTATTCACCGATCATCCGTTTCAACGCCTCATTCTCTTGAATTAGCCCATCCTCGCCCAGCTCCGCCAGGATGGCATCATACTCCCGGATCGCCTTCCGTTGCTGCTCCCGGAAGGCTAAGAGACGTTGCTGTAGATCCATCCTTATCAACTCACTTTACTAAAGTTCTTTGCCCAAAGATAAAGAAAGGAAAACCAACAAATACTTTCGGGCTCCGTCCGTTTTTTCCTGCCTCAAAATTCCTCTTCCCCCCTGAACCCTTAGGAAAGACAGAGCCACCACCGCAGGATCGTCACGGCTCCGCCGGATCTTTTTACTTCCCGGCCCTCCCGTGTTATAATATTTTTTTAGGTACACCCGGTTTATTACAATATGCTTCTTAGTGTAAACCTCTTCAGTGCCGGATCAGCCGGTTTGCCAAACAGGTTTGCTTAATGGCAAAGGAATTTTGGGGACAAACCAAGAATATTTTTTGCGCCATCCATCCCCTTTTGCGAAAGGGTGCCCTAGGAGGACGAAGCAATGAACAGTAATATCCCCGTCATTGTCGAACAAAAGATCGTTGAAACCCTGGAAAAAAACTACATGCCCTACGCCATGAGCGTCATTATCTCCCGGGCCATCCCGGAGATTGACGGGTTTAAACCATCCCACCGCAAACTGCTTTATACCATGTACAAGATGGGCCTTTTGACCGGGAACAGAACCAAATCCGCCAATGTGGTGGGCCAGACTATGAAACTGAACCCCCACGGGGATATGGCCATCTATGAAACCCTGGTGCGGCTGACCAGGGGTAACAACGCCCTACTCCATCCCTTTGTCGACTCCAAGGGTAACTTCGGCAAGCAATACTCCCGGGACATGCGCTTTGCCGCACCCCGCTACACCGAAGTCAAACTGGATAAATTTTGCGAAGAAATCTTTAGGGATATTGATAAGAACAGCGTGGACTTCGTGGACAACTATGACGGAACCATGAAGGAGCCAACCCTGCTACCCACCACCTTCCCCAATATCCTGGTCAATGCCAATCAGGGCATTGCCGTGGGCATGGCCAGCAATATTTGTAGTTTCAACCTTCAGGAAGTCTGCGAAGCCACGGCCAGATACATCGAGGATGAAACCGTTGATATCGTCCAATACCTTAAAGCCCCCGATTTTTCCAACGGCGGGCAGCTGATCTACAACGAAAAGGAGATTCGGGAGATCTACGAAACCGGCCGTGGCAGCTTTAAACTGCGGGCCAAGTACCGTTATGACAAGGAAAACAGCTGTATTGAAATTTATGAGATCCCCTACACCACCACAGCGGAGGCAATCATCGACGCCACGGTGGATCTGGTGAAAAGCGGTAAAATTAAAGAGATAGTCGACGTCCGAGACGAGACCGACCTAAACGGCCTCAAGATCACTTTGGACATTCGGAAAAGCGCCGACCCGGAAGCACTGATGAACAAACTCTTCAAACTCACGCCGTTACAGGACTCCTTTAGTTGCAACTTCAACATCCTGATCAACGGCAAGCCCCGGGTGATGGGTGTCAAGGAGATCATGGGAGAATGGACCCTCTTTAGGATCGGCTGTATTAAGCGGCAGCTCCAGTTTGATATTAACAAGAAGTCGGAAAAACTCCACCTGCTCCTAGGTCTCTCCAAGATCCTGCTGGACATCGACAAAGCCGTTAAGATCATCCGCGACACCGAGCAGGACATTGACGTCATCCCCAACTTAATGGAAGGCTTCGGCATCGACCAGGCCCAAGCCGAATTTATCGCCGAAATCAAACTGCGCAACCTCAACAAGGAGTATGTCTTAAACCGTGTGGCGGAAGTGGAAACGCTGAAACAGGAGATTGCCGACCTGAAGGCGACCCACAGCGATGAGGGCAAGATCAAACAGATCATCATCAAACAACTGCAAGAAGTGGCCAAGAAATTCGGGCAACCGCGGCGGACCGAAATAATCAATGAGGAGCAGATCGAGGAGATCACCCACGAACACCTGATTGAGGACTACAATTTGCGGCTCATCCTGACGGAACAAAACTATTTGAAGAAGGTGCCCCTCACCTCCCTACGCACCAATCCGGAACAAAAACTGAAAGATGACGATCGCATTATTCAGGAAATCGACACCCACAATAAGGCGGACCTGCTGTTGTTCTCCGACAAACAGACCGTTTACAAACTCAAGATCTACGAACTGGCGGATGCCAAAGCCAGTAGCCTCGGGGATTATCTCCCCAACATTCTCGAACTGGAACCCGATGAAAAAATCATCCATCTGGTCGCCACCGACGATTACTCCGGTTGGCTAATCTTTGCCTTTGAAAACGGTAAGGTGGCCAAGGTTGAGCTAAAAAGCTACGCCACAAAGACGAACCGGAAGAAACTGGCCAATGCCTACAGCGACCTCTCCCGCCCGGTGCGGATGCTCCACATCACCGCCGACTTGGAACTGGTGGCCATCAGCAGTATTGATAAAGTCCTGATTTTTGACACTGCCAACATCAACCCCAAAACCACCCGGACCACCCAGGGCGTCCAGGTGATGAAGGGCAAAAAAGGCAGTTACCTGCGGGAGATCAAGCTGCTGGAGGAGGTCGCCTTCCAGGATCTCGACTATTACCGCACCAAAAACATCCCAGCCGTTGGCTGTTACCTGCGGGAAGAGGACCAAATACAAAAACAGGCAGCGCTTTTGTTGGATCTGGAAGAACCTCCACAGGACTTATCCTGATCAATTAAAAATAGCGAAAACAGGCTATCCCATGGTTACGGGATAGCCTGTTTTTGTTGCTCCGCCAGGAGCTTCTGCAAACGCCGCACAAAAGCCACCATCCCCATCTCCCGGAGGGGTGCGGCCACTCCCGGCAGATAGGCGGTGATGTTTTGGTGGCGTTCCCAAACAGCAGCCGCCTGTTGAAAATGGTCTTCGGCCAACAAGCGATGGTCCAAATCGCCACCCCCCTCCAAGTACTGCAAGGCCCGCAGGTAACCATTACCCCAATGGCGGCAAAGTTGCACCCAATCTTCCATGTAGCGAAGGGTGTGACGCAGTTCCCCGGCAAGACGGCGGTCTTCCATCTCCCGGAAGACCCGCTCCCATAGTTCATTCATCCGGTAAAACAGCCTTTCTGCTTCATCTTTTTCGGCAACCGCCGCCTCAACGCCACCCTTTTGCACTGCCATGCGGCATAAGGCTGTAAAATCGTTCAACATCCCGTCGTTGCCAAACTGATCATCCTTAAACCAACCGCCCACCGGGTCCCAGAGGGGGCCGCCAAGTCTGGGAAAGACCGCAAAACCCGAGGCCTTTTGGACCACCTCAGCCGATAATTTCATGGCAGCAACAACTGTTGTCAGTACCGGTGAATCGGGTTTTAACTTTAAGGCAATGACCGCCCAATCACGGATTAAGCTTTCTTCGTCCAGCCGGGGATTCCACGCCAACCGGGCCAGGGCATAAACATGAGCGTACAGCCATTCCATGCGTCTGGGGACCGGGCCCACCGCATTGCCGCTGGTGATCCAAGCCCAAATGCCCTTTACATTGGCACCAAGACCGGCCAGTCCCCCGCCGGCCCCGCCGTTTTCCTGCTTCTCCCCGCCCAGCCACCTTGACCCGGCCCAGGCGGGAAACGCCCCTTTCCCTTCACTTTCCCACTGGCAGGCGCATTCAACAATCTGGGCGTGTTTCCCCCGGTTTAAATTGGGATTCCAAGGCTGGTAAGGCCAATATCCCGTCTTGGTATGCTTCAGGCTGACATAAAAACCCTCTTTCCCGTCCACGTCGGCCATAATCCGGTCATACATCTCCGGATCGGCATGGAAGGAGCGTTCCCCGGGGTACCAGGCGCGTTGAATATACTCTTTCCCGTGGCGTTCCACCACTTCTCCAATGATTTCGCCAATAATCCGCTGGTAAAGCGCAACCGCTTCATCCTCTTCCAAATTGGCCACGGGATCTTCGCCAAGACAATGGGGGTAATTTTTCGCCGGCATCTCCCCAATCCGGACAATGACACCGTCAAGAGTGGGAAAATGGGTGAAGAGTTCTTCCCAAAGAGCGCGGTAAATCTCCCACAACTGCGGTTTTCCCGCATCGATCCGGTGACTCGCCTGCAAAATCTCGGCGCCGTATAACTTATAAATGACCTTCGGCAGTAAAAAAACTTCTCCGTACAAATACACCCGGAGGTGGCACCGCTTGGCCCGTTCGATCAACAACTGCAATTCATCCCGGCGTTTGGCGGAAATGCGTTCCACCTCCGAGCCGGGCGGGGCGATATAGGAATTATAGTCGCGAAAATCCACCAAGCCGCCGAGCCCGGTGAAGGCCACGGCATTAAAACCCTCCTTCAACAGGCGGGCTGCGTCGCGTAAAGGCCAGTCCGCAGCAATTACGCCGGGCTGATCATAAAAGTAGGCAATCCGCAGGGGAAAGGCAGGTACCACCTCAACTGACACCAGTTCCTGGTCCAAGCGGATTTTGCCAAGGCGCAACATCTCCGTCAGCTGAAACAGGCCATAAACCAGACCCCGCCGGTGGCTGGCGACCATCCGGGCACCCCCAGGGCAGGGTTCGAAGCGGTAACCGTCGTCACTGGGTAAAACGCCCGGGTCAACCACCAGGGTCATCTCGTAAAGCGGCTCCCTGCCTTCCAGCCAAGTCGGCGCCGGGATATATTTGTAGAGCTCTTCGATGGCAAACCGGATGGCGTAATCTTCCGCCAGATAATCATCCATTACAATGCGTTGCAACGCTTCGCCGTATTTCATGGCCCAACTCCTTACCGCCTGTTGTGTGTAAAATATTCCCTATTTTATAGATTACTAAATAATTATATGTTAATTTTACCGATTTTTCACCCGTTTTTTTATGTAAAAAGTGGCCAATATTCAAAGATATCTTCGCTATGCCACCGTTTTCTCTCCCTTTTACAATCAGTAAGCG
>DGDV01000033.1:42795-42959 GCA_002385625.1 Firmicutes bacterium UBA3943
TAGCATCGCTTCTTCAATACCGCCACCGATCATCACAGTAGTCATATTTATCCTTTCTGTCCCTGCATTTATCCCTCTTCCCGTGCTTCTTTTTCTTCTTCTTCCGGTCAGGCGGGCAAGGATACTCCTGCCACGGGTATGGCATATAGTAGGGCATGTATTGA
>DGDV01000049.1 GCA_002385625.1 Firmicutes bacterium UBA3943
GTGACCCATACCCGATTTCCCGGACACAGGGTAGTTAGAGTATAATAAACCCTGTGGGAGGCATTAATATGGCAAATACGGGAAAACGGTATGACAATGAATTCAAGGAAGAGATTGTACGACTCATCCGAGTAGACAAGCGTTCGGTAGCCAGCGTGGCCAAAGACTTTGGCCTTTCAGAACAGACGGTTCGAAATTGGCTCCGGGAGAGCAAGCATCGGGAGGACCCGGACAAAGTACGCATTGCCCAACTGGAGGCAGAGTTAAAAGAAGCTAAGCGCAAAATCGCAGACCATGAAATGAAATGACAATTGAAATCTTAAAAAAAGCCGCGGCCATCTTCGTGAAGGACAACCGGAAGTAATCTATACGTTCATTAATAAGCACGGCTCCGTGTTTCCGGTTGAGAAGATGTGCCAAGCGCTTGAAGTATCACGGGCCGGCTATTATGAGTGGAAAAAACAGCGACTCAGCAAGCGAAAGCAAGAGAATCAGGCAATCCTTGAAATTATGAAGAAGAGCAAGGAAGCCCCCCATGAGGTGTACCTTCAGTAATATTAGATAAAGTTTTCTCTGGATTATGAGAGTACATCCACCAAAAAGACAGGCATTGCCCGGCTTTTTCCTCTAAACAGGCTATATGCATGTAACCAGATAAAAAAAGGGTAAATATAATGAAGTAATTTCCCATTTCCATGCTAAGGCGGTGGTGGGAGTGGCGGAGCAAACAGCGGTGCAGCACGACATTTTGCTGATCATCGCAACTGCCCTGTTTATTCTTTTTATCATTGGCTTTGACGTAGAACAGGACGGACAGTTCACTGAAAATCTGCTGCCGGTGTCGTAACAAAAGAGGGGATGGGGTAGTGTTTTCAGCGGAGGACCTGACAAGAATCGAAAAAGCCATGGCCAGCTTCGGCTTTGGCAATAAAGCCAAAAGTAAAGAAGGTAAAAATGGCGGAAGTTCGGACAAACCGGAGGATCCGCCATCTTTTAATCTTACCCCGCCACAAATTTTGGTCATCGCTGGCCTGTTGGCCGGCGCGTTGGAAGTTGATTCCGTCAGCGTTGATCGGGACCAGTCAATTGGTATCTCGCTTAGAGGGACATTAAGGCGGAAGACACCAGTGGAGGAATTTATGCAGCAGATCGGCCAGCTGCCCTTTGACCAGGTTATGAAGGCTTTACTGGGATTATAGCGTTTTGTTTTTTCCATGCTTGCTCCGGAGGGAAATACTGTAGATAATGGATCTTGATGTCGAAGATCTAAATATAAAATATAATATGGAGAAAGGTTGGATTATTTCTGGGAATTTACTTTTTGGATGGGATGTGATTCCAATGAACGGAAAACATTTCTTGCGCTTAATCAATATTATCATGATTACTGTCATGATCGTATTATCCTTTGTAACGGCAGTGGCGGCTGCAAAGCCCAACCATGACGTCGAACGGCCCACTGTTGGACTGGCCTTGGGCGGGGGGAGTGCCAAGGGCTTCGCCCATATCGGTGTCCTCATTTGGCTGGAAGAGCATAGGATCCCTGTGGACTATATCGCTGGGACAAGCATGGGTGGTTTGGTTGGTGGTTGTTATGCCATGGGGATGAGTCCGCAGGAGATTTCCGAACTGGTTCAATCCATCGATTGGGCCCAGGTCTTCAACCTCTACGCACCTTATGAAACCTTGGATTACAGGCGCAAGGAAGACCGGCGGGACTATCCCGTTCATTCCATGGTAGGGCTGAAAAACGGCCGATTCCAATTACCCAATGGTCTATTTTCTTATCAAGTGGACCTGATTATTAGTCGGATCACCTTACCATATTCAATCGTGGATGATTTTAATGATTTGCCCATCCTCTTCCACTGTGTGGCGACGGATGTCCGCAATGCCCAGGCAGTTGTGATGGACCATGGCTCCTTTGCCACCGCCCTCCGTTCGACCATGTCGCTACCAGGCATCTTTAATCCGGTACCCCTGGGGGACCGCTTGCTGGTGGACGGGGGCTTGCTGAATAATGTTCCTGCTGACGTTGTGAAAGATATGGGCGCTGATATTGTCATCGCTGTAGATGTTACTGCCGAAGAGGAGATCTCGGATAAGAACGACCTGGGATCCGTCTTGATGCAAAGTATGAGCGCAGTAACAAAGGAAAACTCCCGGCGGGCTTCCCGTTTTGCCGAATTGGTCCTCAAACCCCGTATCGGCAAGTTGAACGGCTTTGATTGGGGAAAATCCGCCGAATTCATTAAGCTAGGCTACCAAGCGGCCGAAGCACATGGCGATCTCCTCCGCACTTTGGCCTTGGATGAAGCTGCCTGGATGAGGTATCTCCAAGACCGGCAGCAGCGGCGCCCGGCGCCTTTACCTGCCCCGTCACGTATCGAAGTCACGGGTACGAATCCGGTGAATAGGGATCGGATTAAAACACGTTTAAAATGGCAGGTTGGTCGCCCGTTGGATCTAGCCCGGCTGGAAGAAGATATGCACGAAATCTACGGTTCCTGCCTTTATGATACGCTAAGTTACGAACTGCAATACGATAATGATACGCCGGTATTATTGATTAAAGCTGTTGAAAAATCCTATGGTCCGCCATTTATTGATTTGGCCATGATTGTCCAGTCCGACGGTTACCATGCAGATTATGTAAATATCAACGCCCGGAGCCGGATCACCTCATATAACGTTTGGGGCAAGCAGACGGAACTGCGGACAGACCTGGGGTTTGGCACAGAGTTGTATTTCATGTCCGAATTTTACCGCCCCTTCTATAACAGCCGGTGGTTTATCGCTCCCTCTGTTTGCCATGAGCAAAATAACAGCAATTTATATGAAGACGGCCAACGGGTAACCGATTACCGGGTGGTGCATTCGGGCGGGGGAGTGGATCTGGGCTATACCCATGAGAAAAATTACGAGTTCCGCTTGGGGTATTTTTGGCGGCACCAGAAGGCCAGAATACGCGTTGGCCGGCCCTTTGGCACTGATGTGGACGGTAAGATCAGTTTGGCCCGGTTTTTGTGGCAATACAATAATGTGGATGATCCTGTTCTGCCCAGAAAGGGTCTTGAGGCCAAGCTAAATTTGGTCTGGTATCAAGATGCTCCTGGTGCGGATGACGAATTCAGCATGGCCGAGGGGAAAGTGGCATTTCATATTCCTGTTGGTGCACGAGACTCCGCATTTATTATGGTGGAAGCCGGAAAGACGCTGGAGGGGCATCCCCCGTTGATCCAACAGTTTAAGTTGGGCGGGCCCTTTAGAATGGGGACCTACCGGGTGGATGAGTTTTGCGGGGAGAATTTCTTATTGAGCAGCATCGGTTACATAAAAAACATCGGGCCGCTGGTTGTCTCCGGAACTGATTTCTATATTGGCTTTTGGCTTGAACATGGTGGAATTGCTCAAGAATGGAACGATTTAGAACCAGAGACTAACATATCCTTAGGCCTGTTTAACAAGGCGTTTTTCGGTCCGGTCTATGTTGGCGCCAGTTACGGTGAGGGCGATAATCCTTGGTTGCATTTTGCCATCGGTAAAGTCTTCTGACCAAGTTCCAACCTAAGGTGTCAAAACCTGGCCGGCCATTACCGGCAGTGTTTTTCAGAGACGCAAGAAATTTCTATATTTGACAAAGCGGAGGAAGTATAAAATAATAATTATTATGTAAAAAAACATGGGGTGAAGAATTTCCTTCTGAATTTCTGCATGAATTGACCGATAACAATTAATAGGGATTATTTTACTAAATCGCCCATAAACACGGATTGATGGAAAGCCGGGGATAAAAATGAGCAAAGTAAAATCCCAGAATAATTACGATCATATCCTCCGAATGCATTGGGAAGGGGCCCTTGCTGGTTCGCCCCAGGTTGTTCACTTTAATACAGATGTTACCGGTGTGTTCTGCCAGGTGGTTGAAGAGTTCATACAAACCCTGGACACTTCCTATTTGTTTGTCAAATATCGTCTTACACCGGGTGCAGTCAATGAACCCTATGCACCCTTTTTGACTTTCATTAAAGAGTTGGCGGAGGCACAGCAGCTTTCTTTTGAGGAGCTGACGCAAAAAGCGGGCGTGTATCCCTGCCAGCAACAGCTTTTTGTCGATTATTTATCTGGACGTCCCTTAAAACGCCCGGATGAACCTTTATTTGAAGAACTTGCTTATGAACAGGAACAATTCCGTAAATCAATCCTGAAGATGCTTTGCAAAATATCGGAGAAACATCCGCTGATCATTGCCGTGGCTAATCTCCAGTTTGCCAAGAACGGGACGATAAGGTTGATTGAGGAGATCCAGAACCATAAGGGCGATGGGCGGATCCTGTTCGTTTTTTCCTTGGATAAAAACCACTACTTCCATACCGATGAGGAAAACCATTACTGGGAAGATTTTGTGGCCAAAATTGAAGATACCAGCCATATCTTTGAAATCAAAGCAGAACATGTCTTGTTGGTGGAGGAATGGCCCACTGTTTCTTCTGTTAGTTCCTATGAGGAACTTGCCCAAGTGGGATGTGATAATCTTCAGTTTTTAGCCTTGGAGGAAGCCAAGGATTATTTAGGAAAGATTTTGGTAAAGACGGAAAAAGGCGGGGCTGATTTGTCCTTGGCGCTCCAGTACAATATCCTGCAAGCCCTGGGTGATTGTCATTTTTTCTTGGAAGAGAATGACGATGCCCTGGTTTACTATGAGATGGTCTTGGAACTCGCCCAAAGAGAAGGGAATGCCGAGCGGTTGGCGGAGGCCTACCGAAAATTAGCCATGACCCACACCAATAAGTTTGATCTGACCACGGCACAACGGCTATCCCACCAAAGCATCAAATTTGCTGAGATCTCCGGGATTGATTCTGTCTTGGCTAAAGCCCTTTTTTCCCTGTATTTACTCAGCCAGAAACGAACGGTCCCCATGGACAAGACCCTTTATTTTCAATTGATGGACTTATTGGTTAAATTGGGCTTTAACAACAGTTATGCTTATTGCTGCCAAAATGTGGATATTTACCAAGTTTACTATGATTCAGTTAATGCTCTCTTTCGCTTGGTCGACATTGCCATTTCAATCTACAAAAAAAACCAGAACAGATTTGCACTAGCTGCTGCTTTCCATAAAAAAGGAGTCTTTTACTCTTATATTAATGATCATCAAAATGCTCTCCAATATTTTAAACGCAGTGAAAAGATCCGGATTGAACTGGACAACAAATTGGAGATTATCAGGGTTAATAACGGCATCGGCTTTTATTCCATGATCACCGAAGATTATAAAGGGGCCTTCTATTACTTGAATAAAGCGGGTAGCTTGTTAAGCAAAATCCGGGATTACAGTGAAATTACCGTCACTCTGCACAATATGGCCCGTCTTTACTTCTTCACCCGGAATTATAAGGAAGCCGTTACGATTGTGGATAAGATCATTAAAATTATGCGGATTATGAGAATGGGGCACATTCCCTTCCAATCACGGGCAAACATCTATATCTTCAAGGCACTATGTCATGCCAAACTTGGTCAAAGGGCTAAGGTTCTGGAATGCAATGAAAAGATATTCAAGCGTATATATGAAATTAACGCGGAAAGCATTCATTACTACCGGATGTTGCAGGGCCAACTGCATATGTTTGAGGGGGATTATGACGCCGCTGACGCCGAATTCAAACAGGCCGAGCGGGAGCTGGATCGAAACAGCCAGATTCACCTGAGGATCTTGCCCTTGTATTATTATGAATATGGTATGGCCCTCAAGGATATGGGGCGGGAAGCGGAAGCCCAGTCTGTGTTGGAAAAGGGGCTTGAAGTCTGTGACCAATTGGGGTTTAAACTGCATAAAAGTTGGATCAAACAGGAGATGGCCGGTGGGAGCAGGGATGTCTGTTTCCCTCTGCCGGAGAGTACATTTCAGCTTGAAAACATTGTCGAGATCGCCAAACAGGATGTGGCCCTTAACAAGTTGCAGAAGAAGATGCGGGAGATCCGCTTTTTGAACACCTTGCAATTAACCTTGGTGCAATTGCAGGAGAAGAAGGAGATCGCCGACAAGCTTCTGGAGTTAATTAATATTAACTTTCCGGTGGATAGTGCCTATCTGCATGTTTTGGATGGCGGGCAATGGCATTGCTTAGCTTCCCACGGATCGATGGTGTTCAATGGTTGGGATCCGACAGAGACGGTTTTAGAGTTGCATAAAGTCGGACAGGAAGTTGTTATTGATCTGAGTCTTCATGAAAAGGAGTACCCAAAACTTAAGGGGAAATACAGGTATGTTATTAACATTCCCATGTTCAGCGGAAAAGTGGCCATTGGCAACCTCTTTTTGGCAACGTTTAAAGAGGGCGTGAATTTAACTCGGGACGATCTTGATGTCCTAACCATCGCCACCAATTTGGTGGTGGTACTCTTTGAGAAGATCGACCGGGACCAGGCTTTGCTGCGACTTTCAAAAACCGACGTCTTGACGGGGCTGCATAATCGCCAAGCCCTGCAAGAGAAGCTGGGGGAAGAACTGCAAAGGCTAAAACGGTTGCAGCAAGAGGGCGGCGGGTCATTGGTGGTGGCCTTTATCGACTTGGACCACTTTAAATACTATAATGATACCTTTGGCCACTCCATTGGTGATACTATTTTAAAGGAGTTTGCCTCGTTGCTCCAGAAAAATGTCCGGGAGATGGATTTTGTCGCCCGTTACGGCGGTGATGAGTTCATTGTGGTTTTGCCCGACACCGATGAGAATCAGGCGATGAATGTTGCCGAGCGTATAGTCAAGACCATGGTGCAGAATGAATTTTTCCTCCCGCGCGTCCGAGGAATCTTAAACAAGGAAGTTCAGGTGCCCGCTAGTAAACTGTTGACCTGCTCGGTGGGGCTGGCCTCATATCGTTTTCCCGATTTTAAAGAGGAGAATATGGACCGTCTGCTGCTCCAAGCAGATCAAGCCCTCTATCAGGCAAAGAACAGCGGGAAGAATCAGATTTGCGTTTATCAGGAGCAACAAGGTTGAAAACGAAATTGCAAATCAATTATGTGTAAGTAGCTTTGACATATTTGCCGGTGTTGCAGAAACAAAAAATAGGGACGGAGCATTCAGCTCCGTCCCTATTTTCATAGGGGCGATGTTTTACCGGTTAAAGTATTCCCGGAAGAAACGCCAGAAGAAACTGCGCCGTTGCGGTTGGATGATCCGTCCTTTCGGAGCATGGATGACCACGCAGGACCGGCCCGGAACGGTGATGGTGTCGTTGTCGAGCTTGGCATTGGAGATCTCGTTCAAACGCACCACACCGGCCCGTTGGTCGTCCACCACAATGTTCCATGAATTGTTGATACCGGGGATATTGATAGTTACTGCGTTGGGATTGGCGTTATAGAAGACATAGATGTCTTTCCAGGGATCCGTGCCATCTTGTTCCTGGAGCCGGTAAGCGATGAAGTGATCAATTTTTTCCGGAACAAAGGTTAAACCGGCTCGGATCTCAGCGGCGGTCTCCATCCGGAAGGCTTCATGCTGTTTCCGGAGGGCGATGAGGCCGCGCAAGTAATTGAAGACTTGCATTGTTGTTTCGTCTTTTGCATTGTAATCAACCCAATTAAAGTGGTTTACATCGTCACCCATGTCATGGGTGTTATGCGAATAGGGCAACGGAGCAGCTTTGGACGGTAATTTACTGTAAGGCCACGGATGGCTCCGCAAGATCTCGTCGCCGCCTTGGAAGAAGACCTTGCCTTGGGAGGTCAGGACCATGGCTGAGGCTAATTGGATTGCCTTGATTTTTTCGGACTCAGGTTCATTAGCCATTGAACACCAGATCTTATCCCGCAAGGTCAGACCGTCATGGCAGTTGGTGTAGTTGACACCTTCCTCAGGATCATCGGTGAAGCAGTTATAGTCGCCTGAATCAATGGGAACATTAGAAGTTGAGGGATAGAGATCATTGCTGAGATTACCAACGATTCCACGACGAACTCGGGGTTCGTCATCGCCGCCGTCCCGTTGGACAAAGCCGCCACGGTACCAGGGATCAAAGGCGCTGGGCTGAATTACGCCGTCCCGGAAACCGTCACTGAAGTGGGCAATGGCGTGCTCCATTTCCCGAGCGGCCCAGCCACCACCGCCGGTAAACTTGGTATAGCGTTGGTCGACGGGTAATGTGCCCATATCCCAACCTTCACCATGGAGATTGATGGATGGATTGATGGCCCGCACAGCAGCGGCCAGTTGCTGCATGGTCTCCCGGTCGTGGAGACCTTGCAGGTCGAAACGGAAACCATCAACATGGAACTCTTCTACCCAATAGGTAGCGGAGTCGATCATCAGTTTACGGAACATCGACCGTTCGGAAGCGGTATCATTACCGCACCCAGAACCGCTGGTAAAGCTGCCATCAGGGTTACGGCGGTAGTAGTAGTAAGGTACGATGTCTTCAAAGGTGTCGGTAATTGCTGTATGGTTGTAGACCACGTCAAGAATGACACCAATTCCGGCTTTGTGCAAAGCCTGGATCAGTTGTTTTAATTCTCTGATCCGAACGGTTGGGACCTCCGGAACCGTGGCGTACCAACCCTCAGGAGTGAAGTAGTTATGGGGATCATAACCCCAGTTGTAGTTGGCACCGTAGGTATCGGAATGATCTTTGTTAGGATCGGGTATTGGAGTGTTTTCAAACGCTTTATTCTTCTCATTGCCGTAGTACCAGTTCAGCACCGGCATGAGTTGAACATGGGTTACACCAAGTTTCTTCAGGTGAGGAATTTTCTTAATAAAACCAAGGTAGGTACCGCGAAGTTCTTCATTCACCCCGCTGGATTTATGGATGGTAAAGTCACGGACGGAAACTTCATAAATAATGACGTCTTCTTGATCCTGAACGTGAATATATTTATCCTTCGCCCAGCCCGGCGGGTTGGTATCAGCCAAGTCGATAATGGCAGCTTTACCCACTTTATCATCGGAATCAGAGTTAAAGGCAGCCATTGATTTGGCATAGGGATCGAGTACCATTTTAGAGCGGGTTCCGTGCGTTACTTTATACTGATAGAATTTGTTCTTAAGATTTCCAGAAACTGTAGTTGACCAGACGCCGGTAGCTGGATCTTTAGTCATTGCCTGAGTGATGGATACCGTCTCTTCAGGATCATTGAAGATGTGGACTTCCACCGCGTTGGCTGTTGGTGACCAGAGCTTAAAGGTTGTTGCTGCAAGAGAATATGTTGCGCCAAGGTCGTCACCGTCGTAGATCAAACCGATCTCATCGATAACACTTCCGTGGAGGTAAGTGTCACAAGTCATCTTGCCGGAGTCAATCGTAACGGTGTAAGTCTTGTTCCAATCCAGATCGGAGCTGAAGTTAAGATTATAAGTCGGGGCTTTGCTCTTATCGACGGTAAAGCCAGTTACTTCGACTTCACCGTCGAAGACCTGAATTGAATCAACTTGTTCTTGTTTAAGCTCCCGTACAGTCATGAATTGAATTTGACGGATGGAATTGAGAACAGCTGAACGGATAGAGTTGCCAAAGAGGCAGTCCATCCTGCTGGTGGCGGTGGAATGCACGTAGTTGCCACCGACAGACGTGGTCTTCGCCCAGTTTTCGCTCACGGAGTCATCAAAGGACAGGTCACTGGTTTGAAAATCAGGATTGAAACGGTGGGAGATGTACTTCAATTTTCCTTGAACTGTTGGGGGCTCAAGATCCCAGTAAGGCAGACCCCAGGCATCATAGCCAGTTGGCGGCATGGGAGTGCTCCAGTCAGTCCGTGAGTCACCGTCATCCTCCCAGACATGCAGACCCCAGGCGCTATAATCGCCATTGGCATCGGGATTGTAGTAGTAGACACGAAGTTTGCCTTCGGGAACTGGGGGCGCTGCAGTAATGGACGCGGCAGTCAAGGCCTCGTTCCTGTTGGTGTAGATGGTAGCGTTCCCATGAATAACCCAGATCTCATTTACACCTGTAGGTACATACTGGTTGGATGAAACGCTTTTATTATCACCACTGTGAATAATGAAGCCTTTTTGAGAACTATTGCCGTAGGGGGCGTCAAAGTAGACGCCGATGTCGTCGACGCCTGTGAAGGCCATGGGGCTTGACCAGCTAATACCTGGTAGATCCCCACTATTGTTCCAGGCATGCAGTCCCCAGTCTTCAAATTCACTGAGGTTGCCTGATCTATAGGTGGTTGGCCGGAGATAGTGGATCCGGACACATCCGGACGGAATATCCGGCGAGGCCGGATCAGCGCCGACCGGGATTGGGGTGACGAAGGTCAACCCGATAAGCAGGACCAATGATACCAGAAACAGTCGCTTGATCACATACATTCCTCCTCTTATAAAAATTTTGGTACAGATAGATTTTGATACCATTTATATATAATTTGCCGGCAGAAGAAAAAATCCTCCTGTATTTTTACGTAAAAGTAACATTATATATTGGGATTTGTCAAAGAAAATTAATATTTCAATAAGATAATATAACTGTAATAGCTGGTAGAATTCTCAAGGAGATGTGTTATTTAAAAGGATATTAGATTAAAAACGGGTTAACGCTCTGGGTTACGATATTTGTCATAAAAGCCGCGGTTGGCAGGTAATCTCTGGCAGACAGCGAATTTAAACTTTAATATAATAACATGCTCCAGGCAAATTAGCATGCAGACGGAGGCTGCCGATTTGGACAACCAAGGAAAAGCAAAGATCCAAGGAGGAACTGTGATAGACAGGTCGGGCACAGTTAAACGGGTGCAATCCTTGGCTAAAGCGCGGGTGGTCAACCTGCTCTTTGCCCCGTTGTTACTCGGGCTGTTTTACCAATGGGCCGGTTACACCGTATTAAGCGGGGTTTTATATGGAATTGGCATTTTGTGTGCAGAATCCCTAATCCGCAGATATGGCAAGGCCCCGTGGGTTCAATTATGTTCTGTCCTCTTTGACCACATATTCATTGGTTATTGCATCTATCACAGCAATAGCTGGGACTTATACCCCCTATATCTCTTGCCAATGTCAACAGCGGCCCAAGCTTTGCCCTGGGGGGGAGCGCTCGGTGTTGGCCTCATTGCTTTTCTAAGTGAGATTATTTTGATCCGGGTCAACCCGGATCACCAGCTGTGGTTGCATCTGATTTTTTTCTTCCTTTATATATCTGTGATTGATACCTTTGCCGGGCGCGAACGGCGGGCAAATTGGGCCAAACGGGAGATTGCCGCTGTCCTGCAGGATATCCGGCTGGCCCACAGACATTTGGAAGAGCATAACCGGTGGCTGACTTTGCAAGCGCAGACGGATCCCATGACGGGATTGTATAATTTCCGCCACTTTGAACAGATGCTCCAGCAGTATTATGCTTTGGCTCACCGTTACAGAAGCCCCCTCAGCCTGATCATGTTGGACGTGGATTTCTTCAAAAAGCTTAATGATACATATGGACATGCTATGGGGGACAAGGTTTTAAGGACTATTGCCCATCAGATTCGTGACAACGCCCGTAACGACGATCTGGTCTGCAGGTATGGGGGAGAAGAATTTGCCATTCTTCTGCCTCGCACCGGTTTAAAACAAGCGGGAGAATTGGCGGAGCGGATTCGGGCGTCGATTGAAGAGTACTACCGGCTTTACGCGGAAGAGGAAGGCCTGGCCACTCCAGTGACAGTCAGTCTGGGAGTTTCCTCCTTCCCGGAGCGGGCATCTTCCCCAAAAGACCTGCGCAAACAGGCGGATGCTGCCCTTTACCTGGCAAAGGAGCGCGGACGGAACCGGGTGGTAATTGATGACGGTAGAAGCAGCAGGATAGAAGCTGAATGAATAATAATTGGCGATAAGGGAAAAGGAAGGAAAGTTTTGATGGTACAAGAAACAAGATTGCGGGTGCGCTACAGTGAAACGGATGCCATGGGTGTGGTCTACCATGGCAATTATCTGGTCTGGTTTGAGATGGGCCGTACGGAGTGGCTGCGCTCCCATGGTCAAACCTACCGGGAGCTGGAGGAGGAAGGCATGATGCTGCCGGTGGTGGAGGCCCATTGTGAATATAAAGCCCCGGCCCGCTATGATGATGAGTTAATCGTTCGGACCACATGGCAGAAGACGGAGGATCTTTATTTTGATTTCCGGTATGAAATCATCCGTTTGAGCGACAAGAAACTCCTTGCGACAGGTTGGACCAGGCATTTGTGCATCGGAAGAGACGGGAGAATTCTGCGGAAGATGACCATGCGATTAAAGAATAATTTGGAGAAAACCACCGGCCCAAACAACGGGTAACGTCACTGACCCGGAAGTTGCTTCATATCATGTACTACGAGTATTCCGACTTCGCAGGGGGGATTTAATCCGCGTAAATCTGACCCGGTTAGGGTGTTTAATATATATTTCGGGTGAGCCCAGGATTCCCCGCCCTTGTGGCCTTGCTCGGCCACCAAACCAGGGGGACCATAGTCCGGTATGTCCAATTGGAGATTTAGCCCTCCTTTGCGAAGCGGTTTTCTGGTAAGGAGGAAGGGCAGATGTCTCCGCTAACGAATGGATCCCATCGACCCGATCCCCTGGAACATTTGAGCCCGAGGGAGAAGGAGATCCTTCCCCTGGTTGCCCGGGGGATGGATAATCGTGAGATAGGCAAGACCCTTTTTATCAGTGAGAAAACGGCCAAGAACTATGTAACCAGCATCCGTAAGAAGCTTGGCCTGAAAAATCGTACCCAGATTGCCTTGTTCGCTCTGAAAGAGGGCGTAGTTGAACTTGAAGATTCATAATATATTCCGGTGAAGCACGGGCTTCACCTTTTTTTATGAGCAATGGTGGGACAGGCAGGCGGTGGGAGAAGGAATGAAGCTTATGGCATAACCATTTCCCTGCCGGTTGCCGTTATTCTTCAGCTGGATAATACCATAAATTATTAGTCTGGCCTAAGCAGGATTAATGACATATGGACAAGCTGCTCCCTGGAAACACAGGCGGGATTTACCTAAAGGGAATGAGCTCTTGAAACAGAACTCTTTTAGCAGGTTCGAAGTAATTGTGGAGTCATTTCCAAATAAGGGAGGTGCCTGGCGAACTAAACCATCGACGCTTGTTACAACGCCGATTTCTACTGAACCCTCTTTTTCGGCAAGACTGAAAGGAGAAGATGATGATGAAAAAACCCCAAAGCAAACGGTTCGGGGAAATCATCGTCCTAACTGTCAGCCTACTAATTCTAGCCATCCATCCAGCAACTGCCGTCACAATCACTACGCAAAACGGAACGGTTTATCTACCGGGTTCGACTGGCACCTATAGGTATACTACTGGGACAAGCTATTACGGAAGTACCGGCACTACAGTGTACTACTATACGTACACACCGTCTTCCGGCTCTGGCTCGGGAACCTATGTGCCGCCGACACAAACCCCTATCAAGACTCCTACAACAAAGCCGGCGACCCAGCCGGCCCAGACTACACCGGCTCCCACAACATCAACCTCAGGCATGACCGCTAGTGAGAGTCAGATGTTCAACTTGGTGAACCAAGAAAGGGCCAAAGCCGGTCTTAAGTCCCTTAAGGCCGACATGCAACTGGTGGATCTGGCAAGAAAGAAGACTAAGGATATGATTGACCACAATTATTTTGGCCACACCTCGCCGACCTACGGTTCTCCCTTTGATATGATGCGTAAGGCCGGTGTGAGTTACTTCTATGCCGGGGAAAACCTGGCCGCCAACTCCACAGTGGCCGGGGCGCACACAGCCTTGATGAACAGTCCGGGCCACCGGGCCAACATCTTGAACCCCAACTACACCCACGTGGGTATTGGCATTCTTTCCAACACCAAGTATCCTGTCATCGCCACGCAAATGTTCGTCGGGCGCTGATCAACAAAGACCATGGGCAAAGTCGAAAAAGAGCATAGTTCGCCGGCTGCCTTCCGGGACCCCCTTTAAACTAAGGGGGTCTTTTTTTACCTGTTATTACTGGCATTACTTCTGCCATAGTCCTTACCCGCAGGCAAGCACGGATTTGGTCCAAGGCATATACTGTACTAGTTCTGGATGTCCAAATCCGGAATGTCGGTACCCTTTCCGATGAAAGGAGGCTTGGACATGGATTCTGAAAACACCCGGGAATTTAAGGAGTACATTGAAGAAACGGGAGAAAAAGAAGGCTTTGCAGAAACCACCATGGAGGCGGAGCAAGAAGGATCCGTTCCCGCCGAAGGGGTTCAGGTAAAAAAGGAGCAGTCCGGCGCCAAAGGGAGCAAGAAGACTGCACAAAGCAGATCGAGGAAGAAAAAAACCAAGGTAGTGGCCGCGGTGGATGAGGACGAAGGTCAAAGGGAGCATGCCGGAAAACCCAAGAGAAAAAAGGCAGTGCGAAAAGGAGAAGCAAAAGTAGGAAACGTTGCTGAGGAAGGACCGGATTGGGTACTTCCGGATACCGTGCGGGTGACGGTGAAACCCAAAACAAACCAGGGGAGTTCGGTTTTTCTTCCCGGCGGTGGGGAAGATGAGGTGGCCCAATCCTTTCAAGGCGCCCAGGTTCAGGTGGGGCAGGAGAAAACAACGGTTAACCGGGTTATTACGCAACCCGTGGAGAACGTGACGGTACTGCAGCAACGGGCAATTAAGGTGCGGAATATCGTCGGCGAGATTCGTGACATTACAGCGGAGATCATCACCGACAAAGTTATTGTCCAGGGTGTTCTCCACTTGCAACTTTTTTTCGTCATGACCGACGGGCTTACCCATCACCAGGCGGAAGACATCCCCTTTAGTACATTCATTGACATTCCCGGCGCTACCAAGGACATGAATGTGCAGGTTCAGCCCAGAATCGAAGCAATCCTGCACCATCTTTCGGAAGATGGGTTGACGGTTCAGAAGAAAGCGATCCTGGAAATCTTTGTCAAGGTCACCCAGGAGACCCAGGTTTCGCCGCAACTTGGTTCCGGTCCCCTCTTGTATCTGCGGCGAGTAGTGGGGGAAGGTGTCCAGCAGACCTTGGTGGAAAACATTGTCGAACTAAACTTCCTCGCAGTGAAAGTCGATGAAATTCAGGCGGAACTCCGGGATATCACTGTGGAAGTAATTCCTGATAAAGTCATCATCCAAGGTGTTGTCCATAAACAGATCTTCTTTGTCGACATGGATAATCTCTCGCGGCACCAAGGGGAGGATGTTTCCTTCAGCCTCTTTATTGACGTGCCAGGGGCCGCTCCTGGAGATGAGGCCCAGATCCATCCCAGGATCGAAGGGGTCTTCTTTGATCTGTTGTCCCCGACAAGGTTACGGCAGAAGGTGGTCATTGAAGTCTTTGTAAAGGTCAGTGAGGCAATCCAAGAAAATGTTGTGGTCGGCGACGGACCCCTCTTCAAGGTCGAACAGGTGGTGGCGGAAGAATCCAAGCAAACACTGGCCGAAAGTACTGTGACCCTGGACCTGCCTGCGGAGAAGGTGCGGGAGATCACTGGCGAGATCCGTAACGCTACGGCGGAGATTATCCCCGATAAAGTGGTTGTGCAGGGAGTTTTGCACAAACAGATCTTCTTCATCGGTCTTGATGATTCCGTCGAGCATCACCAGGCGGAGGATGTACCGTTCAGCCTGTTCATTGATCTACCGGGGATAACTACGGGGCAAAACGCCCATGTCAACTTTATTATAGAAGAGATCCTCTTCCACTTGGATGACGAGCGGACCCTGCGTCAGAAGGCCATCATCAAAGCGGAGGTTGTGGTAACCGAGACTATCCAAATCAACCTGGCCCTAACCACAGGTCCCCTGTTCAAACTGGAGCAGGTAATCGGCGAGGGGATCCGACAAGTCCTGATTACCCGTAGGCAACCAGTGGCTCCGCCGCCGCCATTCCCGGTGGCCCAGGTGACGGAGATCCAAATTGTCCAACTGGAGCAGGTTTGCCAGTCCCGGCAGGTGATCGTGGAAAACCAATTGGAACTCCCGGAAGCTGCCATTAAAGTCAGGGAAGTCCGAGGCCAGATTGTTGAACTCAGGGCCAGAGTCATTCCGGGTGACGGCGTTTTGGTGGAAGGAGTTGTGGATAAAGAGGTCTTCTTTGTCAACCAGGATAATATTGTAAAGACCGTTACAGAAAGGGTTCCCTTCAGTATCCTGGTGCCTTTCCCCGGCTTGGCGCCTGATACCCCAATTACGGCAAATGTTGAGATCGAAACCATTCTCTTTACCTTGGACGAATCCGGCGAAAAACTGCGGCAGGTCATTGTTTTACAGGCCACGGTCTGTACCGAAGCCACCGTCGGGCAACCCATCACGGTTGTCTCCGACGTCACAGGGGAAGGTATCGTCAAAGAGGCAATCCAAGCGCGGGTTAATCTGTTTAACCCAGCGACCGGAGAGATCTTACCCAATCAAATCGTGCAGATCCTGACGGATGTCTCAGGGCCGCAAGTATTGCGGGTGGAAAAGCAAACCGTCCTTTTGGATGTAGTAAACGACGGCAACCCCAATCCGGTACCAGTAGAGGTTGTCACCAGGGTTGATCTCCGGCCCATCCCCCTTTAGAGAAGGCCTTAAGGCCTTCCTTCTTTTTTCGGCAACCGCCTTATTTTAACTTCCGGCAAAGGACAAAGCAAAGGGAATTCCTTGTTCCCGCCCGATTAGCACAATAGGACGGAAGTTCATATATTGTAGTAGCCAATCTGAAGGGAGCTCGTTTGGGGCGAATCCGACGGGAAAAGGCGGGAAAAGGGATTTGCGGATAAGCGACCCGAAGGGCGAAGAAAGGAGGGATCGAAGATGTCCGGCACTTTCATTGCAGGGATTCTGACGACCCTGGCGCTGATCATCACTTGTACCGTCTGGTTTTTCCGCCAACACAACCGAAACGGTGGGTGGTGGCAGCATCCGGACTCGCCAGGCTCACCTCCTTCGTCTACGGAGTCGGAGCAGGACGCTCCTCCCGACACTTTTACACCGGCTGTTCTTCTGGCCACCGCTGCGATGGAAGAATCCGGTTCCTTTTGTCAAGGGCAAATATTGACAGACGGGAAAATTGCGGGGATAGCTGATAAAACCGGGAAGGCTGGTGAGGAGAAGCCAGTGCCGGAAGCTGCAGAAATCATGGCGCCAATCATCGCAAAGGATGAGCATTCCGCATATGGTAGGGAGGAGAAGGTGGAACCCCGGCCGGCAACGGATAAGATGCAAGCCGGTTCGCAAGACCGGCAGAAGACGGGCTCTACGAACGGGGGAGAGGTGCCAGCAAGGGATAACGAAAAAAAACATGGTGAAACAACGGTTTTGGAGGACAATGTCGTTTTCCGGAAGACGGACGGTGCGGCAACGGTTACGGGAAGTACACTTGTGAATTCAAGGTCGATGAGAGGAGGAGGTTTTGGTATGGATCCATTGGTACGGGCAGAGGTGGTTATCGGGGAAGCCACGCGCCAGATTTTGGTGGAGACAAATGTAACCCTAAGCCAACCTGCAATCAAGGTCCGGAACATTACGGCGGAGATCCGGGAACTCACGACTGAGCTGATCCTTGATAAAGTAATCATCCAAGGAATTCTCCACAAACAAATCTTTTTTGTCGGGGAAGACAATATCGTCCATCACCAGTCGGAAGAGGTTCCCTTCAGTACCTTCGTGGAAGTGCCCGGCGCAGAACCCGGCCATAATGTACAGATCCACCCCATTATTGAAACTGTCATCTTTACTTTGCTGACCACCACATTACTCCACCAGAAGGTCGTAATTGAATTCTTTGTTAAAGTCACGGAAACCCGCCAGTTGAACATCCTTGAGGGCGAAGGCCCCTTGGTACGGGTGGATAAGGTTGTCGGCGACGCCACAAAACAAGAGCTGATCGAGAATATGGTTACCCTGGCCAATCCGGCAATTAAAATTGATGACATTACGGCAGAAATCCGCAACCTCTCGGTGGATGTCATTGAGGATAAAGTGGTTGTGCAGGGCGTGGTCCACAAACAAATATTCTATGTTGGCACCGACAACATCGAGTATCACCAGGGCGAAGACGTGGAATTCAGCACTTTCGTGGATGTCCCCGGAGCAACGCCAGGCATGGATGTGGTAGTGGAACCGACGATTGAATTTATTCACTTTGAACTGTTGAACCCGACAACACTGCTGCAAAAAGTGGTCGTGGAATTCTTCATTAAGGTCACCGAGAGTGTCCAGATCAATGTGCAGCTTGGCACTGGTGCCCTGCTCAAACTGGATACTGTTGTGGGTGAGCGCACCTCGCAGATCTTGGTGGAGAGTATCGCCAAACTCAATCAAGCAGCCGCCAAAGTTCGGGAAATTATGGCGCGGGTGGAGAAGATCACTGCGGAAGTTATCGAAGACAAAGTCATCATCCAAGGCTTTGTGCATAAACAAATCTTCTTTATCAATGAAGATAATCTGGAAGTCCACCAGGCGGAGGATGTTCCCTTCAGCACCTTTGTGGATCTGCCGGGAGCCGCCAAGGGGATGGACGTTCGCATCGAACCCATCATCGAAACAATCCTCTTCGAGCTCTTGGATGCTACCACCCTCCGACAGAAAGTGGTCATTGAGTTCTTCATCAAAGTTACGGAAAGTCAACAACTCCAAGTTGAACTTGTCGCCCCTTACGGACCGTATTATCTCTGACCTGAAAATATTCCTATTGCGGCTACAGGCAATAAGCAGGCCGGAAACAATGTCAGGCCTGCTTATTTGTCTTATTGTTGATCAAGCCACATATATTTTAAAGATAAGCCTTTTATATTTTGAGAAAGGGGGGATTGGGCAGTGGAGGTCATCATTTTGGCGGGAGGAGAAGGTCGGCGCCTGCGGCCGTTAACGCGGGAAAGACCAAAGATCCAATTGATGCTGGGAGCGAAGACCGTTTTCGAGCATATTCTTACAGCCTTGCTACCCATGGCGCCGGAACGTGTCCATCTATGCTTGGGTTGCCATGCCAAGGCCATGTTGCGTTATATCCATTCGCGCCATTGGCCGGTCTTGGTTACTTGCCAGGTGGAGCCGGAACCACTGGGAACAGCCGGAGCGTTGCAGTTGGCCAAGTTACAAGGTTACTGGAACACACAGGCGCTGGTGATGAACGGTGACCTGTTGACGGAGTTGGATTATGAAACAATCCTGGCACAATCTACCAAAGACGGGCCGGTGGTTTCCCTTATCTCTGCCGCCGACTACGGGGGTACCGATTTTGGGCAAGTTGGCTGGGATGAAGCGACCGGGAAGATCTTGGAGTTTTTTGAAAAAGACCGGACCAAGGCGGGAGCTTGGGTCAATGCTGGGATTTACTTGGTGTCGCCCCAAGATTTAGCCGGTTTTCCGTTGCGGGGAACTCTTTCTTTGGAACATGATGTTTTTCCGGAGTTGGCAAAGGCCGGGCACTTATTCGGTGCGGAAATACGACCGGAGTATTGGTTGGATCTTGGGGTGCCATGGCGCTGGTTGGCGGGGCAGGCCTGGATAATTAACAAAGGCCGGGGCTTGCAGGACATCCCCAAGATCGAAGAGGGCGTATATATTGAGGACGGAGTGGTGCTTGGGAAGGGCTGTCGTTTGTTCCCACCGGTTCTGTTGCGAAAGGGCTCACGGGTGGGCGATGCCTCCGTTATCGGCCCGAATGTTGTTATAGACGAGGGTTGCCTGGTGGGGAGGGAGGCGCATCTGTCCGAGTTATATCTGGGAAAAGAGGCCAGGGTTGGACAGCGTTGCCGGATCAGGCGGAGTCTAGTGGATCAGCACAGTGTGATTGGGGACGAGGTTACGCTGGAGTGTATCTCCATTGCTGCTGGCAGTCGGATCAGCAGTGAGTCCAACTCATGGCAGTTGGAGGGTGGAGGATGCGAGTAATCTTGGGCAATCGGGCCACTTCCCCGACGGTCCTGGGTGGGGATGCGATTCAGCAAAGGAAGACAGGCGAGGCCTTGGAGCGCTTGGGTGTGGAAGTTGTGTTGGCCCACGGTGAAATAAAAACCTTTAAAGGCATTGATCTGGTGCATCTTTTTAACATTATTCCCGTGGAAAACACATTAACCCTCTTCAAGCAGGCCAAGGCGGCCGGTGTTCCTGTTGTGCTGTCGCCGATTTATTGGGATGCCACGGAATTTTTAATGCACACCCAGTCCAAGCGGGAGAGGGATTATTTGGAATGGTGGCAACGCACCCGTGGACAACGGTTATTGCTGGTGCGGGAGGCGGATTACCTGCTGCCCAACGGAGTAGCTGAGGCGGAGCTGTTAATCCGGGAATTTGGCACCATTGCCCCGTACCAAATTGTGCCAAATGCTGCTGATAAAATTTTTTATTACGGAAACCCGGAACGATTTCGCCGGAGATACAAGCAACGCAAATTCATCCTCTGTGTGGGCCGGATCTGCCGGCGGAAGAACCAGTTGAGTTTAATCCGGGCCTTGCAGAACCTGGATATCGATCTGGTCTTCGTCGGACCTGTGGATGATTATCCCTATTACCGGGAATGCAGGAACGAAAAGACCCGCTGCCATGTGCATTTCATTGATACGATGGACCAGTATGAGTTGAGTTCCGTTTATGCTGCAGCTGAAGTCCATGTCCTGCCCAGTTGGTACGAGACGCCCGGACTGGCTTCTTTGGAAGCGGCCCTGGCCGGTTGTAAGATTGTGACCACTGGGCGCGGGACGGCCCGTGATTACTTTGGTGATGCGGCTTGGTATTGTGAACCGGGGGATCTGGACTCTATCCGCCTAGCGGTGCAAAATGCCCTGAGCCATCCGGTTGACCGTGGGTTGCGGGAGAAGATCCGTCAAAATTATAATTGGGACCGGGTGGGACGGTTGACCTTAACCGCCTACCAACATGTGCTTGGACTGAAGGTTTAGCTTGTGACCAATTTCCTGTGTTGGTTTGGTTTTGACTTTTCCTGCGCAATGCCTTAAAATAGCAAAGAGAAATAGAAAAATTCGGTGGTTTTGTCGTTGAAGGAGATAAGTTAATGAAGATCAAGGAGATTTTTTCCGAAAAACGTCCGGTCTTTTCTTTGGAAATCTTTCCGCCCAAACCTGACTATCCCTTGGAGACCATTTATCAAACCCTTGAGGAACTGCACGCGTTGGCGCCGGATTATATCAGTGTTACCTATGGGGCCGGCGGCAGCAGCCGGGGAAGGACCATGGAGATCGCCCGGCACATCCGTGAGACCTACAAGATCGAAGCCTTGGCGCACCTTACTTGTGTCAACCATACCCGGCAGGAGATAGCGGAAATTTTACATGGGCTTCAGGGGGCGGAGGTGCAAAATGTTCTGGCGCTAAGGGGCGATCCGCCACAAAATATTGAACCCGGGCGCAGGACCGAAGGGGATTTTAAGTACGCCAGCGATTTAATTACCTTTATCCGGTCCAGAAATGATTTTTCTATCGGTGCGGCTGCTTATCCCGAAGGACACCCGCAGTCCAGAAATTTGACTGAGGATACCGAGTATCTCAAGTTTAAAGTGAACACAGGCGTTGATTTCCTTGTTACCCAGTTATTCCTTGATAACGAATATTTTTACCGGTTTATTGACCGGATCAGAAGCGCAGGGATTACGGTTCCTGTCACTGCCGGGATTATGCCGGTGCTAAATGCAAATATCCAACGGATTATTGCTCTGAGCAATGCTACCGTCCCCAAAAGCTTGAAGGATTTAATTGATAAATATGGCGGTAATCCTATTGATATGGAAAAGGCCGGAATCGACTATGCAGTTGGGCAGATCCGGGATTTGCTGAAACACGGTGTGGACGGGATTCATCTCTATACTATGAACAAAACCGCACAGACCCAGGCGATCCTCCGCCAAGTGCGTCAGGGGTAAAATTCGTCAAAATCATGTATTCTAAAAAGCAGACCTCCAGAGGTCTGCTTTTTCTATATCAATAAAAAGCTAAAAGTAAACTAAATTAACATCTTCAAAAATATAATAAAATATATTATAATATTCCCGAATTGGTTGTAATCCAAGGTTCAACTTGTGGAAATTCCCGGTTTAAGCTTCACAAATCATACTAAACCAAAAAGAAGGTTCAGGCTGGATGAAAGAACTTATGTTGGAAAAGCTGAAAAGCCTGGAAGACCTTGAGCAACGCAAATTACTCAAGGACATCTTGACGGGGGTTTTTGCCAATCTCGTTGATTACCAGGAAAAATTCAATGAAGAACTGGAGTTCAGGGTCTTCTGTGAGATTGACGACATTGAAAGCAATTACGATATTTATTTTGCCTTGTGCCCGAAGTATCATGTAGATCCCGTCGATGACTTCCTTTTTCCGGTTTTTCCGGAAGATATGGAAGAAAAGAAGTTTGACCTGAAAGCCCTCATCGAGCAGTTGAACAAGGAAGGCGAAGTCCAGCTGTTTCCTGTCTTTTTAGCCTGCAGTTACCCGGAGTTGCAACGGCTGGCAGGGGCAAAGAGTTATTCGGGCTTGATTATTACCGACAACAATAAATACGCCATCAAAGTCCGTCTGGAACCCAGTGCCAAGTACCGGGGGGAAATAGAGCGATTATACCGGATTTTTCAGAAAAACGGGGTGGCTTGGAAAACCGTTAACGCCCCGTATAATAACAAGTTCTTCGATGTGGTGCTGACAGAGTGTGTCTCTGTCATCGATCCGCGGGAAGAGATCCGGGAGATCGAACTGGATCTGGGGGAGCTTGATGCTTACAAAAAAACGGACATGGTTTTATTGTGGAATATTGAAAGGTTGGCGATTAAAAGTGGTGGTTTTCCCGTTTCGGCCATCGACCGCATCAACTACGAGCATATCATCTCCATTAAAAAAATGGGATTAAACCATGGTTATCTCGTGGATGAGCAGGATGACCCCATCCGGTACATCAAACGGACTAGAGATGAGATCACAATTGTCTCTCCTATGGAAAAGTCCGAGGCTTGGCATCTGCTGAAAGTCTCCCAGCCGGGTGAAGAGGCGGAGAAAACTGTCAAGTGCGAGCTGGTATCCAATTGCCGGAAGAGAAGCTTCATCAACAGGTATGCCCAGCGGCAGGCGGCGCTGATCCGGACCAAAGGGGACATCATACGGATCATTAATTCTTTTGCGATCAGCCAGTATTTTAAGTTAATAGAGATTGAGATCGCCGACAGGTCGACAGGAGATGCCGTGACCTATGACCTGAATTATTTCCTTGCCGATGATATCCGCATCAGCAACGACAAGAAGGTCATGAAACTGAAGTTTGCCACCGATGGCCGGGCGGGATTTATCACCCATGATTTATTAAGTTTCCTTGTTTCAGAGGTGCAAATGTATTTTCCTGAGTATACATGCGAAGGGGTACTGGTATGAATTACATCTGGGAGTTGGCCATCCGGGCGGAACAGGCGGGCATACCTCAGGACAAACTTAAGTTTCGCTTGGCCAAGAGCTACTCGCCGTATATGGAATTGAGCAATGAAAACATCAATTTCCGTGATGTTGAGCCTGAGGTTGAAGTAAACCCGTATTACCGTTTCCATGAGATCTTTAAAGATCTGTTTCACCCGGATAATCACGAGTATGAGGAGTTAAGGCAGGTCCTTTTTGATCTGGTCATTCACTTTTTAACCTGGCTTGACCGGCGGCAGGGGATGAATAAAAGAGACTTTTATTACCGGTTCATCCTTAACGATCTGAAAAACGGCATATTTGGGCCGGAGATCCGGGACAAACTACGTTTTTTTATCCCAAGTGAGCAGCAAATATTGGCGGAAAATATCTTTCTTTTGTATACCACCGGAGAGATGATTGGCCTGTTAAAAGACACGATCCAACGGATCTTTAAAGGTGCAATTATCTATGCAAATTATGAAAAGCAGGACGAGTTGTTGTTTTATTTGGATTATGAGGAGAATGAGACCAACAAAGCCAAGCTTGATGTCATTCAACAACTCTTTTTACCAATTAAGTTCCGGACCGAAGTTTATTGGACCTATCATTTTGGCATTATTGACCGGTACGAAACCATGAGGGTTGACCAAATTGCCTTATATTGACACTTAACACAGCAGGAGGTTGCATGGGATGCCACCGTACAAGCTTTATTTGAATAAAGAAGGTACCAGGCGGGTGTATACCCGGGAGGAGTTATCCGAACTTACCACTTTGCAGTTGCGCAACATTTGCTATGAAGAGAAGATTGTCAAGGCCGTTGTCAATACCTTGGACCGGGAGAACCTCATCCGGACCATTCTTAAATACCGTGGCGCGGAGGAGAACTATTTTATTGATGAATTCAAACAAAACGGCTTTGAGAAAGTGCGAAATTCCTTAAAATACCTGGTGGCGCGCCGTCCGGAGGAAGAGTTGATCCGCATTCCGGCCAAGATCACTCTCTACTGTGGTTTGGGCGTGACGAAAGACGACCAGTATAAGGTAGAAATCGAGAAGAACATCATTAGAGAGTCCAATGTTTTTTTGGTCAACGAAGACAATAGTCTTTGCGGTATCTTCAATCTGGTCAAAGATCTGACCCAGCCGAAGCTCTATTATCTGGTGGCGGCTGCGCATAACCTGCGACTGCAAAAATCCAACAATCGTAATTACAGTTTGTTATTTGTCGGGAAAGTGGAGTCCGAATACTTCTACCAGACCTATTACACGGAGCAAAACATTGCCCCGGGTAATATGGAGTATTTTAAGATCCCAGTACCCGACTTGGAGATCCGTGAATTGGAGCAGACTGACACTGTGCTTGCCATTGATTTTGGTACCTCCAACACCACGGCAGGGGTGTTTTTGAATAACAACTATGTGTCTTCCCCATGCTACAACGATCTGCTGAACGGCCGGATTAAACTCAATGAGATCAACTTTGTCAAGTTCAGGGATATGGCGGCAAAAGAAGACAATTATTCCGAGGTCATCCCGACTGTTGTTTATGTGGCAGATTGTTCTGATCCGGGAAACATCAGGTATTACTTTGGCTACCAAGCAAAAAAACATATGAAAAAGAACGACTATACCAGCAATGCCAGTGTGTTCCAGGGGATAAAACGCTGGGTGAACAACCATAACAAAGTGGAGGAAGTGGTGGATGAAGCCGGGAATGTGGCCCAGGTTTCACGGGGCGACATTATCAAGGCTTTTCTCATCCATGTCATCGAGACGGCGGAGAGCCAGTTTAAATGTAAATTTAAAAATCTGCATATTTCCTGCCCGGTCAAGTTAAAGCAACAGTTTATCGAGATGTTTAAGGATATCCTTTCCGGCTACAATGTGGAAACGGAGGTTTTGGACGAGGGTCTGGCTGTATTATACAACACCATTGCCGACCAGATCGAAAAAGATCGCTTTGTTGACGGGGAGGAGTACAAAGCTCTGGTCATCGACTGCGGCGGCGGCACCACTGACCTCTCTTCCTGTACTTTCACGATTAATGAGGGAAAAATCTCCTATAAAGTGGATATCAAAACCACCTACGAAAACGGTGATACCAATTTTGGCGGGAACAATATCACCTACCGGATCTTGCAGTTCATGAAAATTGTTTTTGCCCATTATTACACCAATAAAAAAGAAAACATTGATATCGACAGTCTCATTGAAATCCCCGGTGCCGATATATTTCGCAGCGTTGACGAGATCGGCGTCCATAAGATTTATGAAAAATTCCAGGCTTGTTATGAGGTGGCAGAGAAGGTCATCCCCACCCGCTTTAAAGAGTACGAAAACCGGGTGAGGGAAGAGTATCAACGGGTGAAAAACAACTACTATTTCCTTTGGGAACTGGCGGAGAACATGAAGAAGGAGTTCTTCCAGAAGACCAATATCCTTCGGAACAAATTTGACTACACTGACATGGAAGAGAAGGAAGAAAGCGACTTGCACATTACCACACTGAATAAATGGTGCCTTTCCATATTAAAAGACGGTAGGTTTCAGTATGTCTACGAGTTTCCCAATGTTGTTTTTAATATCAAAGAAATCAACAAACTGATTAAAGGAGATATCTACGAGATTGTCCGTAAGTTTTTGGAGAAGTTTTACGAGAACCGGGAGCTGCAGGATTATTCCATCATCAAGTTAACCGGTCAGTCCTGCCGGATTGATATGTTTAAAGAAGCATTGAAGGAGTTTGTGCCTGGCCGGAGCATCGAATTTAAACAAAGAAATGTCCATGATGAACATATTCCCGATTTAAAACTTTCGTGCCTGCGTGGAGTACTCAGGTATATTAATTCCAAGAAGATCGGGGACATTGAGGCGACCATCCGTAATGATGTGCCTTTTCTCCCGTATTCCGTCAGCGCTTTTACCTATAACAAGCAAGAAAAGGTGCTGATCTGCAGTTTGGAAAAGATGAATCAAGTGAAAGGTTACATTTCCCGCCCCATTGGTGTTCGAGAGATCAAATTCTACTTAAAGAGCCAAGAAGGGGTGTTGCGACAGGTATATATCTACGAAAATGACTTCAAGAATTATCAGCCCATTACCCCTGAGGAGATCACAAGAGCTCATGGCGACAAGATCGTACAGGAAGACACCGATACCATAAACAACGGCGAAGTTCGTTTCTTCCTGTTTGCCCATGAGAATAACTGGGGCTTTCATGTTGTGCCCATTGCCAGGCAGGATGACCAGTTATTTATGGATAAAAAACGGTTTTTCGCCTTTGAAGATGAACTATCCGAACTGGACTTCTTTGATGGGTTGAAATAAACATTGGGACACTCAGGGAGGAATTAAAAGAAAATGTTTAGCTATAGTGCGCCTTGCTTTAGCAAAGGGAGCATTCTCAAGAAAGAAATGCTGGAAAACCTGCGGGATTTCCCCAGAAATTTTGCCCAGATTTTTTTCAAGAACTACTCCGATGGGATAATTGCCGGTACGGACCTAGAGGTTGGCCAGGGGCAAATAACTGTAACCAAAGGCATCATCAAATACGGCGATCGTCTTTTCATGTTGGAAAGCGATCGGCAAGTACCATATTATAACACCAATAGAGAAATTGTCATAAAAGTCAAATTTACTGACGAGGCCGTGAACAGGGATTTTATCTATCAGAACGCTGAAATACTGTTGGACGAAAACACCACGGTTGATGCCGGTGAAATGGAGTTGGGCCGGTTCAAACTCAGGGAAGGAGCCGTGCTGCGGTCAGATTATAGTGATTTTTATGATTTTGCTACGGAATATAATACGATAAACATCATAAATACCCAATACGCTGCGCCATGGCAGAGCACAATGAATCCAAAGGTGCTGCAGTATTTTGCCCGGGTTGTCCTGCAAAGCGCAACGGAAAATTTTTATGATATAAGTTTTGCCATGCAATGTATGAATCAGGAGATTGTCCACAGGAAGCTGATCATCCATTATCTTGCCGGTCGCTTGGGGATTGAGGCCAAGGATTATACTAATATGGAGCTTTACAAGTACCTAGCGCTTATTGTGAAGGAGAGCGGTAGTGGCATAAAACGCCGTGTAGAACTTCGACAAAAAGGTCCTGCCAGGATCATTGTGGACTAACTACCGTATCAATGTGGGACCGGAAATGGGGAGAGAATGGGTGGCAAATGGCGAAAGACAACGAATACATCTGGTTGCCCAAAGGAGTTGTTTTAAAGGATACTTACCGAATTAAAAGGAAAATTGCCCGGAGTAACCTTTCCATTGTCTATTTGGGGGTTTGTCAAAAAACCGGTGAAAAATGCATTATTAAGGAGCATTATCCGGCCAAGCTTGTTCTGAGAGATTTGAACAGAGTCGGCGTTGTTTGGCGCAGGCCTGGGTTAAAAGGAACTTATCTCCAAGCACAGGCGCATTTTTTTAAGGAAGCGGACATTCTTAAGGATATTTCTTCGGAGTACATTGTGAAATACATTGATCATTTTGTACAGAATAATACCGGCTATATTGTGCTGGAATACTGTCCCGGCGTAACCTTGGAACAATTCATTGCGAAAGAGAAGAACGTTTCGATCACTGGTTTTTTAAAAGATATCTATCTTCCATTAATGAAAGCGCTGGAACAAATCCATAAAAAGGGGATTATCCACCGGGATCTTAAACCTTCGAACATAGTGATCAAAAAAAACGGGAAGCCGGTCATCATCGATTTTGGTTCCGCTGTGGATTACCGTGGGACTGAACATAAACAAATCTTTGTGACCCCCGGATTCTCCCCGCTAGAATTTTATTCAAAAACGGCAAAGCAGGGAAGGTACTCGGATGTTTACAGTTTGGCCGCCACATTATATTACTATTTATCTGGGAAAACGCCTTTAGATGTATCCCAGCGGATCATTGATGATCAAATTGAAGATATCAGGAGTTTGAACAAGATCATCTCTGCGAGGTTTGCCAAGGTAATCATGGCCAATCTGGCCGTTGATTATCGCAAACGTTACTCTTCCCTGGGCAGGCTTCGCCGCGCGGTCCGCTTTGAATATTTGCGTCTTAAACTAATGGGTTACGAATAACAGCTTAATATCTTATATGACTAAAAATACAATAAAGTAGAATTAATAAATAGTAAAATAAAAAATTAATATATTAAAATAAATAGTCAATATGTTATAATATTTATCAACGGTATATTTGTTAAATTACTTCTGAGGAAAAGGTAAAAGGGGGAGCCTGATGGAGATTATTCAGCAAACCAACCGGACAATGTTATTTGAAGAGATTAATCCGGAGAAACTTGACCTTCTGACGATCGTGGGTGATGTAAAAGGTATCGACAGTTTAAATGACGAGAAAATCATTGAAATAAATCAATACCTGTTAGTAAGGAGTTTTGACGAGTTTTTAGAGAAATTTGCACCGACAGTTTACTCTTTTTATAATGCTGCCAACCAAAAGGTGATTTACACCCTCAAAAGACCGGAAAATATCCCGGAAGAGTGTGTCTCCGAAATTCGGCTGGATCAGAACAATGATTTTCTGAAAATGTTGTTTACCTTAATTGACACCAAGCGGAGCCAGGGTATCCGCAATGTAGACTTTAAATTTGAGAAAGTCTTGGATATGATCTCACCCAAAAAAATCATGGAAGATATTAAACAGGTCCGGAAAGAGATCCATTATCTTTATAACAAATACGAGCAACTTGAAGACGGGGATCCAAGTAAACTTGATATTGGGGATAAATTGAATAACAAGTTCGAAGAAGCAAGCCGGAATTATAATAATGTTTTGGCCATGCTTCCTTTGGCAATCGAAGACATCAAAACCAGGCTTTTATATGGCAGAAGCCAGGAAGAAGCGTCCAAAAACGCGCAAAACATCCAGATTGGTATTCTCACCATGGGTGAACACGGGGAATTGAAGATTATTGAAGCACCTAAGAATGAAAGTTCCACCGCCTTGATGGTAATGGATGAACAACGTAACAATAGTTTGGTGGCAGCCTTCGAAGAAGATTACGATCAGTTGACCGAAAACCCATCCTCATATGTTCGCGACTTGGTGGTCCGCACTTTCTGTCCGTTACCGGCCACCCAGACCGAGATCGATGTTGAGCGGGAGATTGCCAACTACAATACATACCTTGAATTCTACAAGACCGCCAAGGATGATTTTGTCAAGACAGCCAAACCCTTGGTGGAAAAGATTCTTGGTGTAAAATCCTTCTTTGATCAATACACCACAAAGAACCGGGGGATGCGGCCGTCCCTGCTTATTACCAACACAAAGCTGGACATGACGGTGAAAAACAATATGGTTCCCCGTCTAGAGGCTTACCTTAATACGGTGAATGCCAAGAATGATTTTCAAGACACCGTCTGGTTTGGTATTGTCCCCGCCATCGAAATGGAGCCTACCGAACGCATGAAGATACGGCGGGAACGGTTTAAGGGCAATGAAAGGCCTGATAACATTGAAGGCAATACCATGGAGTCCTTAACTGCATTGCTGCAGATACTGGAGAAATATAAGGTGCAAGTCTTTTTCAGCTTCCAAGCCAACGAAGAAACCACCTTTAACAGCATGGCGACTACAGGAATTGACAAGTATATTGAGAAGTGCGAACTGTTAACCCGGCAAAGTTACAGTGAGTTTGCCATTCCTTGTGTACCCAACTTTACAATTATTCCCAAGGACAAATCGGGCGTTGTCATTGACAGCAAGATGGTGCAAACCGAGGAAGGCGTTATGCTTTCAAAGGAAAAAGAGGATATTATGAAACTATGGATTGAGGGTGTCTATGTCGATGCGGCGTATGTGGCTGCGGGCATTGTGGCGGCTTATCAATGTCCGGTTTACTTAAGGGAATTCTTCAAGAATGTTCACAAAGATTTCCCCGGTGTCCGTTTTGATATTGAAATGGGCGATAATAACCTGCGGGTTGTCACAACGATGGCCAAAGAGATTACCGGATTTACTAATAACATTAAGGATGCCATCAATCGCAGCAACTTCGGGTTCATCTTCTCCTCGGAGAATGCCCAGTATAAAGGCAAAGACATCAAGCGGATCACTGTTTATAAAGCGAGAAGCCTGGCCTTGAACGATGACGGATATGATTCAATCTACAAGACATTGACCAGTACTTATGTTGAACGGATCCTGCGTTTCGAATCCAATGATTTTAAACAGGATAAGATCGTTAAATTCTTCAGCAACCATCCGGAGAGCCAGAAACGGCGTTGGGTGGACGCCACCGGTTACGTCAATTCTGTCATCCAGTTCGGCGACGATATGAACTTTGTCATTGATACCCAACATAATGTCTGCCATATTGACCTGGTGTTTAACGGAAATGTGAAGAACCTGGAGGTGACCATCTCGAAGAGTACTTCCGCCAGTGCTGCGGCAGGTTAATAGCGTATGTCTTTATACAACGTCAATTGAAGACAGACGAGATAAAAGGGGGGTGCCCGCAGTTGATCTTTACGATTATCAAGGGAAGTAAAGAACTGTATTATAAGAAAATAATCTGGGCAGTACAAAAAAGGCAGTAACATTAACATGTTTTTTCTTCTGTAAAGACTAAATGTTTGCTTTCTCTGGAGTGAAAAACAAATATTTTTAAGCCGAGTATACAGAAAATTAAGAATGGACTAACTACACAATAAATCACTTGTGGTTTCGCTCATATGGCCAAGGAGGGGTATAAGAAACAATTTTGCAACTTAGTGAATGTATCATCTCATTTGAATCGCTATTAATACCTGCCCGCGGGTATTAATAAATAAAAAATATTGGGGGAATTAATATGGGATTCAGGCTGAAAATTGAAGGCGGAGAAACGATTGAACTGGGGAGCAATAATATCCTGACGGCGACCTACAAAACTGATACCCCGGATGACTCCAATGCCAGATCGACCGAAGTTGGTTCGATTCTTGAGATTACCGGTAAGATCCTGACTGCGACCGATGGGGATCAAGCCGATGACACCATGAAAATAGCCTTGTGGTCCTTGGTACCTGCCGTTAAAGCCGATTGTTATCGTAAAGCTACTTTAGAAGTGCTCAATGCTGGTCAAATGGTGCGGAAAGTATATTTCCCCAATGCCTTTGTGGTGGATTATACCGAGGACTTCGGTGCCGATGCGGGTGTAGGCACCTTCCGCCTAGTGATCAAACAGAAGAAAGACAAGAACGATCTGGTCAAGATCGAAGGCGGCTATGCTGCAGAGTAAACATGGTGCTTTCTGGTTACAAACAATCGCAAAGAGCAGAAAAGGCAGTGTAAAACTGCCTTTTCTGCATCAAGCATATTTTTATAATCATGGACATCAATATATAAATATGTAACCATCGAAGACGTGTAGACTCGGAAATTGGGGAGGTAATTGTGAAATAAAAAGGCTTATCCTTTCTCTAGTATTCCTTATCTTGATGTCATGTATTGTCTTTAGCTGCCATGGGGAGGATTTGGTAGAAAAGATTAGTAATAAGACACTCAAAGTTGGTGAAAAGGTACCAACATGGAGTTTTCAGATATGGGCAAACTTCGAAAGGATAAAAACACGAATTTACTGGGAGTTGAGACGGTTCAGTGCAGAGGCAAATTTTAATGTTGGTTTCCATAATGTTATTCTTGTTTGTTGGATGTTCTGAGCAAAAACTCATTCCATATGAAGATGAAAATGGCTTAAGTGGTTATAAAGACCCGAACGGTCGGGTGGTTATTGCACCCAAGTATATTTTTGCTGAAGAATTCTCAAAGTACGTAATCGCTCCGGTTTGTGACGAAATACGTGGTTGGATTTATATTGATTGTCACGATAACTTTGTTATTAAGCCATACTATATTAAAAATAACAATGATTATGACCGGTTTTCGGAAGGTCTAGCCAGGTACGAAGAGGATGGGAAGATTGGCTTTTTCAACGAAAAGGGAGCGATTGTGATCGAAGCAAAATACGAGTTTGCCTCTCCTTTCAAAAACGGGCTGGCTGCAGTGGGGAAAAATGTTGAATTTGTCAATAACCGGACAGGGTAGGTGCCTTGTCCGGTTTTATTACGTATAAATTAGGGAAAGAGGTTTATTGGAAATTAAATTTTAAAACAATGGTAAAGTATTATAAAAAACCATTGCGCAAAGTGAAAAATTTTACTAAAATATATTATATATCATAATCATAATATTATGAACAAAATTTAAGTTAAGTAATTTTAAGCTGTAAAGTGAGTGAATATTAGCATGCCCAGTTATTATGAAATCCTTGGGGTTAATCAGAGCGCTTCCCAGGAAGAGATCAAGAAAGCCTACAGAAGATTGGCCCGAAAGTATCATCCGGATGTCAACCCCGGGAATGCAGAGGCAGAAGCAAAATTTAAAGAGATTGGCGAAGCTTACAGTACCCTTAGTGACGAAGCGTTAAGAAAAAAATACGATGCCAAGATGGACGGAGTCTCTGTTAAGCAAGGGAAGCCCTTTCAGCGGTATGATCCCGGTTCCGATAAAAACCAAGGTTTTCAAGGGTTTGACATTGGTAATTTTGAAAAAAGCTTTGAAAGTTTTTTTGGCTTTAATCCTAAAACAAAAGAGACACACATCAAAAGCAAAGGGGAAAATCATAAAAACCCGTTGGATACTACTGAGTTATTTATGAGATATTTCAATGTAAAAAATACCAAATAATCTCTCATCACAGATGGGGGTGTTGACTATAAGAATCCTGGAAGCGATCAATTTGCCGAGGCATATTAAGCGTTACTTTCTTATTAGAAAAATTGAACGGTATACCCAAAAACAGAAACTGTCATTCCTAAATTTCCTTATTAACCTCTTGATCCTGGCGGCTTGCTTCGGCACCTATTACTATATCTTTTTTGTCAATACCAACAGTGACATAAAGGTTTGGAGCATAGTCGCAGGCGGTTTGCTCCTGCTGGTGTATTTGATTAGGATCTCTGTCTTTGTCCTTCGCTATCAAGATAAGCGTCCCGGTATTACCCAATTAGTCCTGCAAGATGATGAAGGGAGAAATGTCAGGGTTTGGGACATTAAGGCCAGGACATCGTTGATAATAGGTAAAGGTTCAAAAGATGCGGATGTTGATATTGATCTCACCATCTCCGAGTACGCTTCGTTGATCAGTAAACAACATGCGGTATTGAATTATGCCGGTAACAATTGGTACATAGAAGATATCGGTTCGACCAATGGAAGCGGCTTGCGGCGCAAGAATGAGCGGAGCAAGATTAAGATTGAGACCGGAAAACCATACAAGCTTAACTCCGGTGACATGATTTATATCGCCAACACAAAACTCCTGGTGAAATAGGGTCTCAGCTTATGTTGTCCTGTTCCCACCGATTATGAGCAGGACGGGCGCGGGTCCAGGTGTGAAAATTTGCAAAACGGAGGTACATACACCAATGGCAAATCTCGTCAGATGTGTTAACGGACATATATATAGCACCAGAAAACACGGTAATACTTGTCCATATTGCAATGTTGCAGGTGCGGAAAGCCCACGGTCATCCCGGAAGGGCGCCAACAAACGGATGCAGACCATCTCTCACACCGATGACAATAACGCAAAAACCATGGCCTATTGGGATGATCAAGACGGGATGGACCCTGTTGTCGGTTGGCTGGTTTGTATTGAAGGCCCCCAAAAAGGGGTGGATTTTAAAGTCCGGACGGAGAAAAACTTTATTGGCCGGTCAGAAGAGATGCATATCTGTATCTCGGGTGACAATGCCATCTCCCGAAAAAATCACGCCATTATCAGTTATAACCCGAAGGAACGCAATTTTTTCCTTATTCCTGGGGACGGGGTTGGTCTGGTTTACCATAACAATGAAGCGGTCTATTCTCCGGTTGAGTTAAACGGCTATGATGTTATTCAGATGGGTAGAAGCAAATTTGTTTTTATCCCCTTGTGCGGTATTCATTTTGAATGGGAGAACGAAGATAACACGGATAAAGAGGATAAAAAGGAGATAATATGAAACCGGATCTAGTCATTTACATATTACTGAACGTCATTGCGCTTCTTTTTTTTCTAAAACACCTGCTGAATAAGAACACGGAAAAACAAAGACTAGTTGTGGGTAATGCACAAACCATCGGAAAAAGGGAACAACAGGAGGATTCTTTCGCCACAACCAGCACTGAAAACGGGCTGTTAGCCGTACTGGCCGATGGAATGGGTGGCTATACCCAAGGGAAAATGGCCAGCCATACGGCAGTGGAGACTTTTGTCCGGAGATTTCGGAACACGGGGAATATTCATCCGTTAGAAAAATTCTTCCGGGAAACGGTCTTATTGTGTAACCAACGTGTGCTCCAACAAGGCAAAGGCGAACGAAGCGGAACGACGCTTGTGGCGGTTGTCATTAACGAAAATGAACTTTACTGGGTTTCTGTCGGCGACAGCGCAATTGTTCTCTTTCGCGACGGTGAGTTGGAAAACCTCAATAAGAAACATGTTTTCCAAAGGGTGCTGGAGGAACGTTATCTTTCAGGCGAGATTTCCGAGAAGGAATTGATCCGTAACCCCAAAAAGAAGCGGCTGACAAGCTATATTGGGCATGAAGGATTTAAGGATATTGAGATCTATAACAAAACCATCAGGCTTAGTCCCGGTGATAAGGTGATCCTGTGCAGCGACGGGGTTTACAATAGCCTATCCGAGTTGGAGATCGAGCACCTGCTTGCCAAGAAAACCTCACCCACGCGCATTGCCGAGGAGATCATCGATTTGATTGACAGGAAAGATTTACCACATCAAGATAATGCAACCCTGATTATTATTGAATATAAATAAGTTAAAAAAGTAACGGAGTGGTTGGCATGAGGAAGAACAGCAGTGAGTTTAAGACCAATTTTGTCTCCGAGCCGGGTACGTTTCGTACTAATAAAGATTATTTTGCCTTCATGGAACTTGATGATCTAGCTTGCTATGCTGTGGCGGACGGTATTGATTCCGATGAAGAAAAAGAAAGCGCGGAAATTGCCGTGCATGCACTTTTTGCCGACTTTATGGAAAAACCTTCATTATCCCGGCGTAAAATAAGACAGTACTTGAAGAATGCCCATAATCTTTTGGTGAATGAGAGCCGTAGTGTGCGGCGGAAGGCAAGCCTGGCATTGATGATAACCGACTATACCAAGATGGTTTATGCAGTGGCCGGAAATGCACGACTGTATCATTTCCGGAATAAACGGTTTAATTTTAAGAGCAAAGATCAGAGTATTGCCCAATTGATGGCCGACTCTGGCAAAATATCGGAAGATGACATCAGTGAGCACGAGGAACGCCATAACCTCCTGAATTACCTGGGAACAAATAAGAAATTTAAGCCTTATATATCCAGGAAAATTTATCTCAGGGAGAAAGATACAATCCTTCTTTGCACCTCCGGTATGTGGGAAAACGCTAGTGGTACTGAAATTATTGATGTATTGCGGGAGGCCAATGAACCGGAGGAATTTGTCGATAATTTAGAAGAACTCATTTTGGGTAAACAAAATGATGTCTTGAATAACTACACAATTGCTGCGATTATGGTTAACAAAGTCTTTAATGATAACTCGGAAGGTAAGAAGCGAAAATATTTGAAGGTAGCAGCAGTAGCGGCTATGGTTTTAGTTCTCTTGGTCGGCGGCCTTTTTGTGCGCGGTCACATTATGGCAGCGCAAGCAAAAGCTAAGGCAATTATGGAACAAAATCAAAGAGAGGCTAAACTCAGGGCGGATATTGTGAAAAATGAAGAAACCGGTGACCAATTGGTCAAGGAGGGAGAATACAAACAGGGGCTGGATGCCTACGGAGAATCTTTAAAGGGCTTGAGTCTTGTTAAAGAAGAAGACAGGGATAAAGAGGCGGAAAAACGAGTCCAAAGGAAATATGATTTTGTCAATGCCATTGTCGATGGAGATGAACATTTTACAAACAGGAATTATGAAATGGCATTAATGAGTTATCTAAATGCCAAAGCAGATGGGGAAGGCCTGGGCTTTGCCGGTAAGGCATTGGAGGAACGGATTGCCAAGACCCAAGGCTATATCAGCGTACTGGAACTGACAGAAAGCGGAGATAATGATTTTGACCGGAAAAACTATCTCGGGGCAAAGCAAAAGTATGTCCGCGCCCGCAGTATTGCCGACCGGGTTGGTTTTGATAATATGAGAAACATTTTGGAGGGGAAAATTGCCGAGGCCCAGGTTAAGTTGGAAGAAGCCGAAGCAAGGCAGAAAAAGTATGAAACGGCAAGAAAATATCACAGGCAGGCAGAGGTGCAAATGGCCAACAAAAAGTTTAAAGAGGCCATCGACTTTTACAACATGGCAAAGTCCTATTACGAGGAATTGGAGATGACCGAGGAAGTAGTGAAAGTGCAAAATCGTATCAGAGAGGCGGAAAAAAAGTCAAGTAATATACTAATGAGAATCTTTAGCGGTGCTAATTAAGAGGATCTGGTAATGTGCCATCAGGAGCAGGTGGATAACCTGCTCTTTATTATTGTTAAAAATCATTTTTCTTGTGACATTTTCCGGATTAGCCACGTCTAAGTAAAAGATAAAAATGATAAAAGAGAACCCACGGGAAAATGCTCATAACGGGATTTATGATTTATGGAACAGAAAAAGGAACGGGGGCTAGATTGTGCGGAAAATTGCTTTGGTAACAGACAGTACTTCTGATTTGACGGAGGATGTCAGAACCCTCCATGATATTCATGTCATCCCCATGAAGTTACGTTTTGCGGATGAAGAATTCACGGACGGAACATTGTCCAGTGAAGACTTTTACCGTCGCTTGGCGGAAGAAAAGGTTCTTCCCAAGACCTCTCAACCGTCTCCGGAGGAGTTTGGCCAGTTATACAGCCGACTGTTGGAGGAGTACCAAGAGATTATCTCCATTCATATTTCGTCGGGCTTAAGCGGGACTTTGAATGCGGCCTATCTGGCCAAGGAAAAACTGGCAACGGATAGCATTCATGTGGTTGACTCCAAAAGTATCAGTTTAGGCCTGGGATTACTGGTGATGGAGGCGGCCAGGCTAATCAAGGAAGGGATAAAAATTACCGGTATCCTGGAGAGGTTAGCGAAAGCGCGGGAAAACCTGGAAACATTATTTACCTTGAATACCCTGGAATATCTCCAAAAAGGCGGACGAATAGGGAAGGTAAATAGTTTGGCGGGAACAATCTTAAACATTAAACCGGTGATCCGGGTGGGAGACGATGGGATCTATCACTCTTTTGCCATGGCACGTGGACAAGACCGGGCCATAAATTGTATCATTAAAGCCTTTCAGAGGTTGGTGGCAGGAAGAAAGGATGCCCGCTTGGCTGTGGCCCATAGTGCGGCATTGGAGGTCGGCAAGTATCTGAAGGAAGCTCTGGAAAATGCCATCCAAATTCCCGTCAGTATATTTACACAGGTTGGGCCGGTCATTGGGGCGCATACCGGTCCTGGTACCGTAGGGGCGGCATTACTCTTTGAATAAATAAATAAAAAATCGCCCCTGACGATACGGATATTTTTTGCAGCCGTAAATTAAATTAACGGAGTTAAGCAGAGGGCCTCCTTCCTAAGGAAAGGTCCCTGTTTTTATGCCTTTTATCGTGGCAGCCTGGTCATAACCGGTGTTATTACCAGTCATGGCGGTCAATGGGATTATATTAACGGCAGGTATTGCGGGAAGAAAACCGAAATAATTTTATGACCGATTTGCATGGGGGTTATGAGATGAACAGTGCCGGGCAGAAGCAGGCCATCATCGAGATCATACGGGATTGGCGCAACAGGGGGGTCCAGGGGACTGTTCTATTCTCCAGCCATCTTTTGTTGCGCTATTGGGAGGAACAATTATTAACGGCCCTGGGTTGGCTGGGTGGTATTAACTTGAGCCTGTTTGGCGGGTTGGTGGAGACGTTGACCCGTTATCAGAGTTTGGGAAGGGGCTTAAGTAGTGCTGAGCAAGTTTTTTTACTGTGGGGTATTGCCCGGGACCGGATGAGGCAGATGGCAGAGTCCGGTGCTCCGGACAAATTGGCCCAGGCGGGGATGGCTAGGGCGGTAGCACGCCTGTTCCGTGAGTTCAAACAAGCGGAAGTAACCCCGAAGGTCCTGGAGGAGGCAGGGATTAAAACAGCCCCTGGGATTAAAGGGATTTACCGGGAATACCATTCGGTATTAACCAAGCTTGGTAAAGTTGATCCAGAAGACGCCTTCCGGGAAGCGTTGCGTATTTTGCAGAGCCGGGGGATACCCGAGCAACTCCAGCGGGTCTTGGTTGTGGGTTTTCAGGAATTTACCGGTATCCAGCGAGAACTATTGGCTTTTTTAAAGGGCCGGGGAGAAGTGGTGATCCTCGAGGAACCCCTACTCACAACTGCACTGAGCTCCCGCGGTAATTCCGAGGTGCTGCTGGATCTGCTGGCGGAAAACACTGGGGTTGTTAGAGGTTTTACTGGTTCCGATCGGGAATGGGAGGTGCGGGGATTGGCACGGGAGATTAGGCAAAGGCTGGCTGTCGGTCGCTCCCCATCGGATATTGCCGTGGTTTGCCGCAATACCGATACCTATCTTCCCATTATCCTTCAGGTTTTCTCTGAGTATGAGATCCCGGTGGAACGGGAACCGATGCCTGCCTGGACAAGCTTGCCGAAGCTTGCGGGATATTTCCTTTATTTAAAGGCTGTGGCGGCCAATGGTGCATGGGGTGAGATTACCCGGCTTTTTACCCAGTATTTCACCGGTGATTATGGCCGGATCTTTGACGGCTGGCTCCGGGAGGATTTTTACACCGCCGGGATTTGGCCGCTGACGCTTACGGCTTGGGTCGAATGGCTGGAGAAACGTTCACTGACGGCCGACCCTATGTTAGCCGAAGCCATGATGGGCCTGGCCCATTTATTGGCCATGGAACCGCCGGCTACTTTGGGTGATTTTTGGCGTCTTGGCCATGCCTTTTTTTCCTTGCCGGATCTTAATGTACCCGACAGAGATCCAAAGTCTCCCTGGTTCTTGAAGAAACTAAGAATCAGGCGTATGCAAGCCGAAGCCGAAACAGCCTGGGAGAGATGGGCGAACCTGACGAAGCTGGCTGGTTGGCAAGGGCTTCCTTTGACAATCGAAGAATTCTTGCCCCTCATTGAATTGCTGTTTGCCGATTATCGGGCGCCGGAATACCGTCGCCCCGGTGCAGGGGTTGTTATCACCCATCCGGCGGAGCTAAAAGGCCTACGGTTCCCTGTGGTTTTCCTCTGTGGCCTGGTGGAGGGGGAGTTTCCCCGGACACCATCCAGGTCCGGTTTGCTCGATCAGGAGAGTTTAAACCGCCTCCGGCAGTTGGGCTATTCATTGAAGGGGCCGGAGGAATTCCTCCGTGGGGAGCGGGAGAATTTTTACCAGTTGGTGAAGGCCGCCGGTGAAGAACTGATCTTGTCTTGCCCACTTGGCGATGCCGACGGTCGACCGCAAGCTGTTTCAGTTTTTCTCCGGGAGGTCCGGGAGGCCTTGGGGAAACCCACATGGCCCCATTATTCACCGGTTTACCGTTTTCGACTCCCTCCCATCAGCAGCCGGGAGTTGAAATTCAACAAAGCTCTGCATAACCCGGCCTTCTTGGAACAGGGCCTTGTTGAACAAAACCGCCGCCGGGGAGAAGCACGGTATGTGGGCTTGATTGGAGAGAGCCGAGAGATCCGGGAGAGGTTGGCCCAACACTTTTCCCCGGATTATCCCTTCAGCATTACGGCATTGGAGGGTTATGCCCGTTGTCCCTTTGCCTTCTATTGTCAAAAGGTTTTGGGGGTTGAACCCCTAAAAACCCCTGCGCTGATGGCGGAACCCTTGGAATTGGGCACCGTCAGCCACGAAATCCTCCGGGTGTTTCTGGGGGATTATGCCGGTATCGCTTTAAACCGGGAGCAACGGGAAAGTTATCTAAGAAGGCTGGATGAGCTGCTTGACGAGGAATTTCCCCTGCCGGAGACAGCCGAAGATGAACTGGGACAAATAGTGCTCCGGCGCTTGCAACGGGAGAGCCTCCGCCGGATGCTCCGGTATTTTGTCGATGACGAATTGGACTGGCAGAGCAGGATCAACGGCTCCTATCTGCCTGGCTATTTTGAACTGGAATTCGGTTCCGCCCGGGAGAAGGGCTTGGTTCTGGGTGAGGGAAAAGCGCAGGTAAGGTTGATCGGTAAGATTGACCGCTTGGATTTTCGTACCGATGGGAAGGCTTTTATCATTTTTGACTACAAAATTAACCAAGTGCCCACCAGGAGCCAACTGGAAAAGGGCTTGGATCTGCAACTCCCCCTTTATCTGTTGGCCGCAGAAACCATATTCACGGGCAGTGAAAGCAAGGGCGGCGGATATTACAGCTTGCTGAAACGGGAACGGACAAAGGGTCTCTGGCGAAAGTCCTGGTCAGAGGAGACAGGTGTGCGCGTATACAAACCGGTGGAAGACGTGGATTGGCGGGAAAAACTCGGCCTGACGGTGGATTTCATCCTCAAATATGCCGCGGCCATCAGAAACGGTGATTTCCGTCTGACCAGCGACGAATGCCGCAGAGGCTGTGATTACCGCCCGGTTTGTCGTCGGTTGCATTCGGGAGGTATGACCGATGAAGATGAATAGGCAGCAGTTAGAAGCCGTCCGGGAACTGGGTTGTGATTTGCTGGTAACCGCCGGGGCTGGAACAGGCAAAACGCGGGTTTTAACTGAGAAATATTTGCTCTTGGTGGAACAGGAAGGCTTGGATCCCCGGGAAATTGTGGCGATTACATTCACGCAGAAAGCCGCCTATGAGATGAAGACCCGTGTCCGGCAGGCGATGACCGAGCGGATGCTGACAGCAGAAGGAGAAAGACGTGGTTATTGGCAGAGCCGGTTGGAAGCGTTGGAATCGGCTTACATTGGGACTTTTCATGGTTTTTGCCAGGCCTTGCTCAGGGAATTCCCGCTGGTTTCCGGTGTAGTGCCCAACCTGCGTATCCTCAGTGAAGGCGAGGAACAGATTCTGCTGGCGGCTGCGGCGGAACGGGCGGCGACCAGGGCCGCCCGGGAAGGTACGCCCGATGAAAAGGAAGCCTACTGGCGGATGGTTATTGATCATGGCATCCCATTTTTTCTCCGCCAATTAAAGATCTTTTTTCCCAAATTACGGGAATTTGGCCGGACTCTGCCTGATTGGGCCAGGACAACCATGGAGAATACAGTTCTGGGTGAAGCTCCCGTGGAACGTCTGCGGTCTGCTGTTTTGGACCTGCTGAACTATGCCGACCGGAAACGACTGACGGAACGTACCAAAGCGGTGTTGGCTGAGGCTGAGACGCAACTGGCAGAGCTCTTCCCCGATCCGGCGGAGGAGACTGCCGAGGCCGTGCGGCGTTTGAACCGTTTGCAAGCCATGTTCCCCAGAACACTGGGGAAATCCATTCGTGAGTATTTAGAAGGAATACATCTGGCCATCGATGCGGTTTTGGAGTACTTTGCTAACAAGGAATTTCTCTGGCGCATTCCCGTGACGGTTCGGTTCCTTAATCTTTTGGCGGAAGAATACCGGCGGGCAAAAGAACTCCAAGGCGCTTTGGACTTTACTGATCTGCAGATTAAGGCCCGTGATCTCCTGCGGGAGCATCCGGAGATCCGCCGTTTGTGCCAGGAACGCTACGCCTATTTTATGGTGGATGAATTTCAGGATACCAATCACTTGCAATTGGAGTTTGTCCGTTTGTTGTCCCGCCAAGAGCGGATGGAGCGGGGCCGTTTGTTTGTGGTGGGCGACCCGAAGCAGTCGATTTACCGGTTCCGCGGGGCCCAGGTTGAGGTGGTCCGGCAATTGGCGGAGGAGTTAAAAGTAGGCAACGGCAGGGTGTTGCCGTTGCAGGAGAACTACCGCTGCCACCCGGTGTTGATCGAGAGCATTAATGCCATCTGTGCACCCTTGTTTGCGAATGGGCCCATTGATTACCAACCACTGGTGGCGGGTCTGACCGGGGAGGCGGGCGGAGAAGGATCACCCAGGATGCATCTTTTGGCGACTGCCGAAGAAGACAGGACACAAGAAGCGGAAAACCTGGCCTTGTTCTTGCGGGATGTCTTTGCCGGAACAGCATTTTCCACTGCTGAGGGCGGTGGGAAACGGCCTCTGCGTCCGGGAGATGTGGCGATTTTACTGCGGGCCATGACCCATGTGGGTGACTATGAAGCTGCTTTGCACCGCTGGGGAATTCCCTATATTCTGTCGGGCGGATCCGGATATTATGGCTTGCAAGAGGTCCAGGACCAGTTGAGTCTGATCCGGTTAATTCGTAACAGCGAAGACAGCTTGAGTTTATTGGCTCTGTTGCGGTCACCCTATGCCGGTTTAAGCGATACTGATCTTTACTGGTTGGCCCAGACAAAGGGTGGGCTGTTGGAGGCTTTTTATCACCTGAATACCCGTCCTGAGCAGATGGAGGAGGCTGCTTGGGAACGAATGCTGAGGCTGCGGCGGGTGGTCAAGGAGTTCCAAGTTGGCAGATCCTTCCTGACTGTTGCGGAGATGATCCGTTATGCTTTGGATGAATTGAACTATGAAGAAACCCTTTGTACGCTGCCTTACGCCGAAAGAGCCCTGGCCAACTTGGAAAAACTCCTGCGGAAGGCTGATGAGTTTGCGTTGACCGGCGGCCGGTATGGGCTGGGAGATTTCCTGGATTATGTGGGCCAATTGATCGGTGCGGAAGAAAGGGAAGGGGAAGCCCAACTGGAGACCGAAGGGGCTGATGCGGTCCGGATCATGACGGTTCATGCCGCCAAAGGCTTGGAGTTTCCCATGGTGGTTTTGGCTGAATTGGAAAGAGGGTTTAGCCATCGGGATTATGCTTCGATCATGTCCCATCCGGACTTCGGTTTTGCCTTTAAGGTCCCCGACGGGGAAGGGGAGAGTCTTGAACCCACACTTTGGCGGACCATCCGGGAACAGAACATGCGGGAGGAGATCGCCGAGCTGAAACGCTTGTTTTATGTGGCTTTGACTCGGGCCAAGGATTATCTGGTCTTTTCCGGTGTGCGGGAAGATGTGGAAGAAATAAAGGAAGACAGGTCGTGGGCGGATTGGTTGCGCCTGCGTCTGCCCGACAACTGGCAGCAACAGGAACAGGTAACCATTGGCGGACAAGCGGTGGTTATCCATCATGGTGTGACCGATGCTGCTGCTGACATTTCTTCTGAGCTACTGACTGCGGGAGCGGAGATTGCAGCTGCTAGCGAGGTTTCCGTGGCACCCTTGCCAAAACGGGAGCAACTTACCCCGCGTATGCTCCGGTTTTCTGTCACCCCGCTACTGGACTACCTCGCTTGCCCGAGTTATTACTATTGGCGGTACCGCTTGGGGGTTGTCGCTGATCAAATTGAACCGGATGAGATAAGCGAAGGTGATACCGGTGGTTATGGCGTATTAATCGGCCAGTTGGTCCATCAACTTTGCGCCATGAAAGCTCCGGATAAGACTACTGTTGAGGAATATATTACGGCCAATCTCCGTTGGCTGCCGGAGGAGGAGTGGCTGGCTTTACGGGAGATTGTTGGCAAGATGTGGGAGACCTACCGCAACAGTCCCTATGCTGCTGCTGATGGGCAGGTCTATTCCGAGTATCCCTTTACTGTGCCTTTGGGTGCCAATTGCTTCCTTCACGGTATTATCGACCGCTTGACCGTGTTGGGTACAGAGGAGATTAATGTGGTTGATTTTAAGACCAACCGGATCAACCGGACGGATTTGCCCAAGATAGCAGCGGCCTACCGGCCCCAGTTATTGACCTATAGTTTTGCAGTGCAAAAAATGTTTGGTGTTTTGCCTGTCCGGGCCGAATTATTCTTCTTAAACACCGGTCAGGTTTGGCAGGAACCGATAACCGCTGAGATTATGGCTAAATGGGAGACTGAGTTGATCCGGGCGGTGGAAGGCTTGGCCATGGCCCGGGAACCGCAGGATTTTACCCCGGCGCAAGACTGTGCCGCTTGCCCCAAGGCCCGGTGGTGCGGGGCAAAGCATATTTTGCAGTTGTCTATGTGACAGTGGCAAGCAATGCCGGTAGCTTTGATGACCCGAGTGTTATACCAATATATACAATATATTAAAAGAAGTTCTTGGCGCAATTTTAAAAACCCGCCTTTTGGCGGGCTTTTGCCTTTATCCCAACTCCTCTTCATGACGGGCGAAGGCGCTGTGGTTATGGATGGACTCGAAGCTCTCCACCTCCAGGCGGAAACCGCGGATCCGGTTGTCACTGCGCAGGGCCAGCACGGAATCGCGGAGGATATCTTCAACAAACTTGGGGTTTTCATAGGCGGCTTCGGTGACTGCCTTCTCATCCTCCCGTTTGAGCAGGGGATAAACCTGGCAACTGCCTTGCTTCTCCAACAGAGCAACGGCATCCTCGATCCATAGATATTGGCCGCGCTTAAAACTTAGCCATGCCCGGATAAAAGCCCGTTGGTTGTGGGCGCCATACTTGGCAATGCTCTTACTGCACGGGCAAAGGGAGACTACGGGGATCTCCACACCCAGCTGGTAATCGAACTTGCCGCGGTTCCATCGTCCCCAAAATTCACATTTATAATCCAGCAGCGACCGGCTGCCGCTGACCGGGGCGGTGGTTGGCAGAAAATAACGAAAGCGCAAAGAGAGCTCAGCGCAGGCCGCATTCAAACGTTCGGTTATTTCCTTCAGGATACTCTTCAGTTCCCAACCGGAGATAGTTTTCTCCTGCCAGGCGACCAGTACCTCCATAAAGCGGCTGAGATGGGTGCCTTTGTAATCCTTAGGCAGATCCACCGAAACAGTAACCTCGCCCAAAGTGGATTGGGCTCCGCCGGCTTTAGTAGCAATCAACACGGGGAGATGAACATTTTTGATGCCTACCTGTTGAATGGCAATTCCTCTAAGGTCTGGATAGTTCTGTACATCCTTCACTTTACTGCCTCCTTGTTTCTTAGGGAGATATTCGCTTTAGCGCTGAAAATACCTTTTGTTTAACGGAAGAGAGTTTTCCGACCTCTTTCGTCCTTGGAAAGATAAATGATGGGATTGAGAAAAAACAGCAGGATACACCGGAGTATCGGCAAATTTCTAATAATTAGTTATTGAGGAGGTTGTAGACAGATGGAGAAGAACCGGTTATTCTTGCTTTTGTTGCTTGTTGGCTTATTTTTTACGACTTCTGTTATTAATAGTGAAGGAACGGCCCGGCCCGATTATCAGCAAACCGGTAATGAACTTGGAGAAGTACTGGTGCTTGAGTACCATCTCATCGGTTACCCCGAAGGTGACTGGCGGCGGACGCCTGAGAATTTTCGGAAGGATCTGGAGGCTCTTTACCAAGGCGGATATTATCCTATCAATCTGAGGGACCTGGTGGCCAAGGATTTTGCTGTGCCAAAAGGAAAGACCCCGGTGGTGTTAACCTTTGATGATTCCAGCGAGGGCCAGTTCAGGATTATTCCGGACGGGAAGGGCTGGCGGCTCGATCCTGAATGCGCTGTTGGGATTATGCTGGAATTCAGTCGTAAGCATCCGGATTTTCCGGCCCGGGGGACTTTTTTTGTCCTGCCGGCCATCAAAAAAGGGCTGCGTTTATTTGGCCAGGAAGAGTACATCGAAACCAAACTGAAATTCCTGCGGGATAATGGTTTTGAGATTGGCAACCATTCATATTGGCACCAAAATTTGGGTAAGGTGGGCGCGGAGGAGGTCCAAAGGCAATTGGCCTTGGCAAAGCGGGAGATTGAGAAGTATCTGCCGGGATACAAAATGACCAGTTTGTCATTGCCCTTCGGTGTCTGGCCTAAACCCCGGGAATTGGCGGTGTCTGGTCAATATGATGGGATTAGCTATAAACATGATGCCATTGTGTTGGTCGGTTCTGGACCGGCTCCTTCACCCTTTGCCAAAGCTTTTAACCCCTTGGCCATCGAACGGATCCAAGCCGGCGATACGCCATGGGGTTTGGCGGCCCATCTTAAACGTTATGAAAAAAAACCGCATCTTCGTTTTTTCAGTGACGGACAGCGTAACGTTATTACATTTCCGGCGGGTCGGGAAAATGAACTGGCCCCCAATGCCGGTTTTAAGTTGCGACCAGTAAAAACCCCATAAATATTTGTCAAAAGCAACCGATATAAAGTAAGAAAAGTCATATAGTAGGGTGGGGTGATGATGCTTAACGAGGCCTTCTTTGGGTTACTGGCCTTTTTAGGTTTTTTAACACTTAAGCATCAAATGAATCGCATCCTCTACCGCCAACTCTATGAGATGGAAAGCGTGTTCCAGCAGGAACTGGCCTTTGTTCCGCTGATGAAGGGGATCATCTGTATGCTGCTTCCCCGCGTTAAGGCCACGGCTGGCGCATTGTTCTGGTATGATGAGATTCATAAGGAAATGAAAATCAGGACATTAAAAGGTATTCCTGCCAAACAGGTACATCCGGCCATCCGCTTTTTGAAGAAGAAGGAAGGCTTGGTCGAACAGGTATCTGCCGCCGGAAAAAGTATTTATCTTAAAAAGGACCAGTCACAGCCGGAGGATCTACCAATAGCAGCTTGGTTGGGCTTGCCCCTGATGTCTCGTGGCGAGTTAAAAGGTGTCTTGGTCTTGATGCGCCGGAAGGGTGGTTTTTCACGCCGTGCCCGCCAGTTGACGGAACTTTTTGTTGGCAGATGCGGTATACACATGGAGAATGCGTTAAACCATGAAATGGCCGTAAGTTCCGCCCGGGAAAATGCCCGGTTATACCTGAATCTCTCCCGGCTCTACCGTCAAGCCACCAGAGATGAACTGACCGGTTTGTACAACCGGAGTTTCGTGCTGCAACGCTTGCGGGAAGAGGCTAAGAAGTCTTGGCGCTACGGTTATAGCTTAAGCCTGATCTTTTTGGACATTGATTTCTTTAAAAAGATTAACGACACTTTTGGCCATACCGTGGGCGATCAAGTTCTGTCGGAAGTGGCGGACATCATCTGTGAACAGGTCCGCGACTACGATATTCCCTGCCGCTATGGCGGGGAGGAATTTATCCTGGTTTTACCGCAGACCGGGCCGGAAGGGGCCAAAGAGCTTGCCCAACGTATCCGTAATGCCTTGGTTGCCAGGAAACTTTGCCAGAACCGCTTGGAAGTAACCGCCAGTTTTGGCGTGGCCTCGCTTCTACCCATTAAAAACGGGGATGGAATGGAGAATTTTAACGAAGAATGGTTTCAAAGTTGCCTGGAAGAGTTGGTGGCCCGGGCGGATGCAGCCATGTATGTGGCGAAAGAAAAGGGTAGGAACAGGGTGGAAATGGCGCCGCTGCTGGACCCCGCCGTTATAAAATCCATTTGCTCAGGATGAACTAGCCTCCAAAGCCAAAGCGGGAATAAGACGACTACCTGTTGCAGAGAATAAGAGCACAGGTAGTTTTCTTATTAACTTAAGGAGGCAGAACAATGCGACGGTGGTTGATTGTTCCGCTTGTTGGGGCCATATTTGTTGGGGGCAGTTTTGGGCTCTGCCAAGGAAGCGTACTGTCGGAACCGGGTATGCGGGTTGAGGCGGAGTCGGCAATCCTGATGGAAGAATCCACCGGAGAAATTTTAATGGAACAAAACGCCCACAAACCATTGCCGCCGGCCAGTGTAACCAAGATGATGGTAATGCTCTTGGCCATGGAGGCGCTGGATGAGGGCAAAATTAAACTCACAGATGAGGTGGTGGCCAGTCCCGAGGCGTGCCGGATGGGCGGTTCCCAGATCTGGCTGGAACCGGGGGAGGTTATGACTGTTGCCGATCTGTTGAAGGCCATCTGTATTGTCTCCGCCAATGACGCATCCTACGCCTTGGCTGAGCATCTGGCAGGGTCGGAAGAACGCTTTGTCGCCTTGATGAATCGCCGGGCCAAGGAATTGGGACTAAAAAATACTGTTTATTATAATACCACCGGTTTAACCCCCGATCATAAAGGCCCGGGGAACATGACCAGCGCTTATGACATGGCCGTACTGGCCAGAGAATTGCTGAAACATCCCAAAGTGCTGCAGTGGACGGGAACATGGTTGGACAGCGTCCGGGATGGGAAATCGTACCTGCGAAATACCAACAATTTAGTCCGGTTTTACCAGGGCTGTGACGGGCTGAAAACGGGTTTTACCGAAGATGCCGGCTTTTGCCTGGTAGGAACAGCAAAACGTGACGGCGTGCGGATGATTACTGTGATCATGAAAGCGAAAACGGCAAAAATAAGGTCCCGGGAGATGAGTAAGTTATTCAATTATGGCTTCAGTCAATACCAGGCAACTTTGATCTACCCAGCCGGCGCCACATTGGGGAAGGTACCGGTGGTTTTAGGGAAACAAAAATATGTCAATGCCATTTTACCAGAAGCTCTAAGTGTGGTCCTCCGCCGTGATATAAAGGAAAAACCCCGGGTCAAAGTCGAGCTGAAAAAATCGCTGCGCGCGCCGGTAACAAAGGGTGCTATGGTTGGGAAGGTACTGTTAACGATCGACGGCAAAACTGTAAAGGAGGCGCTGCTGACGGCCCAAAGTGAGGTACAGGCATTAAATGCCATCACCGCCTGGTGGCGAACTGTGACGGATTTTTTGGGCCAGATGTTTGTAGGGCATAGGTAAAGACAAGAAGAAGGGACAAAAGGCAACAACCCGGGATATTCACCCGGGTTGTTGCCTTTTTGAAGAGCAGGGCTACTTGTCCATCGAAGACGGTCCAACTGCTGTCACTCTGTTCTATCCATAGCAAAGGCACGACTTTTCTTGGTCTGTAAAAGCCTTTCAAGTAAAGATAAAGAAGAAAGTCGGCAAATGATTAACCCTATTTTTAAACGGTTGTTTTCAAGACATGAATTTAAAACAAACAATAAAGTTTAACCCTTTTTCAAAACATGAAGGTTTTTGGGTGACGGATTATAGCAATATGTCGAAATATGTTATTAACCACCGGATTAATTGCGAAAAATAAAAAAAGGGTATAATAATAAATATAAATTTGTCAGGGAGTGGTAAATTGATGAGATTGTCTGCATTTGTCCTATCCGTGGTAATGGTATTCATAACTTTAAATTTAAATTATCCGTAATCCGATAACCAAGTTTAATAAAGTATCCTTTATAATCACCATCACATTTCCTTTTTTCTGTATCTTCATAAACAAAGCCATCAGGATATTCTATGTCTTTGAACTCATATATGTCGTAGTACTCATATTCCATGTGATCATCAATTCCGTAATGGAAAAGGAGTTCAAAATTAAACCGTCCGATTTGCCGTCCATATTTTACACCAAGGCCAAGGGAATCCACTGTTATGTTCCTTTTTTCAAATCCATGCTCATACCAATAATCCCATCCATATGAATATTCGAAAGTTTTTTCATGGCTAAAAAAGGAATAACTGGCAAGTAGAGCCAAGGTAGCATCCTTTGCAGGAAGAAAATCATAACCCAAGTAAAAGGCGCCGGCCACAGCATCATGCTTCACTTCGGGCTGCCCAAAATAAATTGAAATAACCCGTTTTGTATCTGTAACACCATACCAGCCACCAAACAGCCATGGACCGGACTTAAACTCACCACCAATGGTAGGCTTTTGGAGATCACAAATCTTTTCTTTAGAAGTAATTGTTTCGGTGGGTGATTCAATACTGGATAATGAGTAAGATCCATCTATTGCAAATGAACCGTATTCGATGGACAAGTAGCTCTCCGATGCTTCCGCAAGAACACCGCAGGCAAATATAAGATGTACCCCTTGTCAAGAC